>JAYTXX010000106.1:0-15671 GCA_043742725.1 Bacteroidota bacterium | reverse complement strand
CATTAACACAACTACTTTTTGCAATTGAATATCAATTTTTTGGTTTAAATCCTTTGATTGGACATTTTGGAAATATTATTTTTTATGCACTCACTTGCGTAGTTTTATTTTTCCTTCTTCAACATTTATTAGCTTCAAAAAGCAGAGCCGATGAGCTTTTGAGCATTCCATTTATTGCAACATTAATTTACATTACACATCCATTGCATACCGAAGTGGTTGCAAACATAAAAGGGTTAGATGAAATTTGGAGCTTGTTGGGTTCATTGATTGTAGTTTATTTTTCAGTAAAATATGTTGAACAGAAAAAAATAATTTATCTCTTAACAATTCCTATTATTTTTTTCCTCACATTACTTTCAAAAGAAAATGCAATTACTTTTTTTGCAATTGTTCCACTAACGCTATTTGTATTTACTTCTGCACGAATAAAAGATTATTCAATAATAGTTGGAATGATGTTCATTGGTTTTGTTGGATATGTTTTTATGCGCTACAATGCTCTTGGATTTTTTACAACTACTGCTGTTCAGCCAGAATTAATGAACAATCCATTTTTAAATTGCACAACTTCCGAAAAATATGCTACCATCATTTATACTTGGGGAAAATATTTATTGCTATTAATTTTTCCTCATCCACTCACACACGATTATTATCCAACACAAATTGCAATCACTGATTGGACAAATATTTATGTTATTATTTCTTCTATTATTTATATTACACTTTTGATTTTTGCTTTTATTAGTATTTGGAAAAAAAACATAAATGCTTATGCCATTTTATTTTTCTTGTTCAGTTTTATAATTGTTTCAAATATTATTTTACCTGTTGGAACTTTCATGAACGAACGCTTTATGTTTGCTCCAATGATGGGATTTTGCTTGATTATAGCACATTTTCTTGTAAATAAATTGCCTTTACTAATTACGAATTCAATCACCTATAAAAATGTGTTGATGGGATTTTTAATCACACTTACACTTGCATATTCTGTAAAAACAATGAGTAGAAATTTAGTGTGGAAAGATGGCTACACATTATTTACAACTGATGTAAAAACAAGTAGCAATAGTGCAAAATGTAATCTTTCAGCTGCAGGTTTAATGCTAGACAAGGCTTTGCAAGAAAAAGATGAAACCATAAAAACCAATATCATAAAACAGGCTGTTGTATATTTAGAAAAAAGCGTCAGTGTTCATTCGCTTTATTTGAGTGCTTGGCTTGTGTTGGGAAGAGCAGAGATTGAATTAAAAAATTATCCGTATGCGGCATTAGCATTGGAAAATGGATTGAAAATAAATCCTGCCAATACTGAATCTATAAATAATTTAACATTTATGGCACAAACAAATTTCAATCAAAAAAATTATCCCGATGCTATAAAATATTACAAACTCATTACCAACTATCAACCAACAAATTACACAGCAGGTGTTGAACTTGGCAAATCATACGATGAAGCAGGATTACACGATTCAGCATTATATATTTACACAAAAATCGTAGAACAAGATTCTACTTTTGCTCCTGTTTATGCAAAATTATCGGAACACTACGGAAAAGTAAGAGGCGATATTGAAAAGGCACTAAAGTATATCAATAAAGCGTTTGAGCTTGATCCGAAAAACCCAACTGTATTAGAAAATCTTGGAGTTATTTACGGAATAAAAGGAAATTTTAAAGAATCCATAAATTATTTTTTGAAAGCAATTGAAATTACTCCAAAAAATTCGCAACTGTATAGCAATGTTTCTACTTCATACAGAAACATGGGGCAAACCGCTAAAGCCGAAGAATATCAAAGGAAAGCAATGGAATTATCAAAGTAATATTTCTTAAATAATTTCAATTGCTTTTTCTGTTTTTGTTTTCATCACGCCAATTGGCTCAACAAAATTTTTCAATCCTTCGCTAATTAATAATTTTTCAAATTCATTTTTTGAATTTGCATCAACAGTAATAAGTAATCCTCCATTTGTTTGAGGGTCGCAAAGCGTAAGTAGCGAATCGCCTGTAATGCCCTTTACTTTTGGGTCGTAGCCACTCCAATTCCGAAATGTATTATCAGGAACACACATTTGTGAAGTATAAAAAGCTAAATCATCAATCAATGGAATTTTTAAATAATTGATTTCAGCTGTGAGATTAGCTCCTTCTGCCATTTCAATTAAATGTCCTAACAAGCCGAAACCTGTTACATCTGTCATTGCTGTAACAAATTTTTGTTGTCCAGCTTTTTCTCCAAATGTATTTAATTGCATCATTTGTTCAGCTGCAACTCCTTTGTGTTCCTCTTTTAAAACACCTTTTTTTTCAGCTGTTGTAAGAATTCCAACACCAATTTTTTTTGTGAGATAAATCAAATTACCTTCTTTAGCAGTATTGTTTTGTTTTAAATTTTTCAAATCAATAAGACCATTTACAGCAAGTCCAAAAATAGGCTCAAGACTATCAATGCTATGTCCGCCAGCAAGAGAAATTCCAGCTTCTGCACAAATTTTTCTTGCGCCTTCAATTACTTGTTGCGCTAATTCAACTGGTAATTTATTAATGGGCCAACCTAAAATTGCTATTGCCAACAAAGGTTTTCCGCCCATTGCATACACATCACTAATTGCATTTGCTGAAGCAATTTTTCCAAAATCAAACGCATCATCAACAATAGGCATAAAAAAATCGGTAGTACTAATAAGTCCTTGACCATTTCCTAAATCATAAACAGCTGCATCATCTTTTGTAGCATTGCCAACAATTAATTTATCATTTTGTGGTGCAACAAAATTTGATTTTAAAATTTCTTCCAAAACATGTGGTGCTATTTTACATCCGCATCCTGCTCCGTGACTATAGTGTGTGAGTTTTATATTTTCCATTTTTATTTGTAATCAGCTGTTTCAATTATTTTTTTTGCAATGTCCGTTGCATTTAATTTTTCAAATTCATACGAAATTATTTTTTCTTTTGCTCGTTGCTCTTGCCCATAATTATATGTTTTATCATAATAAATCAAACAAATTTCAAAAGCTGTTTTATAATCATTTTGTTCCAATGCTTCAATAGCTTGTTTTGTGAGCAAGCCGCCTAATCTTTTACCAATACGGTTTGTAGCGTCTATTAAATTTTCTTTTGAAAATTTTCCATATTCAGTTACTAAATAATTTATTCGCTCTTCAATTGGTAAATTAATTGTAACAACAATTGCATTTTGCATTTGTTGCCAAAAATGAAGTGGAATAATATTTTTTCCAATCATTCTACTTTCATTTTCAATCCAACATTTTTTTTCGGAATTAATTTTTGAAAGTTGAAACGACAATTCATTCTCAAACTGCTCTTGCGAAAATTGTTCTTTCTCTCCTAATGCGCCAAATGATGAGCCTTTGTGATGTGCTATCTTTTCTAAATCAATAATTTGTTCGCCTTCTTTTTTTAATTGGTGTAACACAATTGTTTTTCCTGTTCCCGTTTTTCCGCCAAGTACAATCAATTTTTTTTCTGCTGAAAAACTTTCTAAAACATGTTTTCTATAACTTTTATATCCACCTTTTAAGGTGATACATTTAAAACCATACGTTTCTAAAAACCAAGCCATACTTGAGCTCCTCATACCACCACGCCAGCAATAAACTAAAAATGTTTCTGTTTTGTTTAACGCAATTGCTTTTTTTACATATTCCGAAAGTTTTACACCAACCAACTCCAAACCTTTAAGAACTGCAACTTGTTTTCCTTCTTTTTTGTAAAGTGTTCCAACTATTTTTCGTTCTTCGTTTGTAAATAATGAAAGATTTTCTGCACCAACAATATGACCTTGTTCAAATTCAGCAGGGCTACGAACATCCAGTATTGGATGAATTTCCGAGAGTTTTAAAAATTCTTGTATGTTTACAATTGTTGGCATGGAAAAATTATAATTCTCTACGAAATTGAAGAGATAATTTTATAACGATGAATTTTATTTACTCTCCACCTTTATCATTTTTGCAATTTCAATTGCACGTTGTTTTACAATCTGCACATCTGTTTCAATTTTATCATACGCCAAAGCCACAGCCATTCTACGATATGGACGAGTTGTTGGCTTTCCAAAAATTTTCACATCACTTTTTAATTCATTCATTGCTTTTTCCAAACCTGTATATGTTGGATGCGTTCCTTCTTTATCGGCTAGTATAACAGCACTTGCGCCTACTCGTTCCAATGTAATTTCTGAAATTGGCAAACCTAAAACTGCACGAGCATGCAGTTCAAATTCAGAAAAATTTTGTGTACCTGCAAGTGTTACCATTCCTGTATCATGTGGACGAGGAGAAAGTTCAGAAAAGTAAACACCATCATCTGCAAGAAAAAATTCTACACCCCAAATTCCTGCTCCAGTTAATGCTTTGGTAACTTTTTCTGCCATTGTCTGCGCTTCTTTTAAATGTTCTGAATTTATTTCTGCTGGTTGCCAACTCTCTTGATAATCGCCACGTTCCTGACGATGACCTATTGGCGGGCAAAACAATGTTATTCCATTTTTTTGTGTTACAGTAAGTAAAGTTATTTCAGAATTAAACTTTACAAATGCTTCAGCAATTACTTCGGTATAATCTCCTCGTTTACCTGCTTGTGCATACTCCCAAGCTTTTTCAATATCTGTTGCCGATTTTATAACACTTTGTCCTTTGCCAGATGAACTCATTAATGGCTTTACAACACAAGGTATTCCAACAACTTTAACAGCGGCAATTAGTTCTTCTAAATTATTTGCGTATTCGTATTTTGCAGTTTTTAATTTTAATTCTTTTGCTGCTAAATCCCGAATAGCTTTTCTATTCATTGTAAAATTTGCAGCTTTCGCACTTGGCACAACTTGTATTCCTTGTTTTTCGTAATCATAAAATCGTTCGGTACGAATTGCTTCAATCTCTGGAACAATAATATCGGGTTTATGCTTTGCAACAATTTTATCTAACTCATTTCCATCAAGCATATTAATTACTTCACGTTCATCAGCTACTTGCTGCGCTGGCGCATCATTATAGGAATCAACAGCAACAACATATTGCCCCAATCGTTTTACTGCAATCACAAATTCTTTTCCGAGTTCGCCCGAACCAAGTAACATTATTTTTTTCATAGGAATAAATATTCTTTGTTTCAAAAGTAGCTATTTATCAAAAGTGAAAATGGAATTTTTTTTATTACTATTGTATAAACCAAAACAAAAAAACATGATAGCATTATACATTCTTGCAGGAATAATTGTTGTAGTAATTCTACTTATTATTCTTGCTCCAACTGATTTTAAAATAGAATGCCAAACAACCGTCAATAAACCCAAAGACGAAGTTTTTGCTTATTTAAAATCTTTAAAAAATCAAGATAACTGGAGTACATGGAATTTGAAAGACCCAAACATGAAAAAAAATTTCAAAGGAACTGATGCCACAGTGGGTTGCGTTTCTGCTTGGGACAGCACAGATAAAAATGTAGGAAAAGGAGAGCAAGAAATTATAAAAATTACTGAAGGTGAACGAGTAGATTTTGAATTGCGTTTTGAAAAACCTATGAAAGTTACCCACCATGCATACCTATCTGCAATAGCAAAAAATGGTTCTACAGAAGTTGCTTGGGGTTTCACAGGAAAATCGAAACGTCCAATGAATGTAATGTCTTTGTTGGCGAAAGGTATGATTGTAAAATCTTTTAATGAGGGACTTTTAAATTTGAAAACTATTTTAGAAAAATAAATTTATTTGAAATAAAAAAGGAACAGAAAATTTTCTGTTCCTTTTTATTTTGGTTTTTTAAAATTTTAATTCATTGAATATTTTGCCAGCCAAAGTTTACTGTTTTTATCACTACCAATATATATAATTGATTTATCTGCTTCGTTATATATATAAGGTTGGATTTTGTTTAGCAAATATTTTCGTTTTCCAATAATTTGGTAATCCAAAATTTCTTTTGTTGCAGTATTTATTTTAATCATCGAAGGATGATAATTTGCATCGTGTGTTTCGTTACCATTGTATGCATCCCAAAAATCTGCATAACCTTTAAAAACATTTGTTTCCAATAAATTCCAGTACATTATAGAGCCATCTTTACTCGAATAAAAATTTTGCGGTATTGATAAAATAATATTCTTTTTATCATCAATTGATTCTGGTTTTGCACCATATTGTGCTACAGTAGCCATTAGTAATTTTTTTATTGTGCATTTAAAAAAAAGTTGTATTATTGCATTCGAAATACAAATGAGAAAGTCTTTAAATAAATCGTGGTGGCGTGTCTGTGAATCCCAATCTTGGACTGTCTGGCATTGATTTATTTTAACAATAAAAACAAAAAGCCCGCTTTTCCAAGCGGGCTTTTTGTTTTTTCACTCCTATAATTTAATTCCAAAAACAATGAAACCAATATTAGAATCGCTATTTGAAAAAAATATATTAACGAAACAAGAAGCAAAAAATGCTTTGCTTGAAATAACTTCCGGAAAATGCAACAATGCTCATATTACTGCATTTATAACTGTTTATCTTATGCGTGAAATTTCGGCTGATGAACTGGATGGGTTCAGAGAAGCACTGCTTGAGGTTGGAAAAAAAATAAATTTGTCTGAATATGACCCCATTGATTTATGCGGAACAGGAGGGGACAATAAAAACACATTTAATATTTCTACCATTGCTTCATTTATTGTAGCAGGAGCAGGAGTTAAAGTAGCAAAGCATGGTAACTATGCTATTTCATCTTCTTGTGGCTCATCAAATATTTTAGAATATTTTGGTTACTCTTTCACAAACTCAGAAGAAATTATTAGATCGCAAATAGAGAATGCAGGAATTTGTTTTCTGCACGCACCCCTTTATCAAACAGCTCTAAAAAATGTTGCCGATATAAGAAAGGAGCTCAATTTTAAAACATTTTTTAATATGCTGGGACCTCTTATAAATCCTGCATATCCCTTAAAACAAGTGATGGGAGTTTATAGTTTGGAGCTTGCAACACTGTATAAAAATATACTTTCTAAAACCGCTAAGGATTATGCAATTATTTATTCTCTTGATGGGTTTGATGAAATTTCTTTAACCGGCCCTTACAGAATTATAACAAATAATTCAGATTTAATTATTGACCCCGAATCCGAAGGATTTAAAAAAGTTAATATGTCTTCTATTAAAGGTGGAAGTAATATATCTGAGTCTGCAAAGATTTTCACCAATATATTACAAGGCGATGGAACCCGTGAACAAAATGATGTTGTTATAGCCAATGCCGCTATTGCAATAAAATTAAATTATCCAAAAATATCAAAAGCGGATTCTATAGAAATGGCGAGAGAATCTTTAACAGCAGGAAAAGCATTAAAAACATTTAAAAAATTGATGGGACAATGAGAAACATTTTAGAAAATATAATTAAGAATAAAACAGAAGAGGTGTTATATAAAAGAAAGATGTTTCCTCTTGACACAGGTAAATATCCTAATATGGAAAGAACGACCATTTCATTGAAAAATACTCTTTTAAAAAATGATTATGGAATCATTGCGGAGTTTAAAAGAAAATCTCCTTCTAAAGGAAATATAAACAAGGTTGCTAATATAGAAAAGACTACTGCAGGATATATAAAATCAGGGGCTTCAGCAATTTCAGTTTTAACAGATGAACTTTTTTTTGGAGGCACTAATCAGGATTTGGTTACGGCAAGAATATATAATGACTGTCCTATACTTCGAAAAGATTTTATTATTGATGAATTTCAAATTTATGAGACAAAATCAATTGGAGCAGACGCAATCCTGCTCATAGCTTCTGTACTTTCTCCATATAAAGTTAAACGCTTTGCGATGATAGCAAAACAAATTGGGTTAGAGGTTTTATTAGAGATTCATACCAAATCAGAACTCGATAGAATTAATGAATATATAGACATAGTTGGAGTTAACAATCGAAATTTAGAAGACTTTACTGTTAGCATAGAAAATTCATTAGAATTATTTGATTTTATTCCGAACGAATTTCTTAAAATATCGGAAAGCGGAATAGATACAGTTGAAAAATTATTAAAACTAAAAGAGAAAGGATTTAATGGATTTTTAATTGGAGAGCAGTTTATGAGCACTGAAAATCCCGAAATAAGTTGTGCTGATTTTATAGCTGAAATAAGAAAAACACAAACAATAAGAATAAATGAAAATTAAAATTTGTGGAATAAAATATAAAGATAATCTAAAAGAAATTTTAGAATTAAACCCCGATTATTTAGGTTTTATATTTTATAAAAAATCAAAACGATATATGAGAAATACCATTTTAAAAATGGATATAGAAAATATATCCCACAAAAAAGTAGGCGTGTTTGTCAATTCTTCAATCCGGGAAATTCAAAATATCGTAAATGAATTTAGGTTAGACGCAATTCAACTTCACGGCTCAGAAACTCCTGAAACGTGCCACTACTTCAAGAGTAAAAAGGTGGAGGTTATAAAAGCATTTTCTGTTGGCGATGGCTTTAATTTTAATTCTACTAAAAAGTATCAAGACCATTGCGATTATTTTCTTTTCGACACAAAAGGAAAAAATAAAGGAGGCAACGGAGTTGCATTTGATTGGAGTTTATTAAACAAATACAACCAACACATCCCCTTTTTTATAAGCGGAGGAATAGGGTTGGACAACATTAATGAAATAAAGGGACTCGGGAAATTTAATTTATATGGCGTTGATTTAAATAGCAAAATGGAAGATTCTCCCGGAATAAAAAATATAGCAAAACTGAAAAAAGCGATAGCAATTTTAAAAACTTTTACGCAATGAAATATACAGCAGATATAAATGGTTATTATGGAAACTATGGAGGGGCATATATTCCCGAAATGCTTTTTCCTAATATAGAAGCGCTTAAAAAAGCGTATTTAAAAATCATAAATGAAAAGGACTTTAAGAGAGAGCTTAATAATTTATTAAAAGATTATGTGGGTCGCCCATCTCCTCTTTATAAGTCAAATCAACTTTCTATAAAATATAATACAACTATTTATTTAAAACGAGAAGACCTTAATCATACAGGTTCTCATAAAATAAATAACGCTCTGGGGCAAGTGCTTCTTGCAAAAAAATTAGGCAAGAATAGAATTATTGCTGAAACCGGTGCAGGGCAGCATGGTGTAGCTACTGCCACTGCGTGTGCATTAATGAATTTGGAATGCATTGTTTATATGGGGACGGTGGATATAAACAGACAAAAACCTAATGTAGAAAGAATGAAGCTTCTGGGAGCAAAAGTTATTCCTGTTACATCGGGAAGTATGACTTTGAAAGATGCCACCAATGAAGCAATAAGAGATTGGATTAATAATTCTAACAACACATATTATGTAATTGGTTCTGTGGTAGGACCACATCCTTATCCCGACATGGTTTTGCGTTTTCAATCTATTATAAGTAAGGAAATAAAAATTCAACTGAAAGAAAAAACAGCAAAGGAAACACCTGATTATGTAATTGCTTGTGTTGGCGGAGGAAGTAATGCAGCAGGTGCGTTTTATCATTTTTTAAAAAATGCTGATGTTAAATTAATAGCAGTTGAAGCAGCCGGAAAAGGAATTAAAAGTGGTTATTCGGCAGCTACTACAACATTAGGGAGAACAGGAATAATTCATGGAAGTAAAACTCTTTTAATGCAAACAGATGATGGTCAGATTATAGAACCACATTCAATTTCAGCAGGATTGGATTATCCCGGCATAGGACCAATTCATGCCCATCTTCATAAAATCAAAAGAGTAAAATATATTTCAATAACCGACAAAGAAGCGTTAGAAGCTGGAATTAACCTAAGCAAGAACGAAGGTATTATTCCTGCATTAGAATCAGCGCATGCCATAGCAGCTCTTGAAAAAATAAAATTTAAAAAAACGGATATTGTTGTTATCTGCCTCTCGGGACGGGGAGATAAAGATATGTCAACCTACTCCGAAAATATTTAGAAAACAGAAAATGAAAAATAGAATAACGGAATTATTTAAAACTAAAAAAGAAAATATACTCTCTATCTTTTTTACAGCCGGGTATCCGGCTATTTATGATACAACAAAAATTATTGCTTTGATAGAAAAATCAGGAGCGGATATTATTGAAATTGGAATTCCATTTTCGGATCCATTAGCTGATGGAATCATTATTCAAAAAAGTAGTGAGCAATCTTTAAAAAATGGGATGAGCATAAATCTTTTATTTCATCAGCTCGAAGACATTAGAAAAACAATAAAAATTCCAATTGTTTTGATGGGATACTTAAATCCCGTAATTCAATATGGCATGAAATCATTTGTTGAAAAATGTAAAAAAGTTGGAGTTGATGGTGTTATAATTCCTGACTTACCTATAGAGGAATATAAAAAACAGTATCAAAAAATATTTGAGCAAAATCAAGTATCAACAATTTTTATGATAACCCCGGATACCGGTTCGGAAAGAATTAGAAAAATAGACAACGTATCAAGTGGATTTATTTATCTGGTTTCTTCTTCTTCAACAACTGGGCAAACAACAAAAATTGACAGTCAAAAATTCACCGCAATAAAAAAATTAAAGCTCAACAACCCTCTGTTAGTGGGGTTTGGAATTTCTGATAAAGAAAAATTTCAGAGAGTTTGTAAATATTCAAACGGAGCAATTATAGGAAGTGCGTTTATTAAAAAAATTTCTGATGGTAAATTAGAAACAACAATACCACAGTTTATATCCTCAATCTTAAATTAAATTATAAAATGAAAGACAATCTTGAATACGCAAGAAGCATGGATCAAAAAGATCCGGTTGCAGCATTTAGAAATGAATTTTTGTTACCCCAAAAAAATGGTAAATCAATTATCTATTTCTGCGGAAACTCATTGGGGCTACAACCCAAAAAAGTAAAAAAACAAATTGAAGAGGAACTTAACAAATGGGCTGACTATGGTGTTGAAGGACATTTTAAACCAACTAATCCATGGATAACATATCATGAAAAATTAAAAGAAGATATGGCATATTTAGTTGGAGCATTACCCTCCGAAATTGCAGTAATGAATATGCTTACTGTTAATATTCATCTTTTAATGATATCTTTTTATAACCCTACAAAAGAGCGATATAAAATAATTTGTGAGCAAGGAACATTTCCATCTGATTTATATGTTTTAATTTCTCAAGCAAAATTTAGAGGGCTTAAGCCGGAAGAGGTAATCATTGAGCTTGAGCCAAGAAAAGGCGAGCACACATTAAGAACAGAGGATATTATAAAAGAAATAAAAAATAATGGAAAAGAGTTAGCAATGGTTTGGATGGGAGGTGTTAATTATTACACAGGGCAAGCATTTGATATGAAAGAAATTACACAAGTAGCACATGAAGTGGGAGCTAAAGTAGGTTTTGATCTTGCTCATGCTGTTGGCAATATAGAACTGAACTTACACGATTGGAAAGTAGATTTTGCCGCCTGGTGTACTTATAAATATTTGAATTCTGGTCCCGGTGGAATCTCATCCATATTTGTTCATGAGAAACATGGAGAAAACAAAGACATACCCCGGTTTTCCGGATGGTGGGGAAATGAACTTTCGAGTAGATTTCAAATGAATAGAGAATTTACTCCTGCATTAGGAGCCGATGGATGGTCATTAAGCACTTCGCCTATTATGCTTATGGCTCCATTAAAAAGTTCACTCGAAGTTTTTAGAGAAGCAGGTTTTCAAAATATAATTTCTAAAAGAATACAACTCACAAATTATCTCGAAGAAACAATTAAAGCAGTTGCAAATAAATATGCAGAAGTAATTCCAATAAAAATAATTACTCCACAAGATGAGAAAGAAAGAGGCGCTCAGCTTTCTGTTTTGATTTATAAAAATGGAAAATCTATTTTTAATCAACTAATAGAAAATGGAGTTATTGTAGATTGGAGAGAACCTGAAATAATAAGATTGGCACCTGCTCCATTATATAATTCGTTTGAAGAGATATATCATTTTGGCGAAATTTTAGATAATGTTTTATTAGAAGAGAGCAAGAATA
Source organism: Bacteroidota bacterium (assembly GCA_043742725.1). Lineage (GTDB taxonomy): Bacteria > Bacteroidota > Bacteroidia > 2-12-FULL-35-15 > 2-12-FULL-35-15 > 2-12-FULL-35-15. Next base: position 3,615 of record JAYTXX010000106.1, on the reverse strand, counting down.
TAAAACTTTAATGTTTTGTAAGCTACCCTAAAAATAGAGCCAATCAAAAGTAGAATTTTATTCATTTAATCGGTATTCTATTGGTGTTTTATTATTAAGTGATTGAGGTCTGTTATAATTGTAATAATACATCCATTCTTAGCTAGTAACAACGTCTATTTTGTGAATTTGTATCTTCATATTGCAATAAAATCTTATTTTCACTCTCCGAAAAAACAGATTAGACAAATAAAAAAGGAACAGAAAATTTTCTGTTCCTTTTTATTTTGGTTTTTTTATAATTTAATTCATCGAATATTTTGCCAACCAAAGTTTACTGTTTTTATCACTACCAATATATATAATTGATTTATCTGCTTCGTTATATATATAAGGTTGATTTTTGTTTAACAAATATTTTCTTTTGCCAATAATTTGGTAATCCAAAATTTCTTTTGTTGCAGTATTTATTTTAATCATCGAAGGATGATAATTTGCATAGTATGTTTCGACACCATTGTATGCGTCCCAAAAATCTGCATAGCCTTTAAAAACATTTGTTTCCAATAAATTCCAATACATTATAGAGCCATCTTTACTTGAATAAAAATTTTGCGGTATTGATAAAATAATATTCTTTTTATCATCAATTGATTCTGGTTTTGCACCATATTGTGCTAAAACATCACCACTACTAGAATACTGAAGACAAATCACATCTTTGTATGTTTTCCAATATGCACCACTTAACATTTGAGAGCCTACTAATTGTCCGGAAATAAAAATATCACCATTCGATAACACATTGAAGTATTGTATTTTTAATCGTTTTCCTTTATATGCAGATGCCTTTTTTTGCTCTGCTGGTGTTTTTACAATTTTCTCTAAATCAGCAACAGGAGTATTTTTAAACCATTCTACTTTGCTATTTTTTATTTTTAAAAGAGAAACAAAATTCATTTCGCTTGCTTCTGTTTTTCTTTCGTAGGTATCCATTCTGTAATTTATTCCATTGGTATAACAAGGGTTTGGTAATGGTGAATATTCTTTGTACAACTGGTCAAAGGTTTTATCATCATTGTTATAACTTCCAAATAAATAACTTGCACCATCTTTTGATTGCCCAAGTCCTGTAACAATAAAGTTTGGAGAAGGTGCATCAATTTTAATATTCTCTTTTATAGAGCCATCTTTATCAACTCTCAAATAAGTATATTTTTTATAATCTACATTACTCTTTTTATCAAAAGTAGGGGCAAAAATAAAAACCATATCTCCTTGGGAAATATCGCCATCATATTCTGATTCGAAAAGTTCTTCATCTCCCAAACTATTTTGCAAAACCCCTGAATAAACAAGTTGAGAAGCATCCAAAGGCAACGGAATTTCTTTAATTGATAAATCCGTTTTTACTTCCAATAAAATAAAATTTTTGTTTATTTTTTTATCATCACCTTTTGTTTCAGAAGAAACCAACACCATTAGTTTTCCTGTTTCATCATCAGTAAAAGCACTATATCCGCTGTAACTTTTTTTATCATCATTTTTTGGTTTTATTTCCACATCCTCTGTTCTTTTTCTTGTATAGTTTTTTTTATCCGAACTCCATTTATATTCGTATGTACGTTTTGCTAAATAAAGTTTTGTACCAAGAACATCAAATGATGAACATCCACCTACTTGCGCATAAATAATACTTTTTGTGTAGTCTGGTTTATCTGCAATATCTGATTTCAAAACAGTTGATTCTTCTTGTTTAATGAAACTTAAATTTTTATCAAAATAATATGTTTCAAAACTTCCCTGCGCATCTTTAGAACTATTTTTAAATTTATAGGTAACCTCAATGTTGCCCGTTTCTGGATTTTGAAACGCACCATAATAATATCCTTTTGCCGATTTTTTTGAAAGGTCTTGCGTTTTCTCAATCACTGTTTGAGAAAATGCTGAACTTGTAATAGCTATTACAAGTGTAGCTAGAATTGTTTTTGTTTTCATGTTTTATAAATTAAATTTTTAACAAAGTACAAGAAAGCGATAACGTAAATCAATAACCAAATAGTAGTAATTATGATATACAGAAAGAGCCCGAAAAAATTTCGAACTCTTTGTTTATTCGCTTAAATCAAAATTATTGCACAATTATTTTTCCATTAGCAATCATTTTTTCATTGTTATATAATTGATAGAAATAAATTCCATTTTTCATTCCATCTCTGTTTATATTAATTTCATTGGTGTTTACAGAGATTGATTTTATTTCTTTACCAATCACATCTGTAATTTTCAATTCAGCATTTTTAAATTGAATGGAAGAATTTATTTTTAAAGTTGTGTTGGAAGAAAATGGATTTGGAAATACATTTGTTTTTAAATCGGAAGATATTTCATTGATACCAGTAAGTGTAGTAACTGACGCAGTATTAGAATAAGCCGAACTTCCGTTGCCGTTATACGCATTCACTCTGTAATAATAATCTGTTGAATTAGCAAGTCCCACGCTATCTTCAAAATAAACAATGTTTACACCAAGAGTGGCAATAACGCTCCATCCAGAAGTTCCAGTTAAACTTCTTTCTAAATAAAATCCTGTTTCGTTGTTAGAATTATCTTGCCAAGTAAGAGTATTCATTCTGCTTACAGACCTTGAAGCAACTACAGTAAGATTTGTTGGTGCTGAAGGCGCAGTAGCTGTTGCACAAGGGCTTCCTGCTATTGCTCCTGTTAACGACAAAGGAAAAGAAAAAGAAATATCAGTTCCAACTGCGCCCCAATTTCTTTCAATTGTGGAAATAGCGTTAACCACAGTAGCGGCACTATTATCAGTTAGTGTAGGATTTGTTTCGTTTGAACAATTACTTGCCCCATTCATATCCGTTTTGATAAAATAAGTATCGTATGCACCAGCTCCTGAACTTGTAGTATATCCAGTTATCACGAAACCACCACCTTGAGCGGTATCAATACTGAATGCTCTGTCGTCACCAGTTCCACCATACGTTTTAGTCCATTGCAAAACTCCAGAAGCATCTGTTTTTACTAATAACACATCTACAGCTCCTAAACCAAAACTGGTTGTAACTCCTGTAAATGCAAAACCATTATCGGTAGTTTCTTTTATACCATTAGCAACCTCTGACCCTGTTCCGCCAAATGTTTTTGACCAAACCAAAGCACCATTTGAATCAATTTTTATAACGTAAAAATCATTACTCCCCGCTCCAAAACTATTGGTTGCTCCTGCAACGATGTATCCACCACCGGAAGTTTGTATTCCAGAATTTGCCACATCAGTTCCCGTTCCTCCATATGTCTTGCTCCAAACTGTATTTCCCGAACCATCCGTTTTTATCAAATAAATATCCCAAGAGCCAACAGTGGTGTTGTAAATTCTTCCAATAAGAAAGTAACCTCCATCTGTAGTTTGCACAACAGAACTTATTTCTTCATCATAATTCTCAGCAGGTGATCCATAAGTTTTGCTCCATTGAAAATTACCAGAACCATCTGTTTTTACAATTTTCATATCATAGTTTTGAGTGGATGAAAAAGCAAGACTATCTGTAGTTCCAGCAACAAGATATCCTCCATCAGAAGTTTGTATAACACTTACATTCATTGCATCTTGAGTTCCCT
>JAYTXX010000105.1:0-15921 GCA_043742725.1 Bacteroidota bacterium | reverse complement strand
TACGAAACTTGAACTAACACTTCGTTACAAACTCCAGCTGCAACCAAATTTTTTGCAATATGACGTGTAGCATAAGCTGCCGAACGGTCAACTTTTGAAGGGTCTTTTCCAGAAAATGCACCACCACCGTGAGCGCCTTTTCCACCATAAGTATCAACAATAATTTTTCTTCCTGTTAATCCTGTGTCTCCGTGAGGTCCGCCAATTACAAACTTTCCAGTTGGATTAATGTGATAAGCAATTTTGTTGTTGAACAAATGTGCATATTTTGGATAATTCTTTTTTACACGAGGAATTAAAATATTGATAATATCTTTTTTGATTTTATCTAACATTTTTGCTTCCGCATCAAAATCATCGTGTTGTGTTGAAACCACAATAGCATCAATACGAACAGGAACATTTGCATCATTATATTCTAATGTTACTTGCGATTTTGCATCGGGACGAAGATATTTTATTTCTTTATTTTCTCTTCTCAATGCTGCTAATTCTAACAAAATAGCATGTGCTAAATCTAATGCTAATGGCATATAGTTGGCTGTTTCGTTGGTTGCATAACCAAACATCATTCCTTGGTCGCCAGCACCTTGCTCTTCTTTTTTCTTTCTATCAACTCCTTGATTAATATCAGCAGATTGTTCGTGAATAGCAGATAGGATGCCGCAAGAATTTGCTTCAAACATATATTCACTTTTTGTATAACCAATTTTACGAATTACACCACGAGCAATTTCTTGCACATCTAAATATGCTTTTGATTTTACTTCACCTGCAAGTATTACTTGACCTGTGGTTACTAATGTTTCACAAGCAACTTTCGATTGTGGATCAAACGCTAAAAAATTATCGATTAACGCATCTGATATTTGGTCAGCTACTTTATCAGGATGCCCTTCTGATACTGATTCGGATGTAAATAAATATGACATTGATTTTTATTTTTTAATGATTAGGTTGCAAAAATACAATTATAAATGAAATAAGGAATTGCTAATTATTTAAATAGTTCGGCTAATTTTTTTTCTAAATCTTCGCCTCTCAAATTTTTTGCAAGTATGTTTCCTTTCTTGTCAATCAACACATTTGAAGGAATTGAATTGAAATTATACAATTGCGTTATTGGAGATTGCCAAAATTTAAAATCACAAACATGATTTTTCCACGAAAGATTATCCTTTGCTATTGCGGCTTTCCACTTATCCATATCTTTATCAAGCGAAACACTAAAAATATCAAAACCTTTGTCTTTGTATTTATTGTAGGCTTTTACCACATTCGGATTTTCTGCTCTACACGGTCCGCACCACGAAGCCCAAAAATCAATCAACACAATTTTTCCTCTCAATGATGATAATGATAGTGGTTTTTCATCGGTTGAATTCATTGTAATTTCAGGGGCAGAAGAGCCAACTGCTAATTTTTTTTGTGATGAAACATTTGCGTGAAAAGATTTAATGTATTCTGAATTTGGATATTTTTTAAACAAACCTTCATCTAATTTAATGTATGTGGGCATAAATTCTTCTGCTTGTAATTGTTGAATTGCCGCCAACGATGCAAGTGATGTTGTATTTTTTTCAATAAAATTTTGTAAATATTGATTGTGCTTTGCAATTAGCGCCATATAAGGTTTTTCCAAAGCATTGCTCATCGAATCAATTCGCAACGAATCCATTTTTGGCATATTTACAAATGCTTGAAATGTTTTTTGCAATGAATCGCGCTGACCGTAATTTTTTGCTGATGCTTGATTAACTTCCCAAAACAATTTTGAATCTGCCGACCCTTCAACAGTATAACTATTTCCTAAATTACTCGCATCACCATTTACTTTTACTTTTTCATTGGTGTCAAAAATTAATGTTGCAAAATTTTGTTTTGTAATTCGCAAACGATAAAATCCAATTTCTGAAATTGTTGGAGTCATTTTAAATTCTCCACTTTCATTTAATGCAATGCTATCTATTGGCTTTAAACCTGCTGGAGACATTTGTTCCAAATAAATCATTTCACCGTGCGAATTGCTTAATTTTCCTGATAGTTCAAAGCCTTGTTTAGAATCGGCATTTGAATTTGAACATGCTACAATTAAAACAAATGGTAGCGCTAATAATGTGTTTTTCAATTTCATTTTTTTATTTTTTCAACATTTCTTTTACTAATTCACTTGTAACTTTTGGGTCAGCTTTTCCTTTTGATAATTTCATTACTTCGCCCATAAATAAACCAAGTAAGGATTCTTTTCCATTTTTATATTCAATCACTTTTTCTGGATATTTCGCTAATGCTTGTTGCACCAATTCAGCCAATGCATTGCTATCACTTTCCTGTATCCAATTATTTTCTTCTGCAATTTGTGTTGGTGTTTTATCCAACTCTTCCATCATTTTTGGAAATACTTTTTGTGTTCCAATGGTATGATTTATTTTTCCTGTATCAATAAAATCAACCAATTGAGCTATGCGCTTTGCTGAAATTTTAAAATCAGAAATGTGCAAAGCATTATCATTTAAGTATGATTTTATTTGTGTTGTCAGCCAATTTGATGCAGCTTTTATATTCTTTGTACTCGAAATTATTTCTTCAAAGTACAAAGCAATTTCTTTTGAATCGGTTAATACTCCTGCATCGTAGCTTGACAATCCAATGGAAACATATTTTTTATACAAATCATTTGGCAATGGTGGCAATGCTTTTTTTACACTTTCAATGTATTCTTGCGAAACAATTACAGGTTGTAAATCGGGTTCAGGAAAGTAGCGATAATCGTTTGCCATTTCTTTGCTTCGCATCACAAATGTAGTTCCAGCAACAGCATCAAAACTGCGTGTATCTTGTTGAATTTCTTCTCCGTTTTCAATCGCTTCAATTTGACGTTTTATTTCATATTCAATAGCTCTTTGTACATTACGAATAGAATTCATATTCTTCACTTCGTTACGTTTTCCAAATTCTTTAGCACCTTTCAAACGCACAGAAATATTGGCATCGCAGCGCAAACTACCTTCTTCCATATTTCCATCACAAATATCAAGATAACGAACAAGTTTACGAACTTCAGTTAAATATTTGTAAGCCTCTTCGCCACTGCGAATATCTGGCGCACTTACAATTTCTAACAATGCAACTCCTGCACGATTCAAATCAATTAATGTATCATCAGGATCAATGTCGTGAATACTTTTTCCGGCATCTTCTTCCATGTGAATACGAATCAGATTGATGTTTTTTTCCGAACCATCATCTTGCTTTATGCTTATGTAACCGCCATCGCAAATAGGAGTTTTGTCTTGTGTTATTTGATAACCTTTTGGTAAATCGGCATAAAAATAATTTTTTCGTGCATACTCATTTACCTCACGAATAGTGCTTTTGCAGGCTAAACCTAAACGTACTGCATACTCAATAACTTTTTTATTGGTCATTGGCAATGTACCCGGATGCCCCAAAGAAATTGGACTTACATTGGTATTTGGCAATACACCAAATTCGGTAGAATCACTTGAATAAGCTTTGCTTTTTGTGGATAGTTGTGCGTGAACTTCTAAACCTATTACTGCTTCATACTTATCGTAAATACTCATTGTTGTGAATGCTTTTTTTGAAGCGCGAAAGATACGATTTTTTGATAGATGATAAAATTAGAAAATGAAAAATTGATATTATTCTTTTACAATTTTTTGCGAATAATTAATTTCTTTTCCTTTTATTTTTAGAACATAAATTCCCGATGACAAACTTTCTGTATTAATTAATTTTATTGAACTTCCTGCAATTGTATTTTCTTTTTTGCTTATTATTTTTCGCCCTGTAATATCAAACAATTCAAACAAAAGTTCTTCCGTATTTTTTAATTGTATGTTCACCAAAATTGTATTCTTTGTAGGATTTGGATATGTATTAATTATTGTTTCAAATGCTGTAATATCAGGCACTCCAGTAATGGTGTTATTTGCTGAAAGAATATGTAACTCGGGGTCAAATTCAGCAGTAAGAACTGGAAAATTTATTGTGGCAGAAAATACCTGACCAGAAAATTGGTGATCGAAAACAATAGTTGTATCCTTGCCAACACCAATAAATTTAATAGGTACGGGCATTTCGTAAAAAGAAACAGACGAATGTGATTGTGTTTGTCCAATAGTTACAGTAACTGCATTTCCGTTTTGCGACCAACCAATTTGATAAGAAGGAAATCCTTGATTGTAATACCACTCATTAAAAAAATTAGTTAAATTTTGTCCACTTACTGTTTCCAAATGTGCTTTCAAATCAGGAGTTTTAGCATATCCTCCTGCAAGTAGAGGGTCGTTCAAATAATTTTTTAATCCTTGAAAAAATTGTGCATCGCCCAATTTCCAACGAAGCATGTGAAGCAAATACGAACCTTTGTTGTAGGTTAATCTTCCATTGAAAATTCTATTTACCGAAGTTGTATCATCACATAGCACAGAGCCATCGGGAGCCGATGTTATGTTTGCTATTTTTTCTCTTTTCCATTGCATCCAAGTATCTGAAAAAAATCGCTCTTCGGTCAATCCTTCAAAATAAGTTGCAAAACCTTCATTCAGCCAAATGTCCTGCCAACTGCCACAAGTAACCCAATCGCCAAACCATTGATGTGCACATTCATGAGCCATTAACGAATGACTAAAACCGACAATAAATGTCATTGTTTGGTGTTCCATTCCGCCACCCCAGCCAAATTCAGCGTGTCCATATTTTTCTTTTGCAAAAGGATATTCGATGGTTAAACTATCATAAAATTGTATTACATTGATAATGTCTGGTGTTCGGGATTGAGCAACCAAAAGGCTTTCGGGATATACATAGTTTAAAACTTCTAAAGAACCATTTGACAATGGAACATAATCGGAATATGCAACATAGTTGGTAATAGCAATGGCAACAAGGTATGCGGCAATTGGATATTTTGTTTTCCAATGATAAATTTTATTTGTTCCTACATGAAGTTCGGATAATAAAACGCCATTACTGCCAACTCTATTGGCTTGTGGAGTTGTTACAATAATATCAACCGAATCAATTTTATCATTCAAATCTTGTTTGCAGGGCCACCATTCTTTTGCTCCAAATGGTTCGGATAATGTCCAAATAATTGGAGTGCCACTGTGTACATCTTTTGCAAATGAACCAAATCCTGTTGATGTAGGACTTCCTTGATAATAAACAGTTACAGAATCTAAAACATTACTTGGAAGTGTGGAGGAAAAATCAATTTGCAAAATATCGGTACTCAACTGTGTGAAAGCTAAATTGCTGTTGTGATATTTTACCGAATCAACTGTAAGCGCAATGCTCAAATCAAATTCCATTTTGTTAAAATTACTTACAGTTGGTTTGAAATAAGATGTAATATTTCCTTTTATAAAATACACACTGGGATCAACTTCCCACACGCAACGATGGTATTTTAAATCGTAAGTATTTGCCGCACCCGATAAAACAGAGCGAAATTTTGCACTTTGTGCTTTGGCTTCCATTGCTGGAATATCTTCTATTTTTGTATCAGTAGAATTTGTTTGAGCTATTATTTTTATTGAAATAAAAAGTATAGAAACAAGAATGAAGGGTATTTTTTTCATTGAAAATTTATTTCAATAAAGGTAAAATTTTTATTTGAAAAAAAATGAATTTAGAATTGATTACAATTCTTTCATCAATTCTTTTATAATCAATGTCATTTTCTTTTCGGCTTGTGCCGCTACTTGTTGCACTTCTTCGTGCGTTACTTCAACTATTTTTCCTTCAACACCTAAATCGGTAATAATAGAAATTGCAAAACAAGGAATGTTCATGTGACGTGCTACAATTACTTCAGGAACGGTACTCATTCCTACAGCATCTGCACCCAAAATGCGCACCATTTTATATTCTGCTGGAGTTTCAAAAGTTGGTCCTGTTAAGCCTAAATACACACCTTCTTGCACTTTTATGTTGTTTGCTGTGGCAACTTTTTTTGCTTTTGCAATCAATATTTTGTCGTATGCATCGCTCATATCAGGAAAGCGAGGACCAAGTTCTGCAAGGTTTTTTCCAATCAATGGATGTGCACCAAAAAAATTAATATGGTCGGTTTGAATCATTAAATCTCCAATTTCAAATTCAGGATTAACTCCACCAGAAGCATTGGAAACAAAGAGTTTTTCGATGCCAAGCATTTTCATTACACGCACAGGAAAAGTAACTTGTTGCATAGTATATCCTTCGTAAAAATGAAAACGTCCTTGCATTGCTACTACATTTTTTCCGCCCAATTCACCGAAAATTAATTTGCCTGAATGTCCTTCTACTGTTGATACAGGAAAGTTTGGAATTTCTTCGTAAGAAATAGTATGTTTTATATTTATTTCTTTTACCAGTCCGCCAAGTCCAGTTCCTAAAATAATTCCAATAGTAGGTTTTACCGAAATTTTATTTTGTATAAATGCTGCTGTGCTTTTGATTTGCTCTAACATAATGTAGAATTTGTTCGTTAAATTGTTGTTTATCCGTATCGTGAAAATCTATTTCTATTGGTAAATAAAAAAATGGTAAACTATCTATAAATGCTGAAAATTCAACTGTTTTCAAGCGCATTGCATCTTTTTCGGTAGTCAGTATTATTTTATTTCCGCTTGCAATAGTATTAAATATTTTTTGAACTTCTTGCAAATCGTTTTTTGTAAATTGGTGATGGTCGGGATATTTAACTGGAACAATACTTTTTACTTTATCTTTTAAAAAATATTCCAACGGTTTTGTATCGGCAATTCCTGTGAGCAAAAGAATGGTGTAGTGTCGTTCAAAATAAAATTCTTTTGCAATAGCAGTAGCATCATTTTTATTTAGCGAAATAAAATTACCATATTTTATGTACGAAAAATAAATGTGTTGATGAGGCAAAGGGCTAATTTCATTGAGCAATCGCTTTCGTTCAATAGGCAAAAGTATTTCAGGACATTTGCTTACAATAATAATATCAGCACGTTTGATACCTGAACTAAACTCACGCAAATTCCCGCTTGGCAACATAAAATCGGTAGTGTGTAATTTGCTAAAATCGGTTAAAACAATTGATAAACCTGCTGTTACGGCTCTGTGCTGAAAAGCATCGTCCAATAAAATGGTTTGCAAGGAAGGAAATTCGAGCATCAATTTTTTTATTCCTCGCACTCTTTTTCCATCAACAGCAACACGCAGATTTGGAAATTTTTTTTTGAATTGCAAAGGTTCATCACCAATTTCGGATGCAGTTGAAAGTGCATCCGACAGAACAAATCCGCTGGTTTTTCTGCCATAACCTCGGCTCAAAGTTGCGATGTAAAATTCAGGTTTTAGTAACCGAATTAAATATTCAATATGTGGTGTTTTTCCAGTTCCGCCAACAGTAAGATTGCCTACAGCTATTGTTGGTATTGAAAATTCGGTTGATTTAAAAATGCTCCAATCATAAAGTTTGTTTCGCAAAAAAACCAAACAGCCATATAAAAACGAAATTGGAAATAAAATAATTCGTAAAATTTTCATCGCTTAAAAATACAAATTAAAATGTATGTTGAATTTTAGAAATCAACATTCAAAAAAATGATTGTAATTGTGATTTGTATATTTGTGAAAAATTGTGCAGAAAAATGAAATTAAAAGAAATAACAAATTGTATTGAAAGCATTGCTCCGCTTTCTTATCAGGAAAGTTATGACAATGCAGGTTTAATTTGTGGCAATGCCGAAATGGAAATTAATTCCGCACTTATTTGCTTGGATAGCATCGAAGCCGTAATTGACGAAGCTATTGTATTAGGTTGCAATTTGGTAATAGCGCATCATCCAATTATTTTTTCGGGATTAAAAAAGATAAATGGAAAAAATTATGTGGAACGTGTGATTATAAAAGCCATTCAAAACAATATTGCTATTTATGTGGCACATACTAATTTGGATAATGTGCACAATGGAGTGAATGCAAAAATTGCCGAAAAATTTGGCTTAATCAATTGTAAAATATTATCGCCACAAAAAAATGGATTGAAAAAACTAATAACTTTTTGCCCAACCGAACAAGCCGAGCAAGTGCGAATTGCTTTATTTGAAGCTGGTGCAGGCACAATTGGCAATTACAGCGAATGTAGTTTTAATGCCTTGGGAACGGGAACTTTTAAAGCAGGAAACAACACCAATCCATTTGTTGGCGAGCAAGGCAAACAACATCACGAAAACGAAACACGCATAGAAACTATTTATCCTTCGCACTTGGAATGGAAAGTGATAAATGCCTTGCTCAAAGCGCATCCTTATGAAGAAGTTGCTTATGATTTAATTTCACTTTCAAATTTCAATAACAATGTAGGAGCAGGAATGATTGGCGAATTGCCTGAAGAAATGGATGAAATGGAATTTTTGAAAAAAATAAAAAATGTGATGAAAGCTGGAGCAGTTCGCTACACTGCTTTGCGAAACAAAAAAATTAGAAAAGTAGCTGTTTGTGGTGGTTCGGGCAGTTTTTTGCTCAACGATTGTATTAAAAATGGAGCCGACATTTTCATTACTTCCGACTTTAAATATCATCAATTTTTTGATGCCGAAAATCGCATTGTTATTGCCGATATAGGGCATTATGAAAGCGAACAATATACATCCGAATTATTTTATGACTTATTAAAGAAAAAATTTAATACATTTGCAATCCATTTGTCAAAAATTAATACAAATCCGATAAACTATTTATAAAAATGTCGAAAACAAAAACAGACGAAATTTCAGTAGAAGAAAAATTGAGAGCGTTGTACGAGTTGCAACAAATTGATTCTAAAATTGATAAAATCAGAACCGTTAGAGGCGAATTGCCTTATGAAGTAAACGATTTGGAAGACATTGTTGCTGGCTTGGAAACTCGTATTACAAAACATACTGACGATTTAAAAGTGTTTGAAGATGGAATTGTGGAAAAGAAAAACACAATGAAAGATGCTCAAGCATTGATTAAAAAATACGAAACACAACAAGGTAAAGTGCGCAACAATCGTGAGTACGATTCTATTACAAAGGAAATTGAATTTCAAAATTTAGAAATTCAATTAGCCGAAAAACGCATTAAAGAATTTAAAGCAAACATTGTTGCAAAGAAAGAAGTGTTGGAACAATCGGAAGAAGAGTTGAAAGACAGAATGAAGGATTTGAAGATTAAGAAAAAAGAGTTGCAAGAAATTGTTGAAGAAACAGAAAAAGAAGAAACAGCTTTATTGAAAAAATCGAAAAATTCAGAATCAATTATTGAAGAACGATTGTTGAATGCATACAAACGTATTCGTTCAAATGTAGCCAATGGTTTGGGAGTGGTAACAGTAGAGCGTGATGCGTGTGGAGGATGTTTTAATAAAATTCCACCACAACGTCATTTAGATATTAAAACACATAAAAAAATTATTGTGTGCGAACATTGTGGACGTATTTTGGTGGATGCCGAAATATTAACTGGAAAACCGGCGAAAGCAAAAGCATAAGTTTAAAACAAACAAAATAAAAACGCCTCGATAAAATTTATCGAGGCGTTTTTATTTTGAATAATTTTTATTCCCAAAAGATAGTTTGAAATAATAAATATTAAAAGACCGTTTGATTATTTTTGAAAACAATTAAATATATTTGAAAAATAATAAATGTTTTAAAAAATAGAAACGAAACTAGTTTCGTTTAGCGGAATGTTGTATGCAATGGTGAAAGACGCTAATTTGAAACAGAATAACAAAAAAACAATGGTTAAAAAGAAAAATATCGGACAGTTTATTTCTATTAAGTTTACAGACAGAAAAGAACCTATTGGAGGTTTTGTAATTGACTATAATGACGACTGGACTTTAATGAAATACAATGTTGTAGATTTTGTTATTGATGGTTACATTATTTTTAAACATAAAAATATTGAAGGTTTTCGCAGGGACAAAGAAGAAAAATTTTTAGAAAAAATTATAACACTGAAAGGACAACAATCTAACGAAACAGAAAAGATTCCAATAACTGACTTGAAAACAATCTTAACATATCTCACAGAAAAGTTTGGTTTATTTCAATTTGAAACGAAATCACAAAAGATATGTTATTTAGGTAAGTTAGTTTCCATTGATGACAAACTAGTAACGGTAAAATCCCTTGATTCAGAAGGGAAATGGGGCGAAAACATTAGCTTTAAAGTAGCCGACATAAGAGCAATTGAGTTTGACAATGACTATATTAATTCATTAAAACTTGTAGCCGAAGAATGGTAAACAACGACATCTTTTTCCCAATTCGTTACGAAAAGTCAAGAGCTTTCGTTAACAAGTTTGTTGAACTTTTACGTAAAAAAACAGACAAAGAAATTTATGCAGAACAATTCACTATGAAGATTCAAAATTTACTTTTTGAACAAATGGTTGAATGTGAAAATAAATATCCTCCTCCATTTTCTATAAGCGAACAAAATTTCAATTTGAAACTTTCAAAAGAATTAAACCTTTTTGGTTTTTATCATAAGTGGCAAAACAGCGGTAGAAACATTTTTCACTTTACAAAAGAACTACTCACACTATTTGAAAACACAGAAGTTGGGGACGTGCCATTTAACCTCATTCAGTATCCATTTAAAAGCTTTTACATTTCATTTGCAGACCTTGACAAAAAATTTGGTTTTGATAATATAGGAAACGAATATTATTTAGACGGAGTGTTTATTGTAAAAGATTTTGCAAAAAAAAACCAAATAGACTTCTTTTTCAATAGCTTTATTAAAGATGCTACATCTTCCAAAGATTGGCTATTTGGAAGTTATTCCTCTTTAATCTGTGGTTGGTATAGAATAAATTATTCGGAGAAAGAAAACAACTTAAATGCAAGTGGCTTTATAGACAAGTTCTTAAATGAAAATCCTCACGAAGGTGCAACAGAGGCAACTGATATGTTTTTTTCAGAAATGATTAAACTTTCGATTAACTCACTGTGTTATATTTCATCCAAACAAGAAAAAGAAATAAAAGAATTTCCGAAAGACACGCCACAATATTTAATTGACAACTATTCTAACGCAAAGACAAAGCACAAAAAGGAAATTCTAAAAACTGAATTAAGTAAAAAAGGTTATTCAAAAGTTTCATTTTTAGGACAAGCGTATAAAAAGAATGACAAGGTTGAATTATCATCAGGCAAGACAACTTCTGTTCATTGGAGGCGCGGACATTGGAGAAATCAACCCTTTGGGCAGAACTTGAATGAAACAAAATTAGTTTGGATTAAGCCGACAATAGTTAACAAAGAAAAAGGCGAACCTAAAAAAGGAAGAATATACAACGTGTGAAAAGAATTACTGCACATAACAAGGAGATTGTCGAATATGCTGGTGAAAAGTTCGCACATTGGCAATGTCTGTTCGTTGTGCGTAATTATTGGGGCAGTACGAACTCAAAATCAAGAAATTTTTTCTTTATATTTGACTAATAAAAAATAAAAAAACAATGCTAATAGAACGAACAACAAACAACCAAATTACCATTACGGTTTCCTCTTCAGTTGACAGCTTCGGACTTCAACGCCTTATTGATTATGTGAAATATCTTGAAGCAACTTCTAAAAGTAAAGCAAAACAATCTGACATTGACAAACTTGCTGACGAAGTGAACGCCTCTTGGTGGATTAAAAACCGTAAACGTTTTATCAAGTGAAAATAATCGTAGATGCAAACATTGTATTTAGCGGCATCTTAAACTCCAATGGGAAAATTGGCGACTTGTTGATTAATTCCAAAAAGTATTTGAACTTTATTGCTCCTGATTTTTTAAGGACTGAGCTATACAAACATTATCCACGTTTGACAAAAATTTCAAGGATGACTTTGGAACAAGTACGAGAAGCTGAATTTCAAATTTACAAGGACATCACTTTTATTTCCGAAGAACAAATCAAAGAATCCACTTGGTTAATAGCAGAGAAATTAGTTGCTGACATTGACCCGAAAGACACACATTATATCGCTTACTCAAAACATTTCCGTTGCAAAATTTGGAGTGGCGATAAAGAACTTATTAAAGGACTTGCAAAGAAGGGATTTACAAATTTTATCTCAACTGAAGAACTTTACAAATGGCGACAAGACTCCGAATTGAAAATATAACGGCAGCTAAGAAAACGACACATAAACAAAAATAAAATTTATATTAACTTCACATCTTAAAATAAAAAAATGGCAAAGCAAATATTTATCAATATAGTAGTAACTGACCTACAAAAATCTATGGATTTTTATACTGCATTAGGTTTTACAAACAATCCACAATTTTCTGACGAAACAGGAAAGTGTATGGTTTGGAGTGAAAACATTTTTGTAATGCTTTTGACACACCAAAAATTTAAACTATTTGCAACCAAACCCATTGCAGATACAAAATCAAATGTAGCAGCACTTTTTTCATTATCTATGGACAATGTTGAGGCAGTTAATAAATTGATGAATGATGGATTAAAAGCAGGTGGAATAGAACCAACTGAAATGAAAGATTATGGATTTATGCAACAACGAACCATAGAGGATTTTGACGGACACACTTGGGAAATTTTCTTTATGGATATGTCAAAATTTCCAAACGAAAAATAATACTGAGCTGCAAACTAACAACGCACTCATAATTTCATCACTCATAATTTTTTTTCTCTGCGTTCTCTGCGCCTCTGCGGTAAAAAAAATTCTCGATACATTTTTCTGAGAAAGAAAAACACTCGAACGGACAACGCACTCATAATGTATAATTTTTTTACTCTAGGTCTTTAATAAACAACCACCTTCAACACGTTTGATTTTTTAGTAATTGTTTTCATACTCACAAAATAAATTCCTTTACTCAAATTACTAATATCAATTTTAATTATTTGCTTGCCTTGTCTAGTTTGATGATTGGGCAATTGCATTATTTGTTGTCCGAGAATATTTGTTAAAATAATTTCAGCATTTTCAAATGTGTTTATAACAAGCGTTAAGTTTTGCGAAGTAGGATTTGGATACGCATTTATAATTTCAAATGATTTTTTTTCATCTTCGTAATTTTCAATTCCAGTTTCAATACAATAATTTTCCATTGATTTTATGGCTTTGTACAAATTCAATCTTCCACCAGAAACAGTGTAACCGTCTAAATCGGCAATTTTATCAACTGTTGCAAGCAAGGAGTCTTTTACCATTTGTGCAATTTCAGCAGGATTACTTTTGTAATTAGCAATAAAATGCGGACAAGAAATGGAATACATCAAAGCAATAGCTCCAGCTATGTGTGGCGTAGCCATTGATGTTCCAGTCCAAGTGGAACCACCACCATAGGAATTGTTTGGTAGCGTTGACCAAATGGCTGTTCCTGGAGCGCCAATATCTATGGTGGTTTTGCCGAAGCCAGCGCCTGTGTATTTCATATCTTGATTAGTAGTATTTGTTACACTTACCAAAAAATTACTTGTGCAAGCAGTAGGAATATCACTAACAGCATCAATGTTCCAATTTTGATTTGCAGTTGCGCCAGCACTTAAAATTCCAACATAACCCATTGCATCGTACATAGCGCACCACAAAGGATAATCAGCAGGTTGTCCTTTATCAATTCCAAATGAAGAATTGGTGGCAACCACAAATGCACCTTTTGCACCATTTGTTTGATTATATAATTTTCTGTTTTTTAATACATACGAATAAGCGACTACAACATTTGATTCTATTAAGCTTCCGTACATCACAGGCATAATTTTTACATTCCAATTTACACCTACAACTCCCGAAGTATTATTTCCTTTTGCGCCAATAGTGCCTGAAACGTGCGTTCCGTGAGATGCTGAAGTAATGTTATCATTATTACTTCCTGCATTCCAACCTTTCACATCGTCAATGTATCCATTATTATCATTGTCAATGCTGTCGTTTGGAATTTCGTGATAATTTTTCCAAAAATTCAAATCACTATGTGGCAAATAAAAACCTCCATCAATCACAGCAACCACAATAGTATCGCCTTGTGCAGTTAGTCCGCCAGTGGTAATATCCCAAGCTTCTGGTGCATCAATATCAGCGTCAACTAATCCTCCATTTTGTCCAGTATTATTCATATCCCACATGTTTGTAAACAGCGAATCGTTAGGCGTGGTGCGTTCTTCAAACGTATGATTGAATTGTGCAATTTTTACCAAACGATTTTTTTTCACTGCATTCAACATTGCATTTTCATTTATTGCTATTGCATCAAATTCGTATAGAAAAATGTTTAAATCTTTTGATAATTCTTGTTTTACTTTCAAATTTGTTTTTATTCCATTCACAAATTCTAAACTTCTGGAAAGTGTTTGAGAATCTGCTTCATCGTTGAGCATTACAATTAAATTTCCTTGAACAATATTTGTTTTTTGAGCAAATAAAATAGTGTTGGAAAAGCTGACTAATACTAAAAAAAGTGTAAAAAGTTTTTTCATGTGAAAAATGAATGTATTACAAATTTACCATTAATTGCGTATTTTGCAATGTGTTTAGTTGTGTGTTTCATATTATCTAATTTGTAAAATGTCGGATAAAAATTTTACAGTTTATAAATCATCAGCAGGTTCTGGTAAAACATTTACACTTGTAAAAGAGTATTTGGCGTTAGCTTTAAATGATGCTTCCAATCCGCCACAAGCCTACAAACATATTCTTGCAATTACTTTTACTAACAAGGCTGCAGCCGAAATGAAAGAGCGAATTGTGAAAGCATTGAAAGAGCTTTCGGAAGATGATTATGCTACCGTTTCTTCGGGAACTCAAACATTGTTGGGTATTTTAAAAGAACATAAAAAATTAAACGAGAGACTGAAATTAGATGATGCAACGATTCGTTTTCGTGCAAAAAATATTTTAACAGCCATACTTCACAACTATTCCGATTTTGCAATTGGAACTATTGATGCCTTTGTTCACAAGGTAGTTCGCACGTTTGCATTCGATTTAAAAATTCCAATGAATTTTGATATTGAATTGGATGACGAAAAATTATTGACGCAAGCAATTGATTTATTAATTGCACAAATTGGGAATGATGAAAAACTTACAAAAGCATTGGTTGAATTTACAGAAAGTAAAACTGATGATGAAAAAAGTTGGCACATAGAAAATGATTTAATCGCTTTTGCAAAAAATCTATTGAATGAAGAAGGCGCTGTGTATATTGATAAATTAAGGAATTTAAGCGTTGATGATTTTTTTAAAATAAGAGAAACACTTTTTGATGAAATTAAAAAATTTGAAAACTCAATTCTTCTTGAATCAAAAAAAGCAATTGATGCAATTAAAAATTGTGGTTTAACAAGTAAAAATTTTTATCAAAGTGATAAAGGAATTGCTGGTTATTTTGAAAAATTAGCCAGTGGAAGAATGGATTATATTTCTCCAAATAATTATGTGAAAACTACTGTTGGCGAAGATAAATGGTATGCTGGAAAAATTACCGAAAGAGAAAAGTCAAATATAGATGCTGTAAAGTCAATATTGTTGGATTGTTTCAATAACATACAAATTATAAAAGATAAAAATTACTCGGAGTATATTTTATTTAATCTTATCAATAAAAATATTTATTCTTTGGCGGTATTAAATGAGATTGAAAAATTATTGAATGAATACAAAACAGAAAACAATATTTTACATATTTCGGAATTTAATAAAATGATTGCGAAAATTGTAATGAATGAGCCAATTCCTTTTATTTATGAACGATTGGGCGAGAAGTACAATAATTATTTGATTGATGAATTTCAGGATACTTCTGTTTTGCAATTTCAAAATTTATTGCCTTTGATTGAAAATTCATTGGCGAGTGGGCATTTTACGATGCTTGTTGGTGATGGAAAGCAAGCTATTTATCGTTGGCGAGGAGGGGAAGTGGAG
>JAYTXX010000104.1:0-4135 GCA_043742725.1 Bacteroidota bacterium | reverse complement strand
ATTTTCACTCATTTTTCCTCATTTTTTACTTTTTTTACATTCATAATATGTATCAAACAATATAATTTTACTCTTTAAAATGGAAATTAAGATATATATTTGTAATTTATAATTTAATCTAATTGAAACAAAAATGCTCTCTAAATTAAAAATTAACACATATATTTGAAAATTATTATTTTACCAATTTATTAAAAACAATGTAATTTTGTACATATTTCACAATAATCAATTTGGGATATAAAAGTGTATTCTAAATTTAAAATTAACATATATTTATCCCAACCATATTCTCCCCAAATATAATCTAACAAAACAATCACATTTATAAATGTATTACATAATAATAATATTATGATATAATATTATGATTTGAATTTACAATTACATATAATATTTATAATTTACCAATATTTATACATAATACTTGCCAAAATTATATATTACAATATTAACTAAACATCACTAAAATGTGTTATAAAATTAAAATTACAACTAAATTTAATGATGTGAAAATACCATAAAATTTATAAAATTTATGAATTTACTAAACATGTCTCTCTCTCTCTGTAAAAAGCCCAAAAATCTACTATTTTTTAGTCAAAAATCGGGCTTTTTGGTAGCTAAATGAAAAGCTATTGATACATTTAAAAATGAAAATAAATTTGCAAAAATGCATAATTATTATCAAACTGTACAAAATTATATATTTAAACGTATCCTAAATCACATTTTTATCAATCCACCTCATTTTCACTCATTTTTCCTCATTTTCACTCATTTTTCCTCATTTTTTACATTTTTTACATTCACAATACATATCAAACAACACATTTTTACTCTTTAAAATGGAAATTAAGATGTATATTTGTGATTTACAATTTGTACCTAATGACACAAAAATGTTCTCTAAATTTAAAATAAATACGTATATTTGAAAATTATTATTTTGTCCATTTATTAAAATAATGTAATTATTATACATATTTCATAATAATTAATTTGGGATATAAAAGTGTATTCTAAATTCAAAATTAACATATATTTTATCCCAACCATATTCTACCCAAATATAATCTAACAAAACAATTATATTTATAAATATATCACACGATAATTGTATTATGATATAATATTATGATTCAACTTTATAATTACATATAATATTAATAATTTACCAATATTTATACATAATACTTACCAAAACAATATAGCACAATACGGGCCAAACATCGCCAAAAATATGTTCTAAAATTAAAATTACAACTAAATTTAATGATGTGAAAATACCATAAAATTTATAAATTTTATGAATTTGTTAAACATCTCTCTCTCTCTGTAAAAAGCCTAAAATTCTACTATTTTTTAGTCAAAAATCGGGCTTTTTGGTAGCTAAATGAAAAGCTATTGATACATTCAAAAATCAAAATAAAATTACAAAAACTCATAATTATCATCAAACTGTACAAAATTATATCTTTAAACATATCCCAAATCAAATTTTTATCAATCCACCTCATTTTCACTCATTTTCCTCATTTTCACTCATTTTTCCGCATTTTTCCTCATTTTTTACATTTTTTACATTCACAATACATATCAAACAATACAATTTTACCCTTTAAAATGGAAATTAAGATGTGTATTTGCGATTTACAATTTGTATCAAATGAAACAAAAATACCATCTAAATTAAAAAATAGCATATATTTTTAAAAATTATTATTTTCAAAATATTTTGTTTTCATCAAATATATTATTTGTTCAAAAATAAAATATATATAACAACATAAATATATATATAATTAAAATGTCTTACAAATGTGATAATTGTGATAAAGTTTTTAATAATAAAACCCATTTTACGAATCACATTAATAAAAAATATTCATGTGTTAAAAATACACCTACAAAAATAAAAAATAATAATATAGATAATCAAAATAAAACACAATGCCCTTATTGTTTTAAAACATTTTCCCGACACGATAATGCAAAAAGACATATTAGTAGTATGTGTAAAGTAAAGAAAAATAATGATACAATAAAAGAAAATAATGATAAATTACTAAAAGAAATTATTGAAGAAATGAGAAATGAACTAGAAACAGTAAATAATAAATGTATAGAGTTAACAGAAAAATATATGCAATTAGAAGAAAATAAACATTATGCAAATAAAACAAAAATAGTACAAAATATTAATAATGGTACTATAAATAACAATAATAATAATTTTATTGTAGCTTTTGGTACAGAAGACTTAAATTCAATTATTACAGATGAACATTGTAATAAATTATTTGAAAGAGGTATTAGTGCAATTCCTTTATTGATTAAGTATGTCCATTTCAATAAAAATATCATAAGATTCCATAATTGTTACATAAGCAATGCAAGGGATAATCATGCAATTATTTTTGATGGAAAGGGTTGGTGTTTAACTGATGCTGATGAAGTTATAAGGACACTTGTAGATAGGAAAGGTTCATATTTAGAAAATAAATATGATGATTTACAAGAAGTTGTTACTGATGATTTAACCCCTATTTTATCTGAATTAGCGCAACAACAATTTAAAAGATATTTAAAAGTTAGGGATACTAAAGATTTGGAAAAGAGATATAAGGAAGATGTAAAATTATTATTATACAACAATAGTGGTATGGTGGCTAGTACAAGAAAAAAGTTAATTAAAGGTACGTAAATATTTTAATAATTATTGTCTAAAACATAATTATTAAAATATAAAAATAGTCATATGGGTAATATTACAAAAACTGGCAAAAATAATACATCAATAACAAATGATATGAAGATATACTATGCATCTGCTATACACCCTCTTAAATTAGTCATTAATCATAGTGCAAATAAAAAAATAATTTCAATAACACCAATAAGTGATGCAAATTATATAGAATGGCCATCTAATGAATACAAACACAAAGGTATTAAAATAACATATGATACTGATGAAACAATAGATTTATCATGTGATAGTATTGAAACCGGGGTCATAATGTGGTATTATGAAATCCCTAATAAAAAATTTACTTCATATATTGATGATAATTTTCAAAAATATATAAAAAAGAATACACAAAATTAATTTTTTAATTATAGTTATTTATTAGTTTTTCTTTTTTTTTCTATACTTGTTTCCCCAATTTGTGTGAACAAAAATGAATAACTATTTATGTTGTTCCCTGGAATTAAATTATCCCAACTAAGTTCATTAAGATTTAATACCATCTGTGTATTTAAAAATGTAAATAATTTGTCACATGTAGTAGGTATAAATGGGTACAAAAAGTGTGCCACAATAAAAACAGCCTCTAAAGCTGTTTTTATTACTCCTAAATAATCACCATTTTTTTCCCATGGTTTCATATCACTAACAAATTTATTTATAATGTCCAAATGTATAAATATCGCATTTAATATATCCTTTATTTGGTATAATCCTAAATTTTTACCAATAGCATAATTAATAATTGATATTGAAAACAATTCCACAATATTTTTATCAGGAATTAATCCATTATTTAATTTAGTAGTTAATACTAAACATCTATTGGCCAAATTACTAAATTTAGCAACTAAATGATGGTCACTAAATTCTACCATACTATTATGTGATATGCATAAATCTGCCCCAATATTAGTCATATATGCTAAATAACATCTCAATACATCCGGATTATAATTTACCAATATATCAAAAGGATCTATAACATTTCCTTTAGATTTGGACATTTTTAGCCCATCCTTATCATTTATAAATCCATGACACAAAACTGTTTTTGGCAATTCCAAATCCAATGACATTAACATTCCCAACCATATTACACTATGAAACCAACATATGTCTTTACCAATTACATGCACATCAGGTGCCCACCATTCTACATGTCCATTAGAATAACCAATAACTGATAAATAGTTTATTAATGCATCAAACCAAACGTAGACCACATGGTCGGAATTGTCTATTTCAATTCCCCAATCTGTAACATCCCTAGTTCTACTAATAGATAGGTCTTCAATAGGTGTATTCAATCTTGTTAAAATTTCATCCCTAAGTTCAGTTGGAAAAATAAAATTTGGGTTATCATTTATATAATTTTTAATT
>JAYTXX010000103.1:0-18149 GCA_043742725.1 Bacteroidota bacterium | reverse complement strand
GAGGTTCGTTATTTAGGTCAACCCATAAATCCAAATGAAATTATTTCTTTCTCCAATCATAAATTAATTTCGGATACACTTTGTTTGAGCCAACAAACATTTTCATACGCAACTCAAGCAAAAAAAACAAATAGTAATTATTCTGTAAATTCCAAAGGAGCCAAAATTTATGTAATTAAAAAAGGAGATACATTGGCGGCTATTGCTCGCAGATATGGAACTTCAACAAAATCACTTTGCCAAAAAAATGGATTGAAAACTACAACGATACTTCGTTTAGGACAAAAAATTAGGATTTAAAGTTGAGTTGTATTTATTAAATATAATTTAAAACTTAAAAGCAGATGAAAAAGATAATTCTGATATTTCTATTCGGTGCGACACAGTTGTATGCTCAGCAGGGAAATGTAGCTTCTGGCGGAGAAGCTACTGGCAATGGAACAGTAAGTTATTCAATCGGTCAGGTTAATTACATCACAGCAACCAGCAATGGTACTATCACGCAAGGATTACAGCAACCTTATGAAATTCTTACTGTTGGTGTTTCAAATGAAAAAGAAATTGGTATAGATGTTTCTTTGTATCCCAATCCTACTGTTGATTATCTGACATTGAGCATTGAAACAAATTCTTCTGAAAAATATTCTTATTCATTGTTTGATGCTCTTGGAAAAATGATTGATAAAAAAGAAATCAATAATCCTGAAACAAAAATTTCCCTCTCTGATTTGCCCGCTGCGGCTTATTTTATAAATGTTTTCAACGGAGAAAAAAAAGTGAAAGTTTTTAAAGTGATAAAGAATAAATAACCAACCCAACCCTTATGAAAAAACTTACAATTTGTTTAGCAGGAATTTTATTTTCCTTTAGTGTATTGGCGCAATCACCACAGAAAATGAGTTATCAGGCAGTTATCCGAAGTGCATCCAATACGCTTGTAACAAGCACAACTGTTGGAATGCAAATCAGTATCCTGCAAGGTTCTTCTTCAGGAACGGCTGTGTATGTTGAAACGCAAGCACCAATGACAAATCTCAACGGATTGGTGAGCATTGAAATCGGAACAGGAGCAGTTATAAGCGGAAATTTCGCGACTGTCAATTGGGCTGCTGGTCCTTATTTTATTAAAACAGAAACCGACCCGACAGGCGGAACATCCTATACCATCAGCGGAACAACACAATTATTAAGTGTTCCTTACGCATTGTATGCTGAAACATCAGGCAGTTCAACGGTTGGAGCAACAGGAACTACAGGAACAATAGGTGCAACCGGTGCAGATGGAATGATGGGAGCGACAGGAGCAAACGGAACAAATGGATTGATTGGTGCAACAGGCGCAACTGGTGCAGTTTCTTCAGTTGCAGGTCCGACAGGAGCAAACGGATTAATTGGTGCAACAGGTATAGCTGGAATTAACGGAACTAACGGTGCAACTGGTTCTGCAGGTACAAACGGAACAAATGGAACAAACGGAGTAACAGGCGCAACAGGTTCTGCAGGTACAAATGGAAGTAACGGATTAACAGGAGCTACTGGTACAGCAGGAACCAATGGAACAAATGGCTTAACAGGTGCAACAGGAACAGCAGGAACGAATGGCTCCGTTGGTGCGACAGGTGCTTTAGGTGCTACTGGTACAATTGGAGCAACCGGAGCAGATGGTGCATTGAATGCCTGGTCACTTACCGGAAATGCAGGAACGGTGGACGGAACCAACTTTATTGGAACAACTGACAACATTCCTTTTAATATAAAAGTAAACAACCAAAAAGCGGGAAGGATAGATGTTTCAACTGAAGGAAATACATTTTTTGGTTACCAGTCAGGTAATGTCAATTCGGGACCCAACAATAATACTGCTATAGGACAGCAAGCTTTATACTCCAATACCACCGGAACCTATAACATCGCCAATGGATATCAATCACTTTATTTCAATACAATAGGAAACGCCAATGTTGCCAATGGATATAAATCACTTTATCTTAACACAAGCGGAGGCGCGAATACCGCCAATGGATATGAGGCACTTTATTTAAACACCACAGGTGTTGGTAATACAGCCAACGGATATTATTCACTTTCTAGCAATGCAGGAAGTTTCAATACCGCCAACGGAAGCTACTCGCTTCAAAGCAATACTACTGGAGCCTACAATACAGCCAATGGAGATCAAGCTCTTAGATTAAATACCACAGGAAGCTACAACACAGCCGAGGGAAAGCAGGCGCTTTACAGCAATGTTGCAGGAAGTAACGGAACTGCTATAGGGTACAATGCAATGTATTATGCCAATAGCACCGCCACCACATTCACCAATTCTAATGTAGCAGTTGGTTTTGAAGCCCTGCGCGGTTCCACTACCGCCTCAGCAAATACTGGAAATAATAATACCGCTTTGGGTTACCAGGCTCTGTGGAGCAATACTTCTGGGTTTGGCAATACTGCGAATGGAAACATTTCACTTTATTCTAATACATCTGGGAATTACAATACAACTACTGGATCTGGTTCCTTAAATTTAAATACAACAGGATTTGAAAATACTGCAAACGGATATAGTTCCCTCCAATACAATACAACTGGGTATTACAATACTGCAATTGGTTCTCAATCTCTCTTTTCTAATACTACAGGATATAACAATACTGCAAGTGGATATCAATCCCTGAAAAACAATAACACAGGATATGAAAATACCGCGAGTGGATATCAGTCGCTCGCTTTAAATTCAACAGGATATAACAATACAGCAAGTGGATATGGTTCCCTTTATGCTAATACCACCGGAATTAGAAATACCGCAATCGGATATTCTACTGGTTCTGCTTACGCTGATAATTCATATTCCACTTTTTTAGGTTTCGGTGCTAATGTCACCGCAGCAACACTTACCAATTGCATAGCTATTGGCGGCAATGGAAACCTTGCAATAGCCGCAAGCAATACAACCCGCATTGGAAATGCTTCAATGACCAGCATTGGCGGACAGGTTGGTTGGACAACAGTTTCGGATGAACGCACCAAGAAAGATATTGAAGAGAATGTACCGGGATTGGCTTTCATCAATGCCTTGAAACCTGTTACTTATCATTATGACAAAAACAAAGAAGATGAATTGATGGGCATTAAAGATGATGCGGATTACAAAGAAAAATATGCGATTGAGAAAATCCGTATCAGCGGTTTTCTTGCACAGGATGTAGAAGCAGCAGCAAAAAGAGCAGGATATGATTTCAGCGGTGTGGATAAAACACAGGTGACTGATGATGGCAAAGGGTATTACGGCTTACGTTATACTGATTTCGTTGTGCCGATGGTGAAAGCGATACAGGAATTGAAAGCTGAGAATGATGAATTAAAAAAAAGACTTGAGTTGCTGGAGAAAAAATAACTTTTCACTGACGCTTAATGAGTTCCGTCCTCTCAAGTATGTAAGCTTTAAACGAATTCTAATTACTATGCAGACTTCTCATTTTTCGGTTATGAAATTGCATTTTATTACCTCTTCTATTCATTAAATTTTTTTGGTTACATAATTTGGTTAATCTGTTACTGAAAAACAAAAATGCCCCGAAAATAGCGGAGCAATTTTGTTATTCAATTCTGTTTTGTTTCAGCACAAACCTACTCAAATGTAGCAATCACAGTTTGTCTTCCTGTAACAACATCTTGCAAATTTACCTTCACTTTCACATTTGTAGGCAATAATAAATCTACTCGTGAACCAAATTTAATAAAACCAAATTCATCGCCTTGTGTAGCCACATCTCCAGCTTTAGAATAGTTTACAATGCGTCTTGCTAATGCACCAGCAATTTGTCGGAACAAAATTTCTTGACCATTTTTATGTTGTACCACAATGGTTGTACGTTCATTATCTGTTGATGATTTTGGATGCCAAGCTACTAAAAATAATCCTGGATGGTATTTTGAATACTTTACAAGTCCACTTATTGGATAACGATTGATGTGCACATTAATTGGCGACATAAAAATGGAAATTTGTAAACGCTTGTCTTTAAAATATTCGCTTTCTACTACTTCTTCAATTACCACTACTTTTCCATCGGCAGGAGCAATAATGTGATTTTCGTTGATAATAATTTCACGTTTGGGATTTCTAAAAAATTGCAAAATAGTAATTAGTAAAAAAGCAGAAAGCGCATAACCTAACCACATTACTATTGCATAAGAATTGCAAAAATAATTTGTAAGAAAATTTATTATTGCAACTACAATAATTGTAATGATTAATGATGGTATTCCTTCTTTGTGAAATTTCATAGATAGATAATTATTTTTTTCGTTGATTCAATTGCTGTTGGCGCTCTTTTGTCATTTGCTCCAATCGTTGTTGAAACTTCGATTGTTTAACAGGTTTGGTTTTGTTTGCTTGAATTTTTTTATGCAATGCATCTTGGTCAATTACAAATTTTTGCATTACCCATGTTTGTCCAAATGTAATCATATTGGCAAGAAAATAATACCAGCTCAAGCCTGCTGAATAATTATTTAAGAAACCAAGAAATAAAATTGGCATCAGATACATCATCCATTTCATACCAGGCATTTGGTTTTGTGTGCCCATCAATTGACTATTGCTCCAAGTATAAAGTAGAGTAGAAGCGGTCATTAGCAATGCAAATAAACTCACATGGTCGCCATACCAAGGCACTGCAAATCCAAAATTATAAACCGAATCGTAAGTAGATAAATCGTGTGCCCATAGGAAACCTTGCTGACGCAATTCAATAGAAGCAGGGAAAAAGTTGAACAAAGCAATTAATATTGGCATTTGCAACAATACCGGAATACAACCAGCCATTGGATTTACTCCTGCTTTTTTGTACAAAGCCATTGTTGCTTGTTGCTTTTTCATTGGCTCATCATTCTTGTGCTTTTCATTCAGCTCATCAATCTCTGGTTTCAACACACGCATCTTTGCCGATGAAAGCACCGTACGGTAAGCTATTGGCAATAACAATACTTTTAAAATAATGGTTAATATCAATATGATAATTCCGTAACTCATATTGAAACCACTTAAAAAATTGAAAATTGGAATGGTTAAAAATCTGTTCAACCAACCAAAAATTTTCCAACCTAAATTTATTTGACGTTCCAATTCAATATCATATTTCTTTAATGTTTGATAATGGTTTGGACCAAAGTAAAAACGCATTCCAAAGCTTTCCGATTTTTGATGTCCATAAGGAATAGTTAATGCGGCTGAATAATTTTTTACATATTTTTTCGAGTCTTTTAAAGTAACCGTTTCTATATCGGTTGGTTTTTCAAACGCATTGTCGGCAATAATTACTGAAGTAAAAAATTGTTGTTTAAAACCAATCCATTTCACACGCGATTCCAATGATTTTTTTTCTTCACTCGATTCACTTATTTTATCCACATCATCTTCCAAGTATTTAAAATAAATAGTGGAAGCACTTTGTTGTGTTTGGTGATTTTGTTCTTGCATAGGCGTTTTCATTTCCCAGTTAAGAGTTAAATCACTCACATTGTTTGCAATAATATCTTGCATTCCCACAGTGTTTATGTGGCAAGCCATCATATATTCGTTTCCTGTTAAGGTGTAAACGTATTCAATGTATTTTCCTTTGTTGCCTGCATACAAGCGCATAGCAAGGCTTTTGGAGTTTTTGCCTGTTACATTAAAACTACTTCCTTCGGGAGTAAAAAATAATGAGTCGGTTGAAAATACTTTTGAATAAGCAGCAAATTCAATGCTTTGCGCAGATGAGTCGGCATCAAATAATAAAAGAGCTTTGCCATCGTGTGTTTTGTAGTTTTTTAATTCAACCGATTCAATGCGTCCACCTTTGGTAGAAACATTTACTTTCATTACATCATTTTCAATGGTAATGATTTTATTTTCACCAGTACTTGCATCTACAAAATCACCGTAAGCTTGTTTTTTTATAATTGCTTTTACCGAATCGTTTAATATCAATGTAGAATCAACTTTTGTGCTTGACACAATTACAGTGCTATCGTTAATTTTTGAAACAGAAGCATTTTGTATTTTTTGTTGCGCTTCTTCGTATTTTAATACCGAATCTTTTTGTTGCTGTTGTTTGGCAAGTTGTTCGGCAGTAGGTTTTGTTAATAGCATCCAGCCAATTAAAATTCCGCCAATTAATAACAATCCTATTATTGATTTTTTATCCATATTGTTTGTGAGCTAAAGCCTTTAAATTTAGGGCGCAAAGATAATAATTATTTAATGTTCGGCAGGGATAATTAGCGAAGATTTGATTTTCGGCAAATTGGGTTGTTTTCATTTTCTTCAATTAAAATTAGTAAAACGTTCTTTTACTTTTCTATTTTTAACTGGCTGAATTTTAGGGTAGCTTACAACCATCTTATCAATTCATCAACACATCAATTTCCCCACGTTCTCGATACATTTTTCTGAAAAAGAAAAACACTCGAACTGAAACGCACTCATAACTCATCAGCCATAATTTTTTTTCCGTGTTCATTCGTGTAATTCGTATCAACCATTTAAACCTATGTGATTAGAGATTTATTTTTTCATTTGGCTCAATGTTTGTTAAAAACCTTTTTGCACAATATTTGTTTTTATGAATATGAAATACTTAATATTGCGCTAACATAATTAGGTTTTACAAATCAATTGTTATGGGAATACAAGCAACACAGGTAACACATGGCATTCAAATAAGCGTTGAAACAAAATTTCAAAGCGAACATTCTGTTGTAGAACATCATCATTATTTGTTTTCGTATCGTATTACTATTGAAAACAAAAGCGAATACACTGTTCAACTTATTTCTCGCCATTGGAATATTTTTGATTCCAGCTCCGAACATAGCGAAGTAGATGGAGAAGGAGTAGTTGGCGAACAACCTATTTTAGAACCAGGTGAGTTTTTTGAATACGAATCGGCTTGTAGTCTCACTTCCGATATTGGCAAAATGAGCGGTACTTATTTAATGGAACGCAAAATTGATAAAGCGCGTTTCAAAGTCATCATTCCCGAATTTGAATTAGTTGTTCCTCAACGATTGAATTAGTTTTTTTTACATCATCATTCCAAGAAAAATATTTTTTATACATTCGTGCATAAATTCAATTAAAAAAATTTACATTTTATGAAACGTCCATTATCAACCGAGCATCCACCTTATTATCAAAAGTATATTGATTTGGTAAAAAATGATAATGTTTTAAAAGCATTGGACGAACAAATAATAAAAATTCAGGAAACAATTTCACGAATTCCTGTGGAAAAAGAAGATTATGCCTACGCTGATGGAAAATGGACAGTGAAAGAGGTGCTTGGACATATTATAGACACAGAGCGCATTATGGCGTATCGCGCATTACGTTTTGCGAGAAAAGATAAAACGCCATTATCGGGCTTTGATCAAAATACCTACATTGCCAATGCAAATTTTAATAAACAAACACTTTATAATTTAGCCCACGAATTTGCAGTAGTGCGTGAAGCAAATTTATCATTATTCAAAAATTTTGATGAATCAAATTTAGATGAAACAGGAGTAGCAAACGGAACAGAAACTTCGGTGAGAGCTGTATTGTTTATGATTGTTGGACACGCCACACATCACATCAATGTGATAAAAGAAAAATATTTGAACGATTAAATAACTGTTTAAACAAAATCTAATTTTTTGTTACGTGTTGTCATTTCGACCGAAGGGAGAAATCTCAGCTTGCAAAAAAATCAGATTTCTCCCTTCGGTCGAAATGACATTCTAAATTATTGGTAGGATTTTAAACTATCTCTAAATTTTTAAATAATATTTACTTCTCTTTCCAACTCCACACCAAATTTATTTTTTACATCGTCCATTATTTTTTGTGAAAGCTCAAAAATTTCGTTGCCTTTGGCATTTCCATAATTAACCAATACTAATGCTTGATTTTTGTGAACGCCAGCATCGCCAATAGTTTTGCCTTTCCAGCCACATTGTTCAATGAGCCAACCAGCAGCTAATTTCATATTTTTGTTTTCCAATTCATAGCCAACAATGGTTGGAAATTGCATTTTCAAAAATTCAAATTTATTTTTTATGATTTCTGGGTTTTTAAAAAAACTTCCTGCATTACCAATTTCGGCAGGGTTGGGCAATTTGCTACTGCGTATGTTACACACCGCTTTGCTTATTGCCTGAATACTTATTTGCGAAACATTCATTGCTTCCAATTCTTTTTCAATAGCTCCGTAACTTGTATTAAAATTGGGCGTTTTTCGAAGTTTAAATGTAACTGATGTAATGATAAATTGATTTTTTAATTCACGTTTAAATACACTTTCGCGATAACCAAATTTACATTCTTCATTTGAAAATTTACGAATGGTTTTATCCAAAATATGAAATGCTTCCAATTCGCAAAACACATCTTTTATTTCCACACCATAAGCACCAATGTTTTGCATTGGGCTTGCACCCACATTCCCAGGAATAAGCGATAGGTTTTCTAATCCTGCATAATTATGTGCAATGCAATGCAACACCAATTGATGCCACACTTCGCCAGCCGCTGATTTTACATAATAAAATTCAGCATCTTCTTTTACTAATTCAATTCCTTTTAAATTATTTTTTAAAACAATTCCATCAAAATTTTTGGTGAACAATAAATTACTTCCTCCACCCAAAATTAATTTTTGAGTCGCACTAAATTTTTTATCTGCTAAAATTTCGTTTATGTTTTCAATGCTATTGCATTCAACAAAATACTTTGCAGAAGCATCAATTCCAAAGGTGTTGAGTTTTTTTAATGAATAATTTTCGGCTATTGTCATCGCTGATTTTATAATCACTCAAAATTGAACAAATGAAAATTAAGTTGCAATAAACTCAATAAAAAGTTATTCATAGCGTTATGCTCATATCTTCAAGGTGTTTGAATAATAGGTCATTGCGAGGAACGAAGCAACCTACAGGCAAAACATTATGAACAGATTGCTTCGCTGTGTTCGCAATGACAAAAAGTAAAGACTTCAATTGAATGTGAGTTTTGTACTTATTTAAAATCTTTATCTTCGCAATGCAAAAAAATGAAAAAAGTAATTGTTTCTGTTATTAACGATTTGAGTACCGATCAGCGTGTGCACAAAGTGTGTACAACGCTGCATTCTATGGGGTTTGAAGTTACACTTGTTGGGCGCAAACAACGAAAAAGTTTGCCACTTGCAAAGCGTGATTATGAAACAAAACGCATGTTTTTGTTGTTCGAAAAAGGTCCGTTTTTTTATTTAGAATATCAAATTCGATTGTTTTTTTATTTACTTTTTCATCGTTCCGATGTGTTGTTAGCAAACGATTTGGATACATTGCTTCCTAATTATTTAATTTCAAAATTTAAAAAAAATAATTTGGTTTATGATTCGCACGAATTGTTTTGTGAAGTTCCCGAATTGCAAAATAGTCCATTCAAAAAAAATGTTTGGAAACGTATTGAACGTTTTATTTTTCCGAAACTCAAAAATGTATTTACAGTAAACGATTCCATTACAAAAATCTATAATGCAGAATATAATGTCGATATAAAAGTGGTTAGAAATATTCCTCTGTTATCGAATAAAAAAAACATAAACTTCATAAGCAAACAAGAATTAAATATTGCAACAGATAAAAAAATAATTGTGTTGCAAGGTGCAGGAATTAATATTGATAGAGGAGCAGAAGAAGCAGTGCAAGCAATGCAATATGTAGAAAATGCAGTTTTACTAATAATTGGAAGTGGCGATGTAATAAACATTTTAAAACAAATGGTTACAGATTTGAAACTTACCGAAAAGGTAATATTTATTGGTAAAATTCCTTTTGAAAAATTGCTACAATACACACATCACGCTGATTTGGGTTTAACACTTGATAAAGACACAAACATTAATTATCGTTATAGTTTGCCAAACAAATTGTTTGATTATATTCATGCCAATGTTCCTGTATTGGCTTCTAATTTGGTAGAAATAAAAAAAATAATTAGCGATTATAAAATTGGTGATTGTATTGAAAATCATAATCCACAACACATTGCAGACAAAATAAATTCAATTTTGAGTAATCAAACCTTGCTTCAAGATTGGAAAAAAAACTGTACAATTGCAGCCGAAAAATTAAACTGGGAAAACGAAGAGCAACAATTGATGTCTGTTTACAGTAAATTTTTATAAAAATTTGGAATCAAAACATTTACATATTATTTCATTTGATGTTCCTTTTCCAGCAAATTATGGTGGAGTAATTGATGTTTTTTATAAACTAAAAGCATTGCACGCAAAAGGAATAAAAATTCATTTGCATTGTTTTGAATATGGCAGAGCCGAAGCATTGATATTGGAAAGTATTTGCGAAAGAGTGTATTATTACAAACGAAAAATGAGTAAACAATTTTTACTTAATGCCTTGCCTTTTGTTGTTGTAACACGTTCTTCCGAAAAATTGATGGAAAATTTATTGCGCGATAAACATCCTATTCTATTTGAAGGTTTACATTGTTGTTTTCATTTGAATGATGAACGATTGAAAGACAGAATTAAAATTGTTCGTACTCATAATATTGAACACGATTATTATAAAAATTTAGCAAAAGTTGAAAAATCTGCTTTCAAAAAAATATACTTTGGAATGGAAGCAAAAAAATTAAAACGCTTTGAGAAGGTTTTAAATAAAGCAACTCATACTGTAGCTATTTCATCCGAAGATGCAAAACAATTAAGTATTTGTTACAAAAATGTACTTCATATCACAGCTTTTCATCCCAATGAAGAAGTAAAAATAAATGAAGGTTTAGGGCAATTTTGTTTATATCATGGCAATTTAGAAGTTGGTGAAAATAATGAAGCTGCACTGTTTTTAGTAAAAGAAATTTTTTCTAAAATTAATGTTCCTTTTATCATCGCAGGTCGCAAGCCATCATCGGAATTAAAAAATGAGATTTTGAAACACAAACACATTCAACTCAAAGCGAATATCAACACACAAGATATTGATACATTAATAAAAAATGCACAAATAAATGTATTGCCAACTTTTCAAGCAACAGGAATAAAATTAAAATTATTAGCTGCTTTGTTTAATGGAAGGTATTGTGTGGTAAATTCTCCAATGGTTGCAAATACTGGATTAGAACAACTTTGCTTTATACAAAATTCAGCTCAAGAAATGGCAACTGAAATCAGTCGTTTGTTTGTTTTACCTTTTGATATGAATGAGAAAAAAAAGAGAGAACTAATTCTCTCCGAAAATTTTTCAAATACTTCAAATGTAAAAAAGCTAATAGAACTTATTTAGCTTTTATGCGTTGGCTTTTTCAGCAACCTTACGATTTACATAATCGTAAAAATTTTGGAAAGTATGAATGTTTATAAAATCTTCAGCCACCACTTTAAAACCAAAATTACTTTCAATAATTACTACCAAATCCACATAGTCAAGGCTATCCAATTCAAGCGTTTCGCGCAAATTTGAGGTAGGCACAATTTTTTCGGCATCTACTTCAAATTCCTCTACTAAAAATTCATTAATCTTTGCTATAATTTCTTCTTGTGTCATATCGCTAACAGTATTTATCTGTTTTTGTTATTCTATTTTTTTGATGATTAACGATGAATTTGTTCCACCGAAACCAAAAGAATTTGACAAAAATACATTAATATTTTTTTCTACCGTACTTGTTGCAATATTTAATTTAGCCGATGCTTCGTCAGGCTCTTCAAAATTGATGTTTGGAGCCACAAAATTATTTTGCATCATCAATGTTGAGTACACAATTTCACTTGCTCCAGCCATCCAGCATTCGTGTCCTGTCATTGATTTGGTAGAGCTTACCAATGGTTTGCAATTT
This sequence comes from Bacteroidota bacterium, assembly GCA_043742725.1. Lineage (GTDB taxonomy): Bacteria > Bacteroidota > Bacteroidia > 2-12-FULL-35-15 > 2-12-FULL-35-15 > 2-12-FULL-35-15. The sequence continues at coordinate 6,274 of JAYTXX010000103.1, read as the reverse complement.
CCAAATACAGCATCAATTGCTTGTGCTTCTGCAAAATCGCCACCAGGTGTAGATGTAGCGTGTGCATTGATGTAGTCAATATCTTCTGCTTTTAAATTTGCTGTTTCCAATGCCATTTTCAACGAACGAATTTGTCCATCAACACTTGAGTTGGAAATGTGTTCTCCGTTGGATGAAAATCCATATCCAACCACTTCTGCTATAATTGGTGCGCCACGTTCCATAGCACTTTCATAACTTTCGAGAATTAAAGTTGCAGCACCTCCACTTGGAATTAATCCATCACGATTTTTATCAAATGGACGAGATGCTTTTGTGGGCTCGTTTTCACGAATAGAAAATGCACTCAATCCATCAAAACTACCAAATGCAAAGGGATTTACTTCTTGTGCGCCTCCACAAATAATGTGTTTTTGTAATCCCCATTTTATCATCAAATAACCTAAACCAATAGCATGGGAGCCACTTGCACAAGCTGCACTAATAGTAAAATTTATTCCTTTTAATTTAAAAATTGTGGAAAGATTCATTGTTACAGTACAATTCATTGACTGAAAAATTGAACCTGAACCGAGTAGTGTGGTGTCTTTTTTTAAACGAATAGTATCAATGGCTTCGCTTACTGCTTTTGCTGAACTATCATTTCCATACAAAATTCCAACTTCATTTTTTTCCACCCAACTCATGTCCATTTTTGCATTTTTCATAGCTTCAAGTGTAGCCATATAAGCATATTCGGCTTCTTCCGATAAACCTATTCGTGCTCTTCTATCCAAAATGCCTTTTAGTTGTGGTTTTTCTACAATGCCTGTCAATCCTGAACGATAACCCCATGCTTTGCGCTCCATATCCATTCCAATACCCGATTTTCCAGCATAGAGCGATTCTTTTACTTCGTCCAAATTTTTTCCAAGACAACTCCAAATTCCTAAACCTGTTATAACAACTCTGTTATTCATTATATATTTTTTGAAATAATATTTTAAAAATAGTTAATTTTTTTTATGTGCCAACATCTAACTATAAAGTCCGCCATTAATAGAAAGTACTTGTCCTGTAATGTAAGTTGCTTTGTCGGAAGCTAAAAAGCAAACAGCATCTGCAACTTCTTCAGCAGTTCCAAAACGATTCATTGGTATCAATTGTTTAAAATCTTTTTCATTAATTCCTTCTGTCATATCTGTTTTTATAAATCCGGGTGCAACACAATTTGCTGTAATTCCTCTTCTTCCAACTTCTTGTGCAAGTGCTTTGGTTCCACCAATTACGCCTGCTTTAGCTGCTGAATAATTTGTTTGTCCAGGTAAACCTTTGAGTCCCGAAAGTGAAACTACATTTACAATTCTACCATATTTTTTTACCAACATTCCTTTGATGATGATACGTGTAACATTATAAAAACCTCCCAAACCTGTACCAATAACACTGTTCCATTCTTCATTACTCATCCACATAAGTAGTTGGTCTTTGCGAATACCAGCATTGTTCACTAATATTTCAATGGTTTTGTCTGGATTTTTTTCTATCCAAACGCCTAATGTTGCTTCAACTTCTGCTTGATTGGAAACATCAAATTTCATAATTTCTCCATCACTTCCTTTTTCACGAACCATTGCCAATGTTTTTTCAGCTTCAACACTATTTGAAGTATAATTAATTAAAACATAATGTCCCATTTCGGCAAGTTGCACACATATTGCCCTGCCTATTCCTCTTGAACCTCCTGTTACTAAAGCGTATTTCATTTTTTATTTTTATTTTTTCTGATAATTAATATTTGGTTCGGATAACAAATTTTATAGTGATTTACGGAAATACAAAAATTTCAAATCTATAACCTGTAGCTGCTGTTAGGCATATTATTTACTTGCATTTATGTTGTTTTTGAGTGTCTGAAAATTGTCCCCCTTTTTGAATTCCAATGTTAAGTTCTTCGCAACCTTTGTCATTTTGATTAAGTTGAAAATAGCACTCTGCAAGTGCGTTATGAAAGTCAGGATATTTTGGGTCTAATAAAATACATTTTTTTATGTCTGGAATTGCTCTTTCAAATTGTTGGTCAAGCATTAATGTGTTTGCACGATTTGCATATGCTCTTATTGATTTTGAGTTTTTTTCAATTGCAGTTGTGTAGTCAGCAATTGCTTCCTTGATTTTGTGTTGTTGAAAATAATACCAACCTCTATTAATATATGTCTGGTCGTATTCAGGGTCAAACTCAACCGTCAAGTTGTAATACTTTAAAGCGCTGTCGGGCTTGTTGAGGGTAGAATAAAAGAAACCTAATTTGCCAGTCGCAACAGCGTCTTTCGGGAATTTAGAAAGCACTCGGTAATATGCGTTTATGAGCGCTAAAGTGTCTTTATGCTTTTCTTTTATTTCTGCAATTTGATGTAAGTACTTTTTTGTCAAAGAGTCTGAAGGGTCGTGTTTATAACCCATTTCAAAATATTTTTCTGCTTCGTCTTTAATGCCTTGATATTCTCTGATTGCTGCAAAACCAAAATAGCTTGCAGGATAATTCTTGTCGATTAACCAACTTTGATTAAAACGAAACATTGCTGTGTCTATTTTTTCTTTGAAGAAGTAATACCAACCATCACGGGCTGATTCTTTTACTGCTTTTGTCTTGTCGCCATTATGCAATTCAAGCATTTCGTCAACATATTTTTTGTCAATTGCTATTTCTTCTTCACTTTTTACTTTATCCCCATACATAGGTTTTAAATTTGGGTGCTTAGCTTCAAGTCTTTGGTTGATTAAAAGGTCAACTTCGTCAACAGGTTTATTTTTGTAGGCTTCGTAGTTGTCGCAACCTGCAAATGTCAATGTCAATATGGTCAGTATAGTGTGTTTCATAATATTACGCCTAACTATTTGCTATTGCCTATTTACTATTCTCTAAAAAACAAAATTCGGATTATTATTTTGCAAATGTTTTTTTACTTCCTCTAACTTTTTATACATCATTGTATCATCTTCAAATCGGGGAACAATGTTGCGAACTTGTTGGTATGCTTTATTTATTTCAATAGATAATTTTTTATCAAATTTTAAAGCATCAATTGCTTGAACTGCGCTTAACATTTCAATTGCTAATACTTGATAAGCATTTTCAACCACTTTGGCAGTAATCAAAGCAGCATTGGTTCCCATACTCACAATATCTTGATTGTCGTTGTTGTTCGGAATACTATGAATGTACATTGGGTTGGAAAGCATTTGATTTTCGGCAGTTGTAGAAGTTGCTGTAAATTGTGCAGCCTGCATTCCAAGGTTTAAACCAAGCGTACCAAGATTTACAAATGGAGGTAATTTTCCATTCAATTTATCATTCATCAAAAAATTTAATTGACGCTCGGCAAGCATTGTCAATTTTGTGATTGCAATTTTCAATTTATCCATTTCCAAGGCTACATAATCTCCGTGAAAATTTCCTCCGTGAAAAATATTATTGTTTGCTTTATCAATAATTGGATTGTCATTTACCGAATTTACTTCATTTTCTAAAACCGTTTGTGTGTAGGTAATTGTATCCAGAACAGGTCCTAAAATTTGTGGCACACAACGTATCGAATAATATTCTTGAACTTTATCTGTAAAAATTTCTTGTTTGGTTATTTCGCTGTTAAACAAATGTTCTTCACGTTTGCGAATAAGTTTGCTACTGCTCATTGTTTTGGTCATTGTTTCCGCAATTTTGCGCTGACCAATATGTGGTTTTACTTTGTTTAATTCTTTTGAAAAATGGTCGCTGTATGATTCAACCATTTCAATAATCATCATGGAAGATGATAAACTCCAGTTCAATAATTGTTTCGAATGCAATAAATTTACTATTGCAATGCCTGTCATTACTGATGTTCCATTGATTAATGCTAATGCTTCTCGTAAATGAATTTTTATTGGAGTTAATCCTAATTCTTTGTAAACATCAGCAGTGGAGCGCAATTCGCCTTTATAAGTAACTTCTCCTTCACCAATTAAATTGAAAGCTAAATGTGCCAACTGAACTAAATCGCCACTTGCTCCAACGCCTCCGTGTTCAAATATCAGAGGATAAATATCTTTATTTATCAAATCTCTCAACAATTCTACCACTGATTGATGAATGCCCGAATAGCCTTGCATTAATGAACTCAATCTGCAAATCATTGCTGATTTCACATGAATATCCGACAAGCGATTTCCTGCACCAGTTGTGTGGCTACGAATAAGATTGTATTGCAAATCTAATTGATGTTGTTCACTTATTTTGTATTGTGCCATTGGTCCAAAACCAGTGTTGATTCCATAAATAAGTTTATTTTTAGAAAATGATTTTAAAAACTCATGACTCTCTGTTACTTTATTCAAAGCAGTTTCATCAAGTTCAACTTTTTCTCCACAATATAATATTTTGAAAAAATCGTCAGCAGTTAAAGGTGTTGTTCCTATATAAATCATAATTTTTTTTATACTCAAAGTAAATTGTAACTCATCCAAAATACAAATAAAAATTCATTCAACAATTTTGGTAATTTTTTTTGAAAGAAAGCAAAAATAGACCTTTAAAAGTTATATACAAAGTTTTATAAAAATTGTTTTAAGAATGGTAAAAAACAGAGCTTTTTAATTTTAAATTTGCGGTTGTGTGGTAGTTTAATTGTGGTTAATACGGATGTGTGTTTTTAAAAAATAACAGTAGTTTAGAAAAATATTTTTTGCAATCATGATAAAAGAAAATAATAAAACGTGTGTAGTAATTGGTGCAGGTGTTTCTGGTATAGCTTCTGCAATTCGTATGCGCAACAAGGGTTACAAAGTAACATTGTTTGAAGCAAATCATTTTGCTGGAGGAAAATTATCGTCCGAGACAAACAAAGGTTATCGTTTTGATATGGGACCATCGGTGTTTACAATGCCACAATATGTTGATGAATTATTTGAATTGTCAGGAAAAAATCCCCGTGAATTTTTTAATTACGAGCAATTAAATCCAGTTTATCGTTATTTTTTTGAAGATGGAAGTGTGTTAAATTCATTTCACGATAAAGAACACTATTCCTCCGAAATGGCTTCAAAAACAGCCGATTCAAAAGAAACAATTATAAATTATTTGAATAAAACAGAAGTGATTTACAATCTTACAGCAGAAGTTTTTCTTCATAATTCATTGCATAAAGTAAAAAATTATTTTACAAAAGCAGTTGCAAAAGGATTTTTAAATTTTGGAAAAATTGGAGCTTTTGATACTATGAATGGAGCCAACGAAAAGGCTTTTAAGGATAAAAAAATAATTCAAATATTTAATCGTTATTCAACATATAATGGTTCAAGCCCTTATTTATCGCCAGCTACATTGAATGTGATTCCGTATGTTGAAATTATAAAAGGTGCGTATTACCCAATTGGCGGAATGTACAGCATCACTTCATCATTGATAAATTTAGCAAAAGATATTGGAGTTGAAATTCATTTTTCTACTCCTGTTCGTGAAATTATTATTGAAAATAAAAAGGCAATTGGCGTTAGAACAGATGCTGGAATTTTCAAGTTTGATGTGGTAATTAGCAATATGGATGTTTACAATAGCTATCAAAAATTAATGCCGAATGTAAAAAAACCTACTAAAACATTGAACCAACCAAAATCAAGTTCGGGGATTATTTTTTATTGGGGAATAAAACACAATTTCAAACAATTGGGATTGCATAATATTTTATTTAGTGAAAATTATCGTGAAGAATTCGACACTATTTTTTCTAAAAAATCAATTCATCACGATCCAACAATTTATGTAAATATAACCTCAAAGCACACGCCAACAGATGCTCCAGAAGGTTGCGAAAATTGGTTTACTTTTATAAATGTGCCAAATAATAGTGGACAAGATTGGGATAAATTAATTGCCGAAGCAAGAGAAAATATAATTAAAAAAGTGAACCGAATATTGAAAACAGATATTCGTCCGCTCATTGAATGTGAAATGGTTTTTGATCCAAGAGTAATTGAAAAGCGCACGTCAAGCGCATTTGGTGCTATTTATGGAAATAGTTCTAATAATAAATTTGCAGCATTTTTGCGTCATGCCAATTTTTCAAAAGAAATTAAAAATCTTTATTTCTGTGGCGGAAGTGTGCATCCTGGACCAAGTATTCCGCTTTGTTTACTATCACCACAAATTACAACAAGTTTGGTAAAATAGGTTTTGTATATTTGGTTATAAATTAAAAAATATAAAACATGGAAAAATTAGGAAAAAATACAAATGCCTTAAATTGGTTTGAAATAG
>JAYTXX010000102.1:0-36933 GCA_043742725.1 Bacteroidota bacterium | reverse complement strand
AATTCTTTTTTTGTCATCTCAAACATAAAGTCGTCAGGAAAACGTCCAATATTTCGTTTTACCGCTTCTTTTAATCGTTTAGTTTCTACTCCGTACAGTTCTGATAAATCTCTATCAAGCATAACTTTATGTCCTCGCAAAAAATAAATTTTGCTTACCACTATTTCATAGGGTATCATTCCTGTTTTGTTTAATATCATTGTATAAAATTAGTTAAACTGTATTTATTTGGAGGACGCAATTTGCGTCCTCCAAATTTATCTAAAAAACGCTATTTGTGATCCTTAAATTTGGTTTTACAAATCTAAATTATTTTAGTAGCACCACAAATGATGTCAGCAATAAAAATTTATAAAAAAAGCAGAGGGAAAAAAATGGATGAATAATACTTTCAAGGTATTCCTTTGTTTTTTTATTTACAAGATTTTGCTCGGTTTATTGTTCTTTAGGTAATATTCTGAACACTAACGATTCTTAATTATGGAAGTAGAAAAGGAGAAGCAACAGGTGTAATCTATTTCTTTAAATTTATTGTCCTTGTAAATTTTTATATTAAAAAAACCATTCAAAATTTTTAGGTTATCTGAAATGGAATCAGTTAAATACAATACGCCATATTTACATCTAGTTTTAATTGAATCAAATTTTATCTGGTCGTCACCACAGTCAGTGCTACATTCCATTTCAATTTTATAAGAGTAATCGTTTTCTATCATTAAATTGACTATATTTCCATAAAATGGATGTATTGGACTTCCTAAATCAAAAACTAATTCATAACCCGATTCAATGTTCTTATAGCAACTTGTTTGACAAGGTCTTTGAGAGACTAAAATGTTTTTTTCATTATAAAATTTTTTTTCTAAATACATTTTTCCATTAATAGGACCATTGCTATTAAAATAAATATCTGATAGTTTATTAAAATCATCCTTCATTTTATTAGTCATTACCTCAATACTGAAATCTTTTTTATCAGAAGAAGCACAGCTATTTAAAAAGATTATGATACCTATCAATTTTATATATCTCATATTATTTAAAATCGAATCTATGAAGTTGTTTATCAATTAGGAACCCAAAACAGTTAATAAAAGCTGAATTTAATTTTTATACAACCAAGCATTTGGTTGCGCTTTTTTAATTTGTGCCAATTCATTGATTGCTTCTCTGCGAGTAGCATAATCACCGCAACTTACTACATACAAGCCGTTGTTATTTTGACCAATAATAGTTGCATTTATGTTTTTACTTTGTAAATCGGCAACAAAATTTTTAGCATTGCTTTCAATTTGAAAACAACCTGTTACAATGTGAAATTTAAAATCAAGATTTGAAAGCACATTATTTACAACCTTTGTAGTGTCTGGCTTTACAGCATCTACCACAGTTGTATTATCAACCATATTTGCAGTAATTGGTTGTGCCGATTTTTCAGTTAAATACAACGAAATATATTTTGAAGTATCATTTTCATTTATCAATGGAGTTGCTGAAAAATCTTCCGCTGTCAATTCTTTAACCGATGATTTATCTTTCGCTTTGTACTTCGCAATTTCTTTTGAAGCAAATGGATTGATGTTTGAATAATTTATATTTTTTAATAAATCTGTTTTCAGCGGAATCCAAACCATTGCAAAAATTAATGGTAATGCAACTGCTAAAGTAGCATATCGTTTAACATTTATTTTTTTCTTCTCTAATGGAATAGCACCTCTATCCGTAAATTCTTTTTCAATACGTTTACCAATATTATCACGCTTAATAGCAGGAGATTGAAATTGTGATAATCCAAATGCTTCCAATAAATAATTGGTAGTACTTGGCTCAAATTGAATGTTGCGCTCCACATCTAAATGCAATGTTCCTACTTCTTCAATTTTTACTTTCGCACCTTTTTTCAATTGCTCATTTGTTGTACTTACAAAATGATGAATGTATTGCAATGCTTCTGGATAAGTTGTTTTTTCGGTACTTGCAATATGATTTGCCAAAAGTCCATCATTGTTATTTAAGTTTTTATTAAACACAATATTTTTTGATGGCGGAGTAAACGAATGTTGAACAGGATGAATTTTTGCTGAAGCATAATTTGCCACAAATCCACCAAATTCAGGCACAATCACACAATCGTGCTCGAATAAAAGTTCACTAATATGTTTATCTACTTTTTGCATTTGGGATTGTGAAATTACAAAAATTTTGTCAGTTTTTTCAAGTCTTCAGGCGTATCAATTGCAATGCTCTCAAAATCAGTAATCTCAACATTTATTTTATAGCCATTTTCAATCCAGCGAAGCTGTTCCAAAGCTTCGGCAAGTTCCAATGGCGATTGTTTAAGTTTGGTAATTTCTTCTAAAATTTCAGTTCTATAAGCGTAAATTCCAATGTGCTTGTAAAACAAAAAATGATTTAACCACTCTTCTTGCTCTTTGCCTCTAATGTGAGGAAAAGTTTGGCGACTAAACAAAACAGCTTCTTTGTTTTTATTCAAAATTACTTTTGGAATATTGGTATTAAAAAGCTCTTCATTCGTTGTAATTTTTTTCACCAATGTAGCAATTTGTGTTTTGGGCGAATCAAAGCAAGAAGCAATTAAATCAATCTGTTCTGGACGAATAAATGGTTCATCGCCCTGAATATTTATAACAACGTCTGCGTTGCTCGAAAATTTTTGAATTGCCTCAAAACATCTATCAGTACCGCTTTGATGGTTTTCGCTCGTCATTACCACACTTCCACCAAATGATTTTACATGCTCTTCAATTCTGCTATCATCCGTTGCAACAATTACTTGCGAAAGTATTTTAGTTTTTTTTGCTTGCTCGTAAACACGCTGTATCATTGATTTTCCTTCAATATTTATCAAAGGTTTTCCAGGAAAACGTGTAGAAGCATATCGTGCAGGAATAATTCCAACTACTTGCATAATCATTTTATTTTATCACGAAAATACTCAATAAATTCATCTACTGAAAGTCCAATGAAAGAAGTTTAACTTTATATTTTTAGTATTTTTGCCAACGTGTCAAAAATAAAATTCATATTATTTATAAGTTTTTCCGTTTTGTTTTTGGGAGCAACAACTCCAACCGAAACAATATCTTGTCGTGAAATTATTCAAAACATGCTTGATAGTATTAAAAACATTAAGACACAGCGATACGATGTAAAAGCAACCGAACGAATAGAAGGACGATTACATATTTCGGAATCGCATGTGAAAGTAAATTATTATCCAAAAAAAATTTATTTTCAAAGTCCAACAAAAGGTGTTGAATTACTTTGGGTAGAAGGCACCAACAAAGGAAATGCAACAGTTCGTTCCAACACACTTCCTTTGGTGAATTTAGATTTAGATCCTTTAGGAAGTATCATTCGCAAAAATCAACATCATACTATTTTTGATTTAGGAACACCTTTCATTGGTTCTGTAATTGCTAATACTATTGTGAAAGCACCAAAAGATTTTGATACACATTTTAAATATGCAGGAACATTGGTTTGGAATGGCATTGATTGTTATCAATTAATTATTGATTATCCCGAATACAAATATTTGGAATACACTGTGAAAAAAGGAGAAACAGTTACAAGTGTTGCTCATAAATTTAGCACAAGTGATTATAAAATTAGAGCAAAAAATGAGTTGTCTTCATACTTTGGAACAATAAAAGAAGGCAAAAAATTATCCATTCCTGTTCCTTATTCTAATAAAGTAATTTTGTTTATTGATAAAAAAACATTTTTGCCAATCAACATAAAAGTCTATGATGAAGAGGGTTTGTACGAAGCGTATGAATTTTCAAATATGCATGTAAACAAACCTTTTTCAGCAGATGAATTTTCTAAAAATTATAAAGGCTATGGTTTTTAAAAAAATTAACTTTACGTTTATTAAAAAATAATTCATGAAATATTATTTGCGAACTATTTTAATTTCTCTTTTGTTTATTAGTTTTTGTGGGCTTTTCACTTCGTTTAGTTTTGCGGAACAAAAAAAATATTACAACAACAAAGAAATAATTTCGAGTATTTTCAATGCAATTGACAATGTAAAAACATTGCGTTATGAGTTGCAATGCAACGAACGAATTAAAGGACGTATGCAACACACCGAATCAAAAGTGAAATTGCAAACATCGCCACGCAAATTGTATTTATCATTAAGAGGTCCGGAAGTGTTGTGGATTCAAGGAACTAATAGTGGCGATGCGTTTGTAAACCCAGGAGCTTTTCCTTACATCAATTTGAATTTAGATCCTTACGGAAAGTTGATGAGAACGGATCAACATCACACAATTCACGAAATGGGATTTCATTATTTGGCAAGTATTTTAAAAGAAGGAATGAGAAGAGTTGGCGATAAATTGGATAAATATTTTACAATTCTTGGTGAAGAAAATTACAACGGAAGAATGTGTTACAAACTTTCCATCAACTTTTCTGACTTTGCTTGGCAGCCTTATACTGTTGGAAAAGGCGAAAATTTAACGACCATTTCTCGCAAATTATTTGTGAGCGAATATATGGTGATGGAAAATAATCCCAAAATAAAATGGTATGATGATGTGAAAGAAGGACAAGTAATAAAAGTTCCAAATGCCTATGCAAGGCTCACTTTGCTGATGATTGACAAAGAATTATTATTGCCTGTGAACAATAAAATATTTGATGACAAAGGTGTTTTTGAAACCTATGAATATTATAATTTGCAAGTAAATACTTCTATCGCACCCGAAGAATTTACAAAAAATTACAAAGGCTATAGATTTTAATGTGCAACTAACCAGTTGTGTCCTACTCCCATTCCTATTTCAATTGGAACTTTCAAATTTGGTATTGCCGTTTTCATTCTGTGAGAAACAATATGTTTTACACTATCCAATTCTTCTTTCCAAACATCAAAAACCAATTCATCGTGAACTTGCAAAAGCATTTTTGATTTTACATTTTGAATCTTAAAATCATTGTGAATGTTAATCATTGCAATTTTTATCATATCAGCTGCACTACCTTGTATTGGTGCATTTATAGCATTTCGCTCGGCAAAACCACGCACTGTAAAATTGCTCGAATTAATATCACGTAAATATCTTCTTCGTCCCATAATTGTTTCTACATAACCATTTTCTCGAGCATTGACAATACTTTCATCCATATACGATTTTATGCGTGGGTACTTTTGAAAATAATTTTCAATGATTCCTGCCGCTTCTTTGCGAGGAATATTTAATCGTTCGGAAAGCCCGAAAGCCGATATTCCATAAATGATTCCGAAGTTTACCATTTTTGCATTTCTACGCATATCCGATGTTACATCTTCCAATGGAACATTGTAAACTTTTGCAGCAGTAGCCGCATGAATATCTTGCCCTGATATAAATGCTTCTATCATTCCTTTATCACCGCTCAATTCGGCAATAATGCGTAATTCAATTTGAGAATAATCGGCTGAAAGCAACGTGTAATTTTCATTTCGGGCAATAAATGCTTTACGAATTTCTCGTCCTCTTTCGGTGCGAATTGGAATGTTTTGCAAGTTGGGATTATCCGAACTTAACCTTCCTGTAACTGCCACCACTTGATTGTAGCTTGTGTGAATACGGCTATTGATAGGATTTGCAAGCAATGGCAACGTATCCACATACGTATTTTTTAATTTTACCAATTCTCTATAATCCAAAATTTTTCCAATGATTGGATGTTTGCCAACTAATTTCACCAACACATCTTCGCCTGTTGCATATTGTCCTGTCTTTGTTTTTTTAGGCTTTTCAACGATTTTTAAAATTTCAAATAAAATTTCACCAACTTGTTTTGGTGATGAAACATTGAATGGAGTGCCTGCTAATTTTTGAATTTCATCATCTTGTTTTACAATATCTTTTGTCAATTCAATTGAAAGTTCATGTAACGCTTTTTTATCTAAAGTTATTCCTTCGGCTTCCATATCAGCTAACACAGCGATGAGTGGAATTTCTATTTCTTCAAACAATTTAGTAACATGTTCTTTTTCGAGCATTGGCTCAAATTTATTTTTGAGTTGCAATGTTACATCTGCATCTTCAGCCGCATATTCTTTTATTTCTTCAATAGGAACGGCACGCATACTTAATTGTCCTTTCCCCTTTTTTCCAATTAATGTTTCTATTGAAACTGGAGAATAATGCAAATAGGTTTCGGCAAGCACATTCATATTATGACGCATTTCTGGCTGAATAAGAAAATGTGCAATCATGGTATCAAACAATTTCCCTTTTATTTCAATATTATATTTTCTCAAAACCGACAAATCATATTTTATGTTTTGTCCAATCTTTAAAATATTTTCGTTTTCAAAAACAGATTTGAATTCAGAAATAATTTTTTTTGCTTCTTCAAAATTTTCAGGGACAGGAATATAATATGCTTCTGAATCTTTGTAACAGAAAGACATTCCAACTACTTCATCATTATGAACATCAAGTCCTGTTGTTTCTGTGTCAAAACAAATTGCTTTTTGTTTTTGCAATTCGTCAATTAATTGTTTGCGTTTTTCTGCTGTATCAACAAGATGATAAATATGTGTTGTATCTTTTATTGTATGAAAAATTTTAGGTTGTTCCGCTTCTTCTTCTATCAGCACTTCCGTTGCAACTTCATTTTCAGCACTTCCAAACATATCCATTTGGTCTGGATTTGTTTTGTTCACTTTTGTTTTAATTTTTTCAGTTGTGCTATTTTCTTTTTCTACAACATTGTTTGAAGATAAATCTAACTGCTCTGCAAGCCTTCTAAATTCCAATTCGATAAACAATTCTCTCAAAGCCTCTTTATTTGGCTCATCTAGCGTCAATGACTTTTCATCAAACTCAACTGGTACATCACAAATTATTGTTGCTAACCATTTTGATTGAATGGCTTTGTCTTTATTTTGTTCTACTTTTTCTTTTAATTTCCCTTTTAGTTTATCTGTATTTTCTAATAAATTTTCAATGCTTCCAAAATCTTTAATGAGCTGAATGGCAGTTTTTTCGCCTACTCCAGGAATACCAGGAATGTTATCTACTTTATCTCCCATTAATCCTAAAATGTCAATCAATTGATTTACATTTACAATTTCCCATTTTTTGCAAATTTCGGCAACACCTAATTTTTCGGCACCATTACCCAATCGAGCAGGTTTATACATAAATATATTTTCCGAAACCAGCTGTCCGAAATCTTTATCAGGAGTCATCATGTATGTTATAAATCCATTCTGTTCGGCTTTTTTAGCAAGTGTTCCAATCACATCATCAGCTTCGTAACCATTAGAATATAAAATTGGAATGTGAAAACCTTCGATAACTTTTTTAATGTAAGGAATTGCTAAACGCAAGTCTTCAGGCATTTCTTCACGATGTGCTTTGTATTCAGTAAATTCAATATGACGAACTGTTGGCTCTGAAGTATCGAACACAACAGCAATGTGTGATGGTTTTTCTTTTTTTAAAACTTCTAATAATGTATTTGTAAAACCCAATATTGCAGAGGTATTCAATCCTTTTGAATTTACACGATGATTGTTTGCAAAAGCAAAATAAGCACGATAGATAAGTGCAAAGGCATCAAGTAAAAAAAGTTTTTTATTGTTTTCCGACATTTTTCCAATAGTTTATGATTGTATAAAAATAACCGAAAATAGTGTTCGGTTTAAATTTGATTATAAACAAAAAAGTTCTACTGCGCAGTTTGAATTGTTTGTTTTAATTTTTCTCTTTTGCTTAAAAATACAAAACCAACTGATGCAATTATACTTACAATAATGAAAAAATAAAACATTGTGCCGAAACCATATTTGTTTGCTATTCCCAAACCAAGCAATGGAGCAACAATATTTGCAAGTCCATAAGAAATAGAATACAGAGCAGAATATTGTCCTTGTCTTTCTTCTTTTCCTTTTGATAAAGAATAATTCATCATAAATGGCATTGCAAAAATTTCGGAAAATGTGATGATAATTGTATAAATAATTGAAAAAACAATCATTCCATTTCCAATAATTAAAGCAACAAAAGATAAAGGAATACATAATGTTCCAATAATTATAAAACGAAATATTTTTTGATTTTTTTCAAGAAAAGCAACAAAAGGCATTTCAATAATTACTACCAACAAGCCATTTAAAGCCAAAAGTAAGCCTATTGTTCCTTCGTTGTAATTACATACGGTATTAAAATACTGAGGAATGCTTGCAAATAATTGAAAAAAGCTAACGCCATAAAGCGCAACTAAAAAAATAAAAAACAAATAGGAGACATCACGATAAGCAGACGTTTTTTTGTCGTTTAAAATAATTGAATTGGATTTTTTTTGTTCATCATTTTTTCGAGGTAAATAAACAAACAACATAAAAGCGGCAACAAAACTCGTACATGCATCTATCACAAAAAGCCACTTATAGCCAAGATATAAAGCAATAAAACCACCAATAGCAGGACCGATTGAAAATCCCAAATTTATTGCTAAACGTACTAATGAAACCGAACGTGTTCTGTTTGAAATTGTACTGTATGCTGCAATGGCTTTAGAATTGGCTGGTCTAAAAATATCAGAAAAAAACGCATATAAAAAAATAACAAGCGAAACAAAAAACGGACTTGTAGCAATCAATAACAAAAACAAAATTGAACCACTACTAATAAGCGAAAAAATCATAATGTCAAAAAAGTTTTTTCTATCCGTAAGCCAGCCTCCAGCATAAGAGCCAAGCACACTTCCAATTCCATAAAAACTTAATGCAATGCCAGCATCTGCAATTGAAAAATGTAATTCTTTTGTTAAATAAAGTGAAGTAAAAAGAAGCACCATTGAGCCACTTCTATTAATAAACATAGCAATAGATAAAATCCAAACATTATGTTGAATGTTGGTAAAAGCATCGCGATATAAATTTAAAATGCGGTGCATTATACTTTCACCACCCAATCGCCATGTTTTTTGATAAGTTCAATAAGTGCATCCACAGCGTGTTCCGAATTGATGTTGCGTTCTACAACTTCTCTCCCTTTGTACAAAGTGATTTTTCCAACACCAGTTCCAACATAACCATAATCTGCATCAGCCATTTCTCCTGGACCATTTACTATACAACCCATAATTCCAATTTTTACTCCTTTCAAATGATCGGTTTTGTTACGAATTTTTGCAGTGGTTTCTTGCAAATCAAAAAGTGTTCTGCCACACGATGGGCAAGAAATATATTCTGTTTTTGAAATTCGTGTACGCGTTGCTTGTAAAATTCCAAATGCAGTTGTATTAATAAATTTCAAGTTTAATGTTTTTAAAATTTCAGGTTTCAAGTTTGAAGTTTCAAGTTTTCCTGATTCTTGATTTCCTGAAATCCAAATGCCATCTCCAAAGCCATCTAACAACAATGCTCCAATATCCGTTGAACTATGTAATTGAAATTTTTCTTCTGATAAATCAGTATAATTTCTTTTGATAATTACAGGTAATTCAATAGTGTTTTGCAATAATTCCACAAAAGCTCTACGCTGTTCAGCCATTCCGTGTTCATTGAAGGTTTCTAATACCAAAACAATATTGTTATGTTTAGCTTGTTTCAGCTTCTCAATAAAAGATTCCGAAACAAGTTCGGAATGACTATCAATCAAAGAGTGTATATCAATTTTTACAAAATTTAATTCTGATGATTTATTTTTTGCGGTTAAAAATTCTTCCGCAGAAAACAAAGGATAACTTCTTGTTTTATTTTGTAATTGTTGCCAAATAGTTGAATTATATATCAATCCCAATGTTCCTGGAATTTCAAAATCAATTTTATTGTTGCCCACAAAAATATAATCACAGGCTTGGTCGGTTAAATTCCACTTGTCCATTGGAATAGAATAATTATATCCAACAGCAAAAAAAGCAGCAGGAGTTATATTTTGCTTTTCACTAAAATCAGCAACTACACGAGGAACATTATGTCCACCAATATTCACAACTTCACTACTTTTTCGTTTTTGAAAATCGTAAGGAGAATAGGGAAGATTAAAAATTTTGGATTTTGGATTTCCGATTTCGGATTGTTGAGAGTTAATTTCTCGATTCTTGATTTCTTTTATTGGCTTATGATTTAAGCGATTTGAGTATCGTTCAATTAAATTTTTGGCAACAGGAATTTCAAATTCTGGTTCTTCAGTTAATGAAACTCTCACTGTATCACCAATTCCATCTTCCAACAAAGTTCCAATTCCAACAGCCGATTTTATTCGTCCATCTTCACCTTCTCCAGCTTCGGTTACACCCAAATGCAAAGGATAATTCATATTCAACTCTTGCATTTTTTGTATCAACAAACGATAGGCTTGAACCATCACTTGTGGATTACTTGCTTTCATAGAAAGCACAATGTTGTAAAAATTATTGTCTTCGCAAATGCGTAAAAACTCCAATGCACTTTCCACCATTCCGAGCGGAGTATCGCCATAGCGGCTCAAAATACGGTCGCTCAACGAACCATGATTTGTTCCTATACGCATTGCTGTTCCGTATTCTTTACAAATTTTTACAAGTGGTGTAAATCGTTCACGAATTCTATCAAGCTCCGAAACATAAGTAGAATCGGTATATTCAATCGTTTCAAATTTTTTTTTATCCGCATAATTTCCTGGGTTCACTCTCACTTTTTCAACAATACGAGCGGCTAATTCTGCTGCATTGGGTGTAAAATGAATGTCGGCAATGAGGGGAGCTTTATATCCACGTTTGCGTAATTCTTTTTTTATATTTTCTAAATTTTGAGCTTCCTTTAGACTTGGCGCAGTTATTCGTACATATTCACAACCTGCTTCAATCATACGAATGCTTTGTTCCACAGTAGCAATTGTATTCATCGTGTCCGTTGTTGTCATCGACTGAATTCGAATTGGATTATCGCCACCAAGTGCCACATCGCCAATATTTACAACGCGCGTTTTGTATCTCGAATATTGAGTAAGACTATTGCAATAAATTTGATTTTCCATTTTTAAAATTGAAACACAAAGTTAGAATAAATGATAGAAAAAAGGCAAAATTCATCATTTTTAGGTATTACAAAAACGGGCAAAAAATATTTTTATTTCCACCCAACCTTTTCCAGTTTCCTTTCGTGTAGTGTGTTATGAAGATGTATAATTTTGTACTTTTATAAGGCTAATGGAAATTGAACTCGATTTAATTACAGCTTGTATAAACCGCGAACGCAAGGCTGAATATGAGCTTTATAAAAAGTCGTATAGCTATTTGATGAGTATTTGTTTTAGATATACCAATTCCCGTGAAGAAGCGGAAGAAATGTTGAATGTAGGATTTCTAAAAATTTTAAAAAATTTAGATAAGTACAAACCACAAATTCCTTTTAACACTTGGATGAGAAGAGTGATGATAAATATTTTGATTGATGAATACAGAAAAGAAAAAAAACATTATGATAAAATCGAATATGTTGAAACTTACTATGAAACAACCGATTTTTCAGAACAAAACAATGCACTTGCAAAAATGAATGTTGAACAAATTCATGCAATGATTACAAAACTTCCACCAATGAGTCAAAAAGTTTTTAATTTATATGTGATAGATGGCTTTAGTCATAAAGAAATTTCGGAAATGCTTGATATGGCTGAAGGAACTTCTAAGTGGCATTTGAATTTTTCAAAAACACAATTAAAAGAAATGTTAACAAAATTAGTTTCTCATATAAAAGTTACACAATGACGGAAGCGGAAAATTTTGATGAAATTATTCGCAAAAAATTCGCTGAAAAAGAATTTGTTTTCAACGAAGAAAATTGGGAAAAAGCAGAGCAAAAAATAGCTTCTTCAAGAAGAAGAAAAAAAATTGCCTTGTGGTTTTCTGTTTTTAGTATTGGACTAATTGCTGGAATTGGTTTAATGTTACCATTTGTTGGAAATAATAATGGTAATACAAATATTGTTTCACAAGTAATTTCTAATGATGAAAAAGCAAATGAAGAAGAGAAAAAAAATAGTTTAAATGATTCAAAAAAACTTTCAGAAAACAACATTTCGGAAAATGAAAAAGGAAGAACTGAAAATTTTAAAAACTCTTCCGTTGAAAATACTATTTCTAAAGATGAAGAAGAAAAAGAAAAACGTGTAGCGCCTGTTGCTTCAAAAGAAGAAACAAAATTGGCTAAACCAAAAGCAAATGAAAGCACAAATGTGTTGCCTACAAAGAAAATTAAAGGGTTGGATAATAAATTAGCTAACAATAATAATTCATCAAAAGCAATTTTTGAAAAAAATAATTTAACTCAAAATGAAAACAAAAATTCAATAAATGAATCAGCATCTATTGAAGAAAAAAACACTACTACTTTAGCAACTATAGTTTCTGAAAAAAATAATAGTACACAAAATTCAACTATCGAATTGAAACAAATTGTTGATTCTACTGCAACCTTGAAAGGTGATGGAGAATTAAAAGTTGTTTCTGCTATGCAAGAAATTAAATCAACAGCAACAGATAGTGCATCTCAAAAAGTTGATTCTGCTGTAGTTTCATCACAAAATAATGCAACAGCTCCGCCCTCTGCAATTGGTGGTTTGGCAAGTGCTACATATATTTCTATTGAAGCAGGAACTTATTATCAATTTGGCTGGAACACTTATGAAAAAAGAGAAGCGCAAGGATTTAATTTAATTGGAGGAATAGGTGTAACACATAATTTCAATCAAAAATGGTCGTTGTATTTTGCGGCACAATATGGTAGTATTGCTTATTTATCCAGTCAAAAAAAGTATTCAAATGTAACGTATGGCTTTGGTTCTACTTCTGTTGATACCACAATCAACACAAGTTATTTGCATTATGCTGTTGTTCCACTAATGTTGCAATATCATTTCAATGATAAAAATGCGATTAGTATTGGAGGTTCTATTTCTTATTTGTTGAATGCAAAAAACAAAATGACAATTAAAACAACTTCAACCAGTGCTGTTGCTGTTGATACAAATCAAGTTGCGACAACACAAACAACAGAAACAGGTTATTTTGCAAATGCATTCAATCAATGGGATGCCTCTGTTGCCGTGGCTTATCGCAGAAGACTTACAAAACGTATTCACATAACTGGAATTGTAAACTTCGGTTTACTTGATGTAAAAAACAATTCTTTTTTTACAAACGAAAAGTATGAACGAAATAGCGGTGTAAAA
The DNA here is from genome assembly GCA_043742725.1 of Bacteroidota bacterium. Lineage (GTDB taxonomy): Bacteria > Bacteroidota > Bacteroidia > 2-12-FULL-35-15 > 2-12-FULL-35-15 > 2-12-FULL-35-15. The sequence continues at coordinate 23,737 of JAYTXX010000102.1, read as the reverse complement.
TTAATTTTGACTTATAATTTATTTGATTTTTAAATGATGAAACACATTGTAATTATTTTAAGTTTTATTAGTATTTGTTTTGTTGGATGCAAAAAAGATGAGCCAATTTCTTCAAACGGAAGTCCTATTTTTTATTTTAATGGAACTGTAAATGGTTCATCGGTAAGTCTGCAAGCGGGTGTTGATAGCTATTATATGTATTCGTCTTATATTCAAGACTCAAATAATGTGTACAATTTTTTTGCGAATTTGAAACAAAATAATTGTAGTAATTGTGCAAATCAAATTAAAATTCAAATCAATGATTATAAAATTTCTGCGTTAAATGCTTCAGCAAAAATAGATTCGTCATTAATGGCAGGAAATTATTCTTTTCTTTTTCTTGATTCACTTCAGCAAGGAACACCCTCAAAATATTTAGTGAATTTTACTTCAATTCCTTCAACATACGATTCAGCTTCAACTTATTTGTGGGACTTTGGAGATGGCTCTACGAGCGTATTTCCAAATCCTTCGCATATCTATTCACAAGCTGGAAACTATACTGTTTGTTTGAAAATAGATTATGTAAATTCTTGTTCAAGTAGCATTTGTAATCAAGTGAAAGTGGGAATTCCCGAAGCATTGTATTATGCAATTATAAGTGATACTGTTATTTCTACAAATACAATTTCGTTTTCTGCAATTGGAAATGGAACTCCAATTTCTTATTTGTGGGATTTTGGAGATGGCTCAACGGCAACAGGGAATAGTGTTTCACATACTTTTTTAATTGATTCGGTATATAAAGTATGTTTGGATATAACCAATAGTAATAGCATAGTTGCTGGTGTTTGTGCAAATGTTCCTACACCTTTAAATAACAATTGTTATGCGAATTTTTATTATGTATCTAATCCTATTCCCAATCCTTTTTCATTATCAAACATTTTAATTACTTGGGTAGATAATAATGGGATTGTATATAATTCAAAAAATATTGTTCAACCAAATGATAGTTATTTTAAAATTATTTCCGTTGAAAATTATTTGAATAATGAAAATAACGAAAGCACAAAAAAATTGCATGTTCAATTCAAATGCCTTGTATCAAATGGTAGCAATGCAATAGAAATTAACAATGCTGATGCTGTGATTGCTGTATCATACAAATAGAACAATTATATTATCTTTACTATATAATTAAAAATATTTATATAAGCACCCAACCTTTTGATTAATTTATTCGTGATAGTGTATAGAACCAAATTTTAAACAAAATAAAAAACATGAAAACAAAAATTACAAACCGAAAAAACAATTTTATAGCATTTTCAAAAATGTTATTCATTGCAGCTCTTATGAACATTGGTATTAAATCAAATGCACAGTGTTCAACAAGTTTCACTTATACGGTGAACTCTGCAAACAATGGCGAAGTAAGTTTTAGTGCTACCGCAACTCCTATTGATACAATGACAAATTATTCTTGGCTTGATTCCAATGGAACGTATATTGGTTATGGTCAAAATATTACTTATTCATTTCCAAATTCGGGAACATATACTATTTGTTTAACTACAACAATTGGCGATTCGCTTAACAGTTCTATTTGCACCGCTTCATTTTGCGATTCGGTTGCTGTTGTAAATAATAATTGCAGTGCATACTTTCAAATGTACACAGACAGTGTAAATGGAAGCACTTATTTTTATCCTTATGTAACAGGTTCGCCAACGGATTATTTTTGGGATTTTGGTGATGGAACATCAAGCACATTGGAATATCCGCCATCACACTTTTTTACAGCTACAGGAATTCATATTATTTGTTTCACAGCATCAAACGCAAACACCTCGTGCACTGCAACGTATTGCGATTCACTTTTCATTTCAAGTTGTGTTGCAACTTTCACTGCTGTAAATGACAATGTGGGAAATGGTGTAACATTTACTTCAACAGCCACAACAAGTGTTGATACATATTCTTGGGATTTTGGCGATGGAGGAATTGCAACAACTGCAAATCCTTATCATTCCTATAATGCAAATGGTTATTACAATGTTTGTTTAACTGTTTCTTCAAGTACAGATTCTTCTTGCTCTTACACCACTTGTCAATATATTAATGTAAATGGAATGTGTGATGCAAATTTTGCAATCATTTCCGATTCTACAAATCAATATAATTTTTGGGTTTATAATTATTCAAATTATACTTCAAGCACCGCATATTTTTGGGATTTTGGTGATGGTACTAGTTCAACCGAACAATATCCAGTACATACTTATGCTGGCTCTGGACCATATTATTTATGTTTAACAGTGGCTGATAGTATGGTAAGTTGTACCGATACGCAATGTGATTCAATTGTTCCCGGACATGCTCCATCAAGTGCTATAACACTTACGGTTGTAAATCCTGCTACACTTGGAATTCACGAAGCAAGCAACGCAGCTACTACATTTGAAAATTATCCAAATCCATTTAATGGAAGCACAACAATAAATTATTCCGTTTCTAAAAATGCAAAAGTTGAACTTTCAGTTTTTGATTTAGTAGGCAATAAAATTGCGGTAATTGAAAATGAAAATAAATCAGCAGGAAAATATTCTAAAACTTGGAATGCTGAAAATATTTCGCAAGGAATGTATTTATTACAACTAAAAGTTGACAATCAAATTTCAACTAAAAAAATAATTATCACCCAATAATTGTTTTGTTTAAAAGAGAAAAAACCTTGAGCAATTTTTGTTCAAGGTTTTTTTATTGTTTCTTCAAATAGCTTTTAAATAAGCTATTTCCAAAGATAGTGGCAAGAATAATAAATGTACCGAGATAAAAACCTGGTGTCATTGCTTCATCTTTTTTCCAAAGAAAAAATGCAATAATAATTCCATAAACCGTTTCAAGATTTACGGTAAGTGTTACAGTGTAAGGACTAATTTTTTTCATCAAATTTACACTTGCAATAAATGGATAAGCTGTTCCAACAACAGATAAAATAGCAAGCCACAACCAACCATAAGGAGTAACGGTAAAAAACACTGGCGTAAATTCTTTTTGAAAAAATAAATAAATTGTTAATGCTAAAAAACCGCCACCCAATTCGTAAATAGCAATAATTGGCGAAGAAATTCGTTTTACCAATAAACCATTGAACACAGTAAAAAGCGAAGATGTAAGTGCTGCCAACATTCCAAAAATAATTCCTAATGTATATCGTGTTTCCACTTGAAAAATCATTGCAATAGCACCAATGATAATCATTCCAAAAATTATTTCGTAACGAATAATTTTTCGTTTATAAAAAATGGGTTCGATGATAGAAGTAAAAAGTGTACCTGTTGCAAAAGCAACTAATGTTACCGAAACATTGGAAACATTTATAGCATTGTAAAAACAAAACCAATGAAACGCAATAATAGCACCTATTCCAACAAGTTGCAAAATATCTTTTTTAGGAAGTTTTATATTTTGTTTTGTGATAATTAAATAAATTGCAATGGTAATTACAGTGAGCAACATCCTAAACCAAACCAACTGATAAGCAATAACACCTTCTATGTTTATTAGTTTTCCAAGTATTGGCGACCAACCCCAAATGAAAACGATAAAATGTAGTAATAGAAGATTTTTATTTTTGAAAAGCATAAATTAAAATAAGTAGCGCAAGTTAAAAAAATCTTTCGCAAAGAATGCAAAACAAAAAAGAGAGAAACGCAAAGAAAAATTTATTAGAATCGTTTGGAAATTTTCGACTCAATATAATTTTTTAATTCCTCTATCTTAACAAAATCGACCACTTCCGAAGCAAAAGCGTGCATCAGTAATTTTTTTGCGCTTTCTTGGCTCAATCCTCTTGCACGCAAATAAAATATTTTGTCTTCATCTAATTTACCTGTTGATGTGCCATGCGAACATTTTACATCATCGGCATAAATTTCTAATTGTGGTTTTGTATTAATAGTTCCATCATCACTCAACAAAATATTTTTGTTCGATTGAAAAGCATTTGTTTTTTGTGCATCTTTTCTCACAAATATTTTTCCATTGAAAGTTGCAGAAGATTTATCATTTATAATTCCTTTATAAAGCTCGTTACTATTGCAATTTGGCTTACGGTGGTCAACCAACGTGTGATTATCTACCACTTGATTTCCATTGGTTAAATACAATCCATATAAATGCGATTCAATATTTTCGTCATCTAAAACAATGTTCAAATTATTTCGAACCAACGCTCCAGCCAATGTAAAATTACTGGTAGAAAATACACTTTGTTTTTTTTGAATAACTTGAGTTGTGTTTATCAAATTACACCATTCATTTTCATTTTGAATTTTATAATGTTGAACATTTGCACTTGCATCAACAACAATTTCTGACAACGCATTATTCACTATTTTAGCTTTAGAATCAATTGTTTCAAACGATTCTATAATTTTTGTTTGTGCATTTTCTTCCACAACAATCAAATTGCGTGAATTGGTAATTAAATTTTCGTTGGAAGTTGAAATGTGAATAATGTGAATTGGTTTTTCAATTACTGCTCCTTTTGAAATGTGCACAAAAACTCCATCTATTGCCATTGCAGTATTCATTGCAATAAAAACATCTGTATTTACATCAGCATATTTCGAGTAATGTTTTTCAAAAATAGAATTGTTACTTTTTGCAACAGCAGCCAAACTGCCTATTAATAAACCTTTTGGTAGATTGCTAACTTTTGAAAGAGATGAATTAAATTTTCCGTTTACAAGAACAATTTGAATTGCATCATCCAAAATTTTCAAAGTGGAAATTTGTTCTGAAGAAATTGTCTTATCTGTTGAAAAATTGAAATTGTCTTTCAACATTAATTCCACATTCACGTATTTGTACTCTTCGCTTTTACGATTGGGAATGCCTTGTTTTAAAAAGCTTTGCATAGCTTGTTCTCGCAAAGCCAAATTTCCAAACAATGAATTTTTTGAAGATTCAAATTCAGAAATTATTTTTTCGGTAATGATATTTTTTTTCGTAATCGTTTCCATACTTAAGCTTCCACTCCTGCTTTTATAAAATCATACCCTTTTTCTTCTAATTCCAAAGCCAATTCTTTACCACCAGATTTTACAATTTTTCCATTGTAAAGAATATGCACAAAATCAGGAACAATATAGTCCAACAAACGCTGATAATGTGTAATTACAATGGTTGCGTTGTCTTTCGATTTCAGTTTATTCACACCGCCCGCAACAATTCGCAAGGCATCAATGTCTAATCCGCTATCGGTTTCATCCAATATAGCAAGCTTTGGCTCCAGCATTGCCATCTGAAAAATTTCGTTTCGTTTTTTCTCGCCACCGCTAAAACCTTCATTAACACTACGGTTTGCAAGTTTGCCATCCAACTCTACCAACTTTTGTTTTTCTTTTACCATTGCCAAAAAATCTTTTGCTTCCATTGGTTCCAAACTTTTGTAAGCACGAATTTCGTTAATAGCCGTTTTCAAAAAATTGATATTACTCACACCCGGAATTTCTACCGGATACTGAAACGCAAGAAACACGCCTTCTCTGGCTCTATCTTCCGGAGCAAGCGCCAGTAAGTTTTTTCCATTGAAAATTACTTCGCCTTCCGTTACATCATAATCTTCCTTCCCTGCAAGCACCGATGACAAAGTACTTTTACCCGAACCATTTGGTCCCATTATCGCGTGAACTTCTCCCGCTTTTATTTCTAAATTTATTCCTTTCAGAATTTCTTTTCCGTCAATAGACGCGTGTAAATTTTTAATGCTTAACATATTTAGTTTTTTATTTTACCACTAAATTCATTTAGGCTGACTAAGTCTTAGTGTTACTTCGTGCTCTTAGTGCCTTAGTGGTGAATTTTATTTATCCTACTGAACCCTCCAGTGAAACCGCCAACAACTTCTGCGCTTCCACAGCAAATTCCATTGGTAGTTTATTTAATACTTCTTTGCAATAGCCATTTACAATTAATCCTATTGCTTTTTCGTTGTCTATTCCTCTTGATTTGCAATAGAACAATTGGTCTTCACCAATTTTGCTTGTCGTTGCTTCGTGTTCTACAATTGCGGATTTATCTTTTATTTCAATGTATGGAAATGTGTGCGCACCGCATTTATCTCCCATCAATAAACTATCGCATTGAGAAAAATTTCTCGCATTGATTGCGCCTTTTGAAATTCGCACCAAACCTCTGTAACTATTGTTGCTATAGCCCGCGGAGATGCCCTTTGAAATAATTGTGCTTCGTGTATTTTTTCCGAGATGCATCATCTTGGTACCCGTATCCGCTTGCTGGTAGTTGTTTGTAACGGCAACAGAATAAAATTCTCCAACCGAATTATCCCCTTTCAAAATTACAGAAGGATATTTCCAAGTAACTGCACTTCCTGTTTCTACTTGCGTCCAAGAGATTTTGGAATTATCTTCCAAACAAATTCCTCGCTTAGTTACAAAATTAAATATGCCGCCTTTTCCATTTTTATCACCAGGGTACCAGTTTTGCACGGTGCTGTATTTTACTTCTGCATTTTTATGTGCAACAATTTCTACAACTGCTGCGTGCAATTGATTTTCATCGCGCATTGGTGCAGTGCAACCTTCCAAATAACTAACATACGCATCTTCATCAGCTATAATCAAGGTTCTTTCAAACTGACCAGTGCCAGCAGAATTGATACGGAAATAAGTAGAAAGTTCCATTGGGCAACGAACGCCTTTTGGAATGTAACAGAACGAACCATCAGTAAACACAGCCGAATTAAGTGCTGCATAAAAATTATCGGTATGCGGAACTACCGAACCCATATATTTTTTTATCAATTCAGGATGCTCTTGCACCGCTTCGCCAAAGGAACAGAAGATGATTCCTTTTTCGGAAAGCGTTTCTTTAAAAGTTGTTTTTACCGAAACGCTATCCATCACAAAATCAACGGCAATTCTACTTTCCACTCCACTCAATCGTTTTTGTTCTTCCATCGAAATGCCCAGCTTTTCATACGTTTTCAAAAGTTCAGGATCCACTTCATCCAAACTATTCAACTTCGTTTGAGGTTTTGGAGCAGAATAATAAATGATATTTTGAAAATCAGGTTTAGGATACGAAACGTGCGCCCAATTTGGCTCTTCGAGTGTAAGCCAATAACGAAAGGCTTTTAAACGATAGTCGAGCAACCATTGTGGCTCATTCTTTTTGGTAGAAATAAAACGAATGATATTTTCACTCAACCCTTTCGGGGCATTCTCTGCTTCAATATTGGTAACAAAGCCGTATTCGTATTCTTTGTTTATTTGTTCCGCTAGTATTTCGTTTGCCATAGTCTTTTACCACTAAGGCACTAAGTTCATTTAGATTTACTTTGTGTTTCTTTGTGGACTTAGTGCCTTTGTGGTGATTTTATTTATACACTAAAACTTTCCCCGCAACCACATGTTCTGCTTGCGTTCGGATTGTTGAACACAAATCCTTTTCCGTTCAAACCGCCTGTGTAATCTAGCTCTGTGCCGATTAAGTATAAAAAACTTTTTTTATCAACGGCTATCTTTATTCCTTTGTCTTCAAAAACCTGATCGCCTTCTTTAATGGCATTGTCAAATTCTAATTTGTAAGAAAGACCCGAACATCCGCCACCATCAACTCCAACACGAATGAAGGTATCAACAGGACGATTTTCGTTTTTTATTAAGTTCAAAGCATGTTGCTTTGCATTTTCTGAAACTGTTATCATTTTTATATGTATTTGAAAATGAATTTTTTAATGTGATTTCTTATTTAGATTTAATCTAAATCTGATACAAAAATACCTAAAATAAGGTATTGCCGCAAGGAATTAATGCAGAAATTTTTTCAAAATAATTGTAAGCGAATTTATTTTTTGAGTAGAGAAAACTTACAAAGCTTCGGATACAACTTCTTTTACTTCGGGAATCATTCGTTTTAGCAAACCTTCAATTCCTGCTTTTAGCGTTATAGTTGATGATGGACATCCGCTACAAGCCCCACGCAATTGAACAGTAACAATTCCATCATTAAAATTTTTGAATGTAATACTTCCTCCATCTCCTTCAACAGCTGGGCGAATGTATTGTTCCAAAATTTCAACAATTTTTACTTCCACTTCAGAACTCGGTGCTGTGTGCGAAGTGAATACTTCTTTTTTTGATGTAAATGTATTATCAACTGCAACTTCTGTTTTCGGTAATTCAGTTATTGCTGTGTTTCCTTCTGATAAAAAAACACGAATAAAATCACGCAATTCAAGAATCACATCTTCCCATTGAATGTTATCAATTTTTGTAACTGTAACAAAATTGGCTGCCATAAAAACTGCTTTCACAAATGGAAACTCAAATAATTTTGCAGCAAGTGGGGAACCTTTGGTTTCAGCTTTTGATAAATATTGTGCTGTAGCACCTTCTTGAACAAATAATTGATTAGCTACAAATTTCATTGAAGCTGGATTGGGTGTGCTTTCTGCGTATATTGTTATTGGTCTTTTTACAAGTGACATTTAAGTATGTTTTAAAATTATTTTTTTCTCATAAACAAAAGAATCGGAACTCCTTTGAAATCGAAATTTTCGCGCAATCTGTTTTCAAGAAAACGCATATATGCTTCGGTAACATATTGTGGTAAATTGCAATAAAACACAAATGTTGGTGCGTGAGTTGGCAATTGTTTAATGAATTTTACTTTCACATGCTTTCCTTTAACTGCTGCTGGTGGCTGATGTTCAATAATTGGCAACATCACATCATTCAATTCACGTGTTTTAATTTCTTTTGTGCGATTGGTGTTTACTAACTCTGCAATTTCAATGGCTTTGAGCACACGTTGTTTTGTTAAAGCGGAAGTAAATACAATTGGAACATCACGAAAAGGAGCAATACGTTCTCTTATTTTTTCTTCGTATTCTTTTGTTGAGTTTGTTGTTTTTTCTACTAAATCCCACTTGTTTACAACAATCACAATTCCTTTTCTATTTTTTTCTGCAAGATGAAAAATATTCAAATCCTGTGCTTCCATTCCAAGTGTTGCATCAATCAAAAGCAAACACACATCACAATCTTCAATAGCACGAATGGCACGCATTACGGAATAAAATTCAATGTCTTCTTCTACCTTTGATTTTTTGCGAATACCTGCAGTATCAACCAATAAAAAATCGTGACCGAAAGAAGTATATCTTGTATTTAAACTATCGCGAGTTGTACCAGCAATAGGTGTTACAATGTTTTGTTCTTTTCCAAGCAAGGCATTTATGGTTGAAGATTTTCCTACATTTGGTCGCCCCACAATTGCAAATTTTGGAATATTTAATTCTTCCACATCCACATCTTTATCAAGTGCTTTCACCACATCATCAAGTAAATCACCTGTTCCGCTTCCGCTAATTGCAGAAACATTGTAAACAGTGCCTAAACCAAAACTATAAAATTCAGCCGATAATGCTTGACGTTCGCCATTATCCACTTTATTAGAAACTAACAAAACAGTTTTTTTTGATTTACGCAACATGTTTGCAACCGTTTTGTCGTCATCTGTAATTCCATCGGAAACATCTACTACAAAAAGAATTACGTTTGCTTCATCAATTGCTAACTGAACTTGTTTACGAATTTCTCCTTCAAAAATATCATCCGAACCTTTCACATATCCGCCAGTATCAATAACCGAAAACTCCAACCCATTCCATTCCGACTTTCCATAATGTCTATCGCGAGTAACACCCGAAACAGCATCAACAATTGCTTTTTTACTATCCGTTAAACGATTGAAAAGTGTTGATTTTCCTACATTTGGTCGCCCTACTATTGCTACTATATTTGCCATTTTTTTATTGAAAATTTTTTAATTTTTTAATTTGAAAATTGATGTGTTTTCAAATTAGCACATTAATTTGTGTACCCGAATCGTTTTAATCTCAAATCATTGTCTCGCCAGTCTTTATCTACTTTTACAAACAATTCTAAAAATATTTGTTTGCCAAAAAATGTTTCTAAATCTTTTCTTGATTCAACACCAACTTTTTTTAAGGCTTTACCTTGATGTCCAATAATAATACCTTTTTGAGAATCTCTTACCACTAAAATTTCGGCACGTATTTTTATTATTTTTTCTTCATCTTTAAATGATTCTACAACCACCTCTACTGAATATGGAATTTCTTTTTTGTAGTTCATCAATATTTTTTCACGAATAGTTTCCGAAACGAAAAATTTTTCTGGCTTATCCGTTAACTGGTCCTTATCATAAAACCCAGGACCTTCGGGAAGATGCGTCAATATACGATCGAAAATATAATTGACATTAAATTTTTCTAATGCCGAAACAGGAATTACTTCTGCATTGGGCACTTCGTTTTTCCAATAATTTACTTTTTCTTCTAATTTTTCTTGTGTAGCTAAATCTATTTTATTCACCAATAGCAATACTTTGGCTCCTGCATTTTTTATTTTATTTAAAACTTTTTCTTCAATCTTAATATCTTCATAAATATCGGTAACGAATAAAATCACATCTGCATCCGTTAAAGCAGTATGAACAAATTCCATCATCGATTCCTGTAATTTGTAATTGGGCTTTAAAACGCCTGGTGTATCGGAATATACAATTTGAAAATCTTCACCATTTACAATTCCCATAATGCGGTGGCGCGTAGTTTGAGCTTTAGAAGTAATAATGGAAAGTTTTTCGCCAACCAAAACATTCATCAATGTTGATTTTCCAACATTTGGACTACCTATAATATTCACGAAACCAGCCTTGTGGGACATTTATAAAAATGTTAATAAGATTTATTTGCGGTACAAAGAAACAAAATATATCTTTGCGCTCGCAATTTAAAAAGCCATGCAAGTGGTTTTGGTTCTTTCAGAAAATTTATTTTAAAAATATATTGCGGGGTGGAGCAGTTGGTAGCTCGTTGGGCTCATAACCCAAAGGTCGTCCGTTCGAGTCGGGCCCCCGCTACTGAAGCGGACTTTTCTAATTTTTTATTAGAAAGTCCGCCTTTTTTTTGCTCTAAAACCGTTGTCAAATTTGAGATGTAGAGAAACACTTCATTAATTTTTTCTGTTCGATAAGTGTGATTTGCTCTTTCATATATTATTCCTTGTGGAAAAATCAAATGTTGTAATTTCTGTTTTGTTTCATAATCATTCAACTCCCATATTTTATTGATGTTTGAGCAAAATTTAACTGAAAAATTTATATAATTTTCAAGGTTCGATATTTTAAAATCACCATTTTCTAATTGCCTATTCAATTCGCTTTTTTCAGCTTGAAATTTTTCATTTAGTTCAGAATATATTTCTTGATTAATATTTCCTAAACCAAACCTTTCTCTTATTTTTTTCAATTTAGCTTCAACCTTATTTAAAGAAATTAACAAATCTTTTCGCCCCTCACCTTTGTTTTCATGCAGATAGTCAAAAGTGTATTTTAATTGCGTTTTTAAAGGTTCTATTAAACGAAAATCAAAAGAGTAGTCGGCAAGTACGTTTTTGTAAAGTTCGTGCATTAAATCCACACTTTTATTGCATTTGCATCCACTTTTATTGCATTTGTAATAATGAAGCCTATTTTGTTTTGCTCCATACCCTGTAAAAGCACCTCCACATTTTCCGCATTTTATATAATTATTTAAAGGACGTTTTTCCTCATATTTTTGATGCTGATAATTTTGATGATTTTTTGATTGTATTTCATTGACCTTTAAAAAAATTTCTTTGCTAATAAGTTTTTCGTGATTACAAAAGGAAAATAAAACAATTCAATTGTTTAGGGGGAGATTTACAGAAATTAGCTATTTGCTAATAAATGAAAAATTTAAAATTTATTGTATTTCAGATGGCTGGAAGATTATTCCGATAGAAAGCGAAAAAATAGATACTAACCTTATTAAAAAATATAAAATCACAGAAAATGAAAATAAGTATTTGCTGATGGCAGATGAATCAATGAATAGAATTGATGCGTTAAATGAGTTTATAAAAGATTTGACAGTAAATTAGTTGGTTAGTAATTTATTGGCGTCCGGTCAATCAAAGCGTTAAATTTATTCTTAAGTTCCTTATACAATACATCATTGCTTCCTCTGATGTAACCTAAATATTCTATTTTACTTCTTACCGAGGCTAAGAACTTATGCTCGTCCCCTAAAGAATAGCGTTTCTTGCCTTTGTATTTTAGCATTGAAGCGGAAGTGCCAACCTGCTCAACATTATGCAACACCGCCCTTAAATTCCGGTAATAAATGCGATTCAAATTGAGTGTTTGATTTACTTTAATCCCGGTTACATACTGAGCTTGAAAACTCAATACTTTACGCAGCTTTTTTCTGTTTATCTCAAACCCATATACCTTTAGCGCTTCTGATACCTTAACAACAAATTCCACCTTTATTATATCATCTGATGAAAAAGTTAAATCATCTGCGTAACGACTGTACGCAATATTTCCTGATTTACTAAGTTCCAATAAAGCTGAATCCATTTTTAAACAATAAAAATTAGAGATTAAAGGAGAGGTTGGCGCTCCTGCCGGAAGTTTACCCTTATAACACAATAAAAGTGCTAAACCCGTAGCTGCATTTCGGCTATAATTAAACGGAGGGCTTTCAAACATTTCACGCACCCCGGAAGCACTTATACTAGGAAAGAAATCCTTGATATCTACATTTAGAATGCACTTTTTATTTATGTGCATTTTTGCATTTGCTTTAATTCCGATATCTAAATATTTTTCCGTTAATGTTTTGTATGTAAATCCATGCACAACTTTTGGTTGCATCATGTGATAAGTTGAACGTAATTTTTTATTTACAATATGAAGTATTTTCATCAGATCATGACTTGGTGCAAAAACTTCTCGGTGCCCCCCTGATTTTTTAGGAATATTAAATTTTGTGTAGTTTGGGTTTTCAATGTGCCTAATTAATTGAGAAAAAGGCACGTTGAGAATGGAAGAAATATCTTCAATTTCCAATTGACTATTAAGAAATTTGTACTTCGATTTCATAAATTAATACAATGCCCCGTTAGTATTTAAATTATCATTTTATTATTTCATTCTTAAGCTCTGCTTAAGAATGATACCGGGAGGCATGACGCTTCCCTTTTTTTTATTCTGACCGCAGGTACACAGTCTAATGCGTTAAGTGCATTCATAATTTTGTTATACCAATTAAGGGCATTGTATTAATTGAATTCATCTTTTCGTGTACTTGATAAATCCCATGTTGCTTTAATATCATTTGGATTGTTCTCTTCGACTACATCTAAATTCTTAAAAGTTGGAATTGATGATTGAAAATGTAATCTCGTTGAACCACAAGCACCTGATTTATTTTTTGCTATAATTACTTCCCCGATTCCAGTGGTTAAATTACCCATCTCATCCTCTGTAAGACCATAATATTCGGGTCTATAAATAAACCATACAGAATCAGCATCTTGTTCTAAAGAACCACTTTCTCTTAAATCGGAAAGAACCGGGCGTTTATCCCCACCTCTATATTCAACAGCTCTGCTTAATTGAGAAGTAGCAATAATTGTTATTGATAATGACCGAGAAAGTTCCTTTAATTTTCTGCTGACCGCAGATATTACATGTTCACGGTTATACTTGGTATTTTCTATTTCTATTAATTGGAGATAATCTATTACTAATAATTTAATGCCATACTCTCTCTTTAAGTAATGAATTTTGTAAACTATATTTTTTAGCAATGGACTTATAGGAGCGGAAACTATTAATTCATTACTCAAGAGCATTTTTGAAGCATCTTTAATTTTGAAAATGTCCTCGTCTGAAAATTTATTCTGAGTAAATTTTTGAAACTCCACTTCGGTTTGAATGCTAAGAAGTTTTGTATAGCAGTTTTTATCTGAATAATCGAGACTAATAATTCCGGTTGGAATTTTATTTGTAAATGCAGTATATAAGGCAATGTTAAAAGCTAAGGTAGATTTTCCCATCCCGGGTCTTCCACCAACAACAATAAACTCATTCCAATTAAACGCTCCGTAGGCTTCGTCAAGTCCGGTAAATCCGGAGCTAATCCCAATCCCTTTTTTACTACCTAGTTCAGAGATGTATTTTGAAAGTGTCTCAAAATGTAGTGGGCTCAGCCCTTTTATGTCTTCAGAAATAACTCTTTCGAACCTCTCAAATAATTGAAGCAATGAAGAATTAAAGGTTTCAGGGTTTTGCGTTTCAATATTCATCAATTGTTCGCCAATTGAAATTGCCCTCATTCTTTTTTTTCTCAGTAAAAGAAGTGACAACAGATAGTTGAAATTTGCAGTTATTGTAGTTTGATCTAATTCAAGAAAAAAAGTTCTTATTTCTTCGGAATTGCCTTCAGTAGTTTCAATATGGCTTCTCAAAATCGCACCATCTATTTCAATACCATTTGAACGTAGGTACTGTAAAGCCTTAATTAGCTTCTTGCAAAATTCACTTTGTAAAATCCCATCACTAAAAATAAATTCGTGAAATGTATCTATTAATCCGGGTTGCCTAACAAGAGAACCAATTAACTCCTTTTCTAAAGTATCCATTGTCTAGTTGTAATTATTAGACAAAGGAATAAAATCAAAACGCCAAAGTATGGCGTATTAGGCTAAATTGTATAAAGATGTAATGGATCTCTATACTTCCAAACTTGACCATGCTTCGGATTCTTCTGTAGTTCTGACAATTTATCTACATAGTAAACAAGGTTGTTATTTTCATTTAGTATGTGAAGGACACTATTCTTTATTTCCTCAAATTCATTTTTAAGCCCTTTTGGGTAGTTTCCCCAAGCAATAATTACCTTCTTTATTTCTTTACTGAAATTTGATATAATTTCAAGGTTATTTTTATCCTTGATTAATTGCCCCTGATTAACTAATTCTTTTGAATATGTTTTATAGAGAGGGATAAGATTTAAAATAATTATTTTGCCAATATCTTTAAGTTCCTTATAGCACTCTGAATTTTTGTAAATGTAATTAGTTACATTATAAACTGTCTTGTCCGAAATTTCTTTAGTTGCTCGGCTAGGATTTTTCATTATTACAATAATCGTCTCTTTTTTGGACTGATTTATTGTTAATTCGAGCCAGTATCTTTTACCGCTTTTCTGATCTCTTAAATCTTTTTTCTCTTTAACAAAATCAGGATGTTTGTAAATGGGTTTTTTCATGAGTTATGGATTAAATGTTGAAGAATCTTAACCATCGCAAGAGTATCTAATTTACAATACTCCAATAAATCTTTTCGAGTTTGCTCAATGTTTTCCTTTGGTATATTTTTTAGGTCTGCATAAATTGCACTAGCATCGCCACCATTTTGAATAGTTAGTGAACTATAACTGAACTCAGGGACTAGAACAGGCAAAACTACTTTAATCGAATACGATTCATTAAAATCCCTTTTATAAAATGCTTTTTTTCTAAATGGAGTCATCAGGTCAATTACCCTTTCGTTTATTGCTTCTAGTTGCTTTGTATATTTCGGGAACATTATTCCTAATTCACGAAGTCTTGTTTTTTCAAAACCTTGATTCCAAACAACAACACTTCCTAGTTTACCAAGACATTTAATAAGTTGCTTTGTGAGTTCAGGTCTTGGATCGTTTATTCCATCCCCTAAAAACTCATAATGTTCTAATTTAGCCTTCGGAGATTTTAATACATGAACTGAATACTGAAATGGAATTTGTTGGTATGGTCTGCTAAAGTCAAATTCAGGAATTACAGGCATTACAGTTTCAAAATCAAAGAAGTAAAGTGGATACTCTAATTCATCTAAAAAGGATTGAATATAATCTGAATCAATGTTTTCGGGTCTGTCCGAGATATCTTCAATGAATTCAATTCCATTACTGCAATAATCACTAAAATCACACGCATATGGTATATTGCAGTGATCCCCAATTTCAATTATAGGTTCTGTTTTATTCTTTACCAATTGAAGCAAACTCTTTGTTTTTTCATTTATAAAAGATTGCAATTCCAACACTTCATTTAGAACCGAGGACTTAGTAAACAATTGGTTAACATCTAGTTCTCCTTCTTTTATATATTTTGTGTTTAGATGCACAATTGAAATATCTTTTAATGCAATTCCACAATTGGTAATTACATTATACTGAAGAGCAGCGTCTGTTATATGAGGTTCCTTTACTTTCGATGTACTCTTAACATCGAATGCATACCAACAATTGTTTTCGTTAACGAGGATATCTATAGCACACAAAACTTGATTATATACAAATGCTGCTTCGTATATAATTTTCCTGCCGGACTCAATAAGTTCTTTAGTCTTAGCAACCGATTGTGCATAAGAAAAGCTATCAGGTGGCTCTGCGTTTATTCCTCCCGGAAATAATCCTTGTGCTATAATACCCACATTTGTTCCTGCACTAAAGATTGAAAGTTGTTCTTCTTCCTCTTCGTTTCTTACTTCGGGTTTGTAATTATGCAAAAACAATCTTTTAGGACATTGACAACCAAAAACAAATGTTGACTTTGAAAGTATGTGAAATTTATTTTCAGTCATGTGATAAAAGTTTTATTAGCAAACCAACTATTTTATTACGCTAAAGTGTGTCGCAATAGATTATTTTTTATATCGCTTAAGTGCGGTCTTTAATAATTCTATCATTTCATCAGCTAACCATTTGGGTTCAATTACTTTAACATTTTCGCCCAGCATCATTAATTGTTGAGTTAATTCATAGTTTGGAATTACATTTAAACTAATAAGAACTTCATTGTCCGTCTCTTTTGAAATGTATTGAGATGGATGTAAAGGTAACGCTTTTAGGTATCTAGCTTGAATTGGAGTTGCTGAGAGTGTGATAGTTTCTTTTTTCGAATGCTCTGTGTAATTTAATCCAACAACATCTTCAAACAAAGTAGCTAAATTTTGTTTTTTACTGTTTGTAAATGTTTCAGTTTCTATTTTCAAATTTTCAAGTCGATCAACGCCAAATGTTCTTACATCATTTGATTTATTGAGATATCCAATAACGTACCATCTTCCTCTATATTCTTTAAGTAATCCCGGTCGTATTCTGTAAATTTTAGACGTTTCCGAAACAAAATTATGATGTATAAAACTAATAAATCGCTTATTCTTTATAGCAAATAAAAGGTCTTTTAGGTTATCTACTCCTTTTAAGTTTCCGTGTGCTTCAAACGATAAATAGTTCAATGTTTCCTTTCCTTCTTTTAAACTATCTGAGAGCAAATTTGCAGTCCCTACAATTTCCAAAAATTTTAAAAATGAATCTATATTAATACTTTCTTCTTTGTTTATAGAATAGCCTTTGTTTAAGCGGTCATAAATAATATCAATCCCAAATTCATATCGGATTTGTTCAATATCTCTTTGTAAAGTACGGTCAGAAATATCCAATCCATGATCCTCCAAATAATCCTTTATCTCTTTTATTGATGGATTTTTTACTGAAGAAACTTTTTCTACAATTAAGGTATATCTTTTTATAGTTGCTTGAGTTGACATAGAATTGATTTAAGTTTTCACGAATATAAAGCTTTTAATTCATTCCGCCACAAAATGGCGTAGTGAAAAATTATTTTTGTTCAAAATAAAAACACTAAACATGAAAAAGGAAATTGACATTAGCGGGTTTCAAGCCAAAGGCAATGCTGCCAAGATTAATTGTTCGAAGTTAAATATTAACGATGTTTTTTCTGATCGGGGAAACTATTATTTGAATGAATTTAAGCTTTACTTGGCTTATTTCAATGTGATACCAAATGCCACACACGAGGTCAATATTGATTGTAAAAAGGCACACACATGGTTTATAGAGAATTACAAAAAGGAAATCAGAGATTGCTTTTACAATAAAAGATACTTTAATAGAAGTAAGTCTGCTATCTACGATGATATATTCTACATAATGTTTGATGATTTACTTGTTGATTTTGATACAAATAGCAATACTGTACGCTTTCTATATAGAAATACAGCTACAGATCGAGTAGAACAAATAATGTCCGAGGTAAAGAAATTTAAAGAACGCAAACAAAGAGATAAACCTGAAATGTCCCTACTCGTGTTTTCTAAACATGGCATTGAAACTAAGTCTTTGACCATAAAAAAACCTAAACTTTCCATTGAAGACAATTACAATTCAGATTTCAAAGATATTCATCACACAATCATTAAGAGGCTATCAAAAAAGGATGATAAAGGTTTAGTATTACTTCACGGAAAACCCGGCACAGGTAAGACATCTTACATTCGATATTTGATTTCAAGCCTGAAAAAGAATGTTATTTTCTTACCACCAAGTATGGCTAGCGAAATTACTAACCCGAATTTAGTATCAATATTGATTGATAATCCGAATTCAATTTTTGTTATAGAGGACGCTGAAAATATTATAATGGATAGAAATAAAGAAGGCGCATCCCCTGTTTCTGCTTTGTTGAATATTACTGACGGGCTTTTATCTGATTGTTTAAATATTCAAATTATATGCTCTTTCAATACTGATATTTCCAAAGTCGATAGTGCATTACTTCGTAAAGGTCGATTGATTGCGAAATATGAGTTTAAAGAACTTGAAGTCGAAAAAGCAAGAGAGTTATCCAAAAAGTTAGGTTATAATTCTAATCTTAATGAGCGAATGACCCTAACAGATATTTACAATCAAACTGATAGGGAATTTAATAACCCCAAAAGAGAAACTATTGGATTCAAATCAATTGGATTTAATAATATCAGGGAAGCCGAAAACTGAATAGAGTAGGCACAATATAAAATCAAAACAAATGGCTTTATTTTTAATTACTGTTAAGCAGAATCATTTTGCTAATGGCATTCGCTTAGAAAAAGGGATGTCCGTTGAAGTTTCTTCGAATTACTCAAACCCTCTCACGACAAATGGAGGTCATGAAGTACGAGATGCATTTATGAGAAAATATGGTTTAGACCTAAAGAAAAACGGAGGGAACTCAGGTGTTTATCTCGATGTAAAGAAACTTTAAATAAAAAAGAGGAGTAAAATCCTCTTTTTTTATACGCCATATTTTGGCGTAGTATATTCGTTTATTTGTGTAAAATTAATCATATGAAAAACAAAGAATTAAACCTGGAACAAATTCAAGAGAAAGTACAAAAACTTAGAAGCGAACTGGAATCTCAATTATATCTATTAAATAATTATGTTAATGATTTCGAATTAATTGAAGCTTCGGAATTTTACTACAAAAGTAAAAGAGGTAGAGAAAAGTTTATTGATTTCAAAGAATTGAATTTCTCTTTTAAAAAATATTTTATCGATGTAGCGTCAGGTACATTTGGACGTAAGGTTATATTAAATAAAGAAATTACAAAACAAATAACTGATTTGGTAAGCACTACTTTCAACAAGGAAAATTATGTTGTAGTAATCTGTTCAAATGATATGAGTTCTTCATCTGAGAATATTTTTAGACAACTTTATGAACTGCTGAAAAAACAGCAGGTGGGAAAAATTATGGTTGCTGGAAGAGGCGACGAACTAGAGGAAGGATTCGTTTTAGGTGAGGAGGAGAAATTAGCTGATGGAAGGAAAAAAATTTCAGTTAATGAAGTTAAGTTTGATGTTTGTGTTTATGAAGGCGTTAATTTACTAAACCAAAATATCATTCTTTTAGGCGATGAATTTGGGATTCAAAATTCTCTAACAAAAATTATAATTGGATCAAAACCAAAGTCAGTTTTAAATTTACTTATTGGAAATAGTGGTAATTCTTTTTGGCATGATAATGTTGATTAGTTTTTAATTAAAAAACATGATATTCTTCTTCTTACTTAATTTGAGTTAAACTAATTGAACGAAAATTTCATTTCTAATATCACAAACGAAACTTGAGCGTGCATTTCCTTTAGTGTCATCAACTCTCTAAAGTTATTTATCAAAAAAAGTAGGTGCTATTTAAAAACAAAAATATTATTTGGACAATATAAAAATAACCTTCTTTGGAATTGGTTGTTGCATCGTTAGAGGAAGGTTTGAAGAAAAGACTTTTGACAATTTTCGTAATGGGGCAGAAGCAATTAAATATTCTTTAGAAGATGCTTTCTTTGAGAAATCATTTTATAAGGAAATAAATGAATATAAAGTTTGGACTGATTTAGGAAATATATTTTATGTTTCAGGTTTGTTAGACAGTTACCAAAGCATAATTGAAATAAAAATAAACAACAAGAAGAAAATAAAAATATTATTTCAAGATTTATTAAAAGATGAACTTCTATTTCCGCTTTACCAAAGCACAATTAGCGAAGTAAACGGAAAAGGTAACTTGACTATTGTAGAAAAAGAAATTGGAACTATTGCAACATACAAAATTGAAACAAATAATTTTTCACTTGAAAAATTGCAGTTCACATTGAAAGATGTTAGCATTACAGAAGAATTGAAATATATTGTACTAACAAAAAT
Organism: Bacteroidota bacterium; assembly: GCA_043742725.1. Classification (GTDB taxonomy): domain Bacteria; phylum Bacteroidota; class Bacteroidia; order 2-12-FULL-35-15; family 2-12-FULL-35-15; genus 2-12-FULL-35-15. The sequence continues at coordinate 3,282 of JAYTXX010000102.1, read as the reverse complement.
AGAATACGACAGACAAGAACTAACAAGTAAACAGTCCGACACATTAGTTAGAGAACGATTTGCATTGTTTGAATAGAAAGGGAAACCGCAACTGCTAACAGCACCTAAAAAAATGCGGAGGTCGTGCAAGTGCAATTTTAGTACTTTTAATAAAGTTTATCGGTTAAGACCGTTTTGTGATTTTTAATTCCGCACTTTCTATAGCTGTAAAACTTTAGAACAAGGCATTATGAATATGCTACAAGATTGAGAGAAATAAAAAGAGAATAATTTCTATAAAAGAATCAAAATTATCTTGATTTTTCAATAAACGAAAAAAATTGCTTTATTATTAAAGGTTAGAGTAAAAGGTATTTGTATATTGTTTAAACAACAAAAAGTTCATTACCAATCATTATTTTGCCTTTGGTAAAATTCGCAAAATCCACAATGGCAAGGAAATCTTTTATAAAGGTGTTCGATAATCGAATATTGCGTACTACTTTCAAGCCGAAGAAATTTCTTCGGCTTTTTTTATTTCCTCACAAATATAAATTCCATTTTTTAAAGGCATTTAATTTTATAAAAAAGTATATTTGAAAAATAAATTGAAATTATCAAATGGAATTTTCGGCTCAACAAATTGCAGATTTACTAAATGGAACTGTTGAAGGCAATAAAGATGTTCTTGTTTCAAGCCTTTCGAAAATTGAAGAAGGCAAAAAAGGAAGTTTATCTTTTTTAGCAAACACACTTTATACTCCTTATGTGTATGAAACAGATGCTTCTGTTATTATTATCAACAGAGATGTGGTGCTTGATAAGCCAATAAAATCAACCTGTACACTCATTCGTGTGGACGATGCTTATACCAGTTTTGCAAAACTTTTAGAAATTTATTATGAAATTAAACAGAATAAAAAAGGAATAGAACAACCTTCATTTATTTCTTCAAGTGCTAAATATGGCTCCGATTGCTACATTGGTGCATTTGCATACATTGGCGAGAATGTAAAAATTGGAAACAATGTAAAAATATATCCGCATTGTTTTATTGGTGATGATGTAATTATTGGTGATAACACTATTTTATTTTCGGGTGTAAAAATTTATTATGATTGTGTAATTGGTAACAGTTGCACTATTCACGCAAGTACAGTTGTTGGTAGCGATGGATTTGGTTTTGCTCCTAACTCGGAAAATAATTATAAAAAAATTCCACAAATAGGAAATGTAATTATTGAAGACCATGTTGAAATAGGCTCAAACACTTCTATTGATAGAGCTACAATGGGTTCAACAATTATTGGTAAAGGTTCAAAGTTGGATAATTTAGTCCAAATTGCACACAATGTGGAGATTGGCGAAAATGCTATTTTGGCTGGAGGAGCTTTTGTTGCTGGTTCGGCAAAGCTTGGAAAAAATGTGATGATGGGCGGACAAGCAGGTGTGGTTGGACATATAAAAATTGCTGATGGAGTAAAAATTGCAGGACAATCGGGCGTTGCTTCTACCATTGATAAAGAGGATTTGGTAGTACAAGGTTCTCCTGCTTATGCAATTGGCGATTATCAACGAAGCTATGTGCTTTTTAGAGGTTTTCAAAAAATAAACGATAGAATCAGAACACTTGAAGCTGAAATTAAAAAATTGACGAAATAAAATTTACAAACTTCTATTGCCTTTTTGTTTTAAAACGTATGAGCGAAAAAAAATTTATTGATGTTGAAAAAGTTTTAGAAGAAAAAATTCCTCGCGCTAAAAAGTTTTTGCCACGATTTTTATTAAATTGGCTCAAGCGCAAACTTCACGAAGATGATATCAATAGTATAATGCACGAGTTGAAAGATGTGTATGGAGTTGAGTTCAATAATCAAGGATTAGAAAAATTAGGAGCTAAAATTATTGCTGTTAATTCACATCACATTCCAAAAACAGGAGGAATTATTCTTGCTGCCAATCATCCATTGGGCGGATTGGATGGAATGGCTTTTGTGAAAACAATTGCCGAAGTGCGCCCCGATATTCATTTTGTAGTTAATGATGTATTGAAAAATTTGAAAAACTATGGCGATGTTTTTATTGGTATCAATAAAATAAAAACCACTTCTGCCACTTCATTGCGAACAATAGAAAGTGTTTTGGAAACCGAGGAAGCTGTTGGTTTTTTTCCTGCCGGATTAGTTTCTCGAAAACAAAATGGAATTATTAGAGATTTGGATTGGAAAAAAAGTTTTGTTACACAAGCCATTGATCACAAACGAAAAATTGTTCCTGTTTTTATTGAAGGAGAAAATTCAAAATTCTTTTATCGCTTTGCAAACTTTAGAAAAAAAATAGGAATAAAAGCAAACATTGAAATGCTTTTTTTGCCCGATGAAATGTTTAAACAAAGAGGACATACAGTGAAAGTACATTTCGGGAAAGCCTTTGATACCAGCATTTTGAACAAAACAAAATCTCACAAAGCTTGGGCTGATACTATTAAAGAATATATTTATTCGGAAGATTTTAAAAAAGAAATTTCGTTTGAAGAGTATATAAAAAAGTAAGCGAATTTTTAAAAAAACAAAAAGCGAAACTTTCAATACGTTATCAAAAGTTAAATATTTATTTTCAATTATTTTGCTTCAATGATAATGTGGAAATAAATGTAAAAGTTTCGTTTAGTGGAATGTTATATGTCAGCTTGGGCAGACCGAAACTGACGTGAAGAACTGAAAAAATGACAACACAAATAATAATTGTACTTATTCTAACTTTTGTAATTAATTTAATTACTACACTTTCTTATTCAGTAAGAATTGTTGGAATAAGAACAGGACGAATTGCTATTTCATTTGCGTTGTTTAACATTCTTGTTTTGGTTTCAAGAACTGCAAATGGATTTCAAGCACCGCTGTTAGCCAAGTCGGTAGAAAACAATATTAAAACTGGTATTTATGACAATGAAGGTGTTTTCAGATTTATAATTTTGTCTTGTACCATTGCTACGGTTTTCGGTGCATTACTTATTCCAACATTTCAACGAATTTTATCAAAAGCTGTAATTCATTTCAGTACCCATAAATCAATACCAAGACTTATTTTACATGGATTTTCAAAAGGTGGAATTCTTTATTTGAAAGACAGTATGAAAATTCCTGCAAAGGAAAACCTTACTCAGCTTAAAACAGAAACACAATTCCCTTGGAGAATTTTTCTTCTGAATGTTTTTGCTGTTTCTATTATGACAATTGGAGTTTTATCTGCCGTGTATGCTTCTTATTTCAATCCTGAATACAGAACTACAGCAAGTAACTT
>JAYTXX010000101.1:0-3882 GCA_043742725.1 Bacteroidota bacterium | reverse complement strand
TGCGATGCACAAAGCAGCAACGCTTACCACTGTATCTCCAGCTCCCGAAACATCTGTAATATCTCTAATATGAGCAGGAATCAATGCTTTTGTTTTTTGATTGTTGATGTAAATTCCTTTTTCGGAAAGTGTAATTAGTGCAGCATTGATATTTTGTTTTTTTAAAAACGAATCAACTATTTTATTCAGTTGAACAATATCGTTGCTATCAAATTCAATTTTTAAACCTTCTTTTAATTCTTTCAAATTAGGCTTAAATAAAGTAACTCCGCTGTATGCCATAAAATTTTTCTTTTTAGGATCAACAACAGTTGGAATGTTTTTTTGTTTTGCAAACGAAACTATTTCAGTAATTAATTTTTGGCTGATGACGCCTTTATCATAATCTTCAAAAATAATTACATCTATTTTTTTGCTTACTATAATTTTTTTTATTTGAGCAATTAATGTTTCGGTTTCTTTTATATTTATTGATGTTTCCACTTCTTCATCAATACGAATCATTTGGTGGTGATTGCCAATGATACGCGTTTTTACAGTAGTTATCCTTGCTTTACTTCTAATAATTCCTTCGGAAGAAAGTTGTTGTTTTTTTAATAAATCAATAAATGTTTTTGCATCACTATCGTCTCCAATTATAGAACATAAAATTGGCGTAGCTCCCATTGATTGTATGTTTAAAGCTACATTGGCAGCCCCACCCAAGCGATTTTCTTTTTTATTTACAGAAACGATTGGCACAGGTGCTTCGGGCGAAATACGATTTACATTTCCCCACATATATGCATCAATCATCACATCACCAATGATTAATACATTGTGTTTGTTGAATGATTGAAAGACTTTTTGTATTGTATTATTATATTGTTGCATTGTTATATTGTTGGATTGTTGTATTGTTTATAGAATGATTGCGCTAGTAATACAACAACATATATGTTTTTCAAGTAAGTAATTTTTCGTTTGTGAATTTTATTAAGTGATTAATTTCTTTTGGTAATTCTATTAATTCTTTAAATATAAAATCGTATTGTTCTTGATTAATTAATTTTCTTGTTTTTGCTTTTTCATTCCAATCCAATGCTTCTTTGAGTGAACCTGAACTATAACGATAAAATTTTATCTTATCCTTTTTACCATATCTTCCAAAACCTTCAGCAATATTAGCAGAAATAGAATCGGTTGCTCTCACAAGTTGTTCTCCAATGGTGCGTTTAGAGAAATTATCCCACTTAACCACAATATTCCAAACATAATTACTTAAATGAAATGCTCTTTTGTAAGATGCTATATTGTTCAGTTTTAGATATTCTTTTGCCATAAACTATAAAAACAATATAACCATATAACAATATATTTTATTTCAATTTCGCTAATACTTCTTTTATTCTTTTTACTGATTCTATCAATTTATCTTCGGAAGTTGCATACGAAAAACGAATGCAATTATCGTCTCCAAAAGCATCGCCAGAAACCAAGGCCACATTCCCTTCTTCTAAAATAAACATACTTAAATCGTGTGAATTTTTGATATGATAATTGTTATACGATTTTCCGAAATAGTAAGAAATGTCGGGGAAAATATAAAAAGCTCCATCAGGCAAATTGGTTTTCATTCCTGGAATTTCTTTCATCAAATTTAAAACTAAATCTCTACGTTTTTTGAATGCATCGCGCATTGCAAAAGTTACCGAAGGATTTGCTTTTACTGCTTCCATTGCTGCCATTTGCGAAATGGAAGAAGTTCCTGAAGTAAATTGTCCTTGCATTTTTTCGCAAGCATCGGCAATCCATTTTGGTGCGCCAATGTATCCAATTCTCCAACCAGTCATTGCAAAGCCTTTTGATGCACCATTTACCGTAATTACTCTATCGTATATAAAATCAAATTGTGCAATGCTTTCGTGATGACCAACGAAATTTATGTGCTCATATATTTCATCTGAAATTACATATAAATCGGGATGTTGAACTATAATTTCTGCCAATGCTTTTAATTCTTCTTTATTATAAACCGAACCGCTTGGATTGCAAGGAGTACTAAAAACAATCATTTTTGTTTTTGATGTAATTGCTTTTTTTAGCTGCTCTGCTGTGATTTTAAAATTTGATTGAATGCTTGTTGGAATAGTAACAGGAATTCCTTCTGCTAATTTAATTGTTTCTATATAGCTTACCCAATAAGGAATTGGCACAATTACTTCTTCGCCAGGATTTACTAAACTTAAAATTACATTTGCAATGGATTGCTTTGCGCCTGTTGAAACTACTATTTGTTCGGCAGTATAAGTTAAGTTATTATCACGTTTAAATTTTTCGGAAATAGCTTTGCGTAAATCTAAAAAACCTGCAACTGGAGAATAGCGTGTAATGTTATTATCTATTGCACGTTTTGCGGCTTCTTTAATAAAATCGGGTGTGTCAAAATCTGGTTCACCAATACTTAAGCTAATAATGTCTTTGCCTTGTGCTTGCAATTCACGGCTTTTTTTAGCCATTGCAAGTGTTTGCGATTCGGATAAATTATTTATTCTGTCGGATAATTTGCTCATAAAATGAATTTGAAAAACACAAAACTAATAAAATTGTGTTACGCTATATTTTTATTTAAGACGACTATCTTTATTTAAACGATTAAATTTTTATTTGCTTTTTTGAATTAATTCATTGATGTAATTCGGGTCAATATTAAAGTTCAATGATTTTGCTTTTTGTGCTGCTTCTAAAGCCAATTTGTAATTGCCACTTTGGTTAAGCACAAACGACAAATTAAACCAAGCATTTGCATTGTTGGCATCTATTGAAACTGCTTTTTGCAAATCGGCAATAGCTTCTGGGGCTTTTCCAATATTCACATAGGCAGTTCCTCTATAAAAGTATGCATTTGCTTCATTCGGATTTTTTGTAAGAATAGTACCACAATCAGTAATACATTCGTTATACATTTTTAGATTTAATTTTTCTGATGCAATGTTCAAAAATAAATTTTGAGCACTTGGGTCAATCTTCAATGCTTCCACAAAATCATTCAACGCTTCTTGATGCTGTCCCATAGTAGAATAAGTAATTCCTCTGTTCATGTGGGTTTCAAAATTATTAGATTTTAATGAAATAGATTTGGAATACATTTCTAATGATTTATCAAACTCTTTTCGCATTGCGTAAACATTTCCTAAATTACTGTACACACCAGGGTCAACAGAAGCAGAGCGTGCAAGCACATTGTAATCTTCATAAGCTTTGTCTAAAAAACCTTTTTCGCGATAATAGTTTCCTCTGTTTTTGTATGCCACTTCAACTCCTTTTTCTTCCACTTTCACAACATTTCCTGTTTGCGAAATTTTCATTGGATATTTTTCAATTACATCTGTCCACAAAGTTTCGTTGTTGTCCCAAATATGCACTCTGTTGTAGCAATTTACCATAAACATAATTGAAAACACAGAAATAATAATGGCAGTAATTGTTTTTGTTTTTTTGTTTTCCAAATAAGTATTGGCAAACATAGCAATCATAAAAAATGCGCCAATATATGGTAAGTAAGAATATCTGTCAGCCATTATTGCCGCACCTACCGACATAAACTGAAGAACAAGTGCTACCATCAAAATAAAAAATCCCATTCCGAAAATGTAAATGCGCAGTAGTTCACTGTTTTTTATTTTGTATAAAAGAAAAGCTGGAATAGCTACTATTGCTATTGAAATGAATGGTGCAACATGAAAAATAAACGGGATTCCACCATGCTCGTCAAGTGTAGGGTAGGGATAAAATGCAGAAAGATTAATTGGCAAAATTAATTTTGTCCAATACATCATAAATCCGTAGGACGCAAACATCAATCGTTGAAGCGTTGTAAAAATTTTATAGTCGGCAATTGCT
>JAYTXX010000100.1:0-6841 GCA_043742725.1 Bacteroidota bacterium | reverse complement strand
TAAAATCCCTTTCAGATTAGTAATATAACTGCTCATCTATTAAAATTAACAATCCGTCTTTTTTATTGCTTTTTCTGAAACTCTTTGCTGAAAAGGGCGTTAAAGGGAGTAGTTCTTAATTTCTTGTCAAATGCTTTTAAAACCGGAGGTGTATCATGAAAACACAACTAACACACAAAGTATTTTTTTGGATCAGTTTTATATTAATGTTTATCCAATCTCAAAACGAAGCATTTGCTTCACACGCTCAAAGTACTGACCTGACCTATCAATGCCTTGGTGGCAACAAATACCAAATCAATCTTTCTTTTTACCGCGACTGTGCAGGAGTTGCAGCTCCAAATACCACTTCAATAAATATTGCTTCAGCTTCTTGTAATCAAAATTTTAATGTAACCTTAAGTCAAATTACAGGAACTGGAATAGAAGTTTCTCCAATATGTTCTCAAGTTACTACTCAATGTAGTGGAGGAATTTATCCTGGTGTTCAAGAATATAAATATACAGGAACAATAACATTGCCAGCACAATGTTCCGATTGGATTTTTAGTTTTAGCTTATGTTGTCGTAATGCAGCAATTGGAACTATTTTAAATCCTTCTATTGAAAATATTTATGTAGAAGCGCATTTGAATAATTTGAATTATTCGTGCAACAACTCTCCTACATTTTCAAATGCTCCTGTGCCTTTTGTTTGTGCAGGTCAACCATATTGTTTTAATAATGGTTCATCAGACATTGACGGAGATTCATTATCATACACTTTAATTACTCCCAAAACAAGCGCTAATACACAAGTAACTTATACTGCGCCATATTCTGCTATTCAACCATTAGCATCATCTCCTGCAATAACTTTTAATACTGCAACAGGAGATATGTGTATGTTTCCAACACAATTGCAAGTAACTGTATTTGCAATATTGGTTGAAGAATGGAGAAATGGAATACTGATAGGAAGTGTGATGCGTGATATACAATTGCGTACAATTAGTTGCACAAATAATAATCCTTATACAACAGGAATAAATGGGACAGGAAAATTTTCTTTAACAGCTTGTGCAGGTTTGCCAATAAATTTTTCAATTCCAACTTTTGATATAGATGCTTCGCAAAATGTTACAATAAAATTGAACAATGGAATTGCTGGAGCTTCATTTAGTGTGTTGGGCACATCACGTCAAATGGGTGTTTTTACTTGGATTCCAACAACAGCAGACATTAGTAATTTATCACATAATTTTACAGTAACGATTCAAGATAATAATTGTCCTTTCAACGGAAGTCAGATTTATTCGTTTAGTATCATTGTTACAGGAATAACAATTTCAACTACTTCAACCGATGCAAATTGTGGCGCATCAAATGGAACAGCAACTGTACAAATAATTTATGGAATAGGTCCTTACATCTATCAGTGGTTGCCAAATGTTGGAAACAAAGGTTTTCAAAATGGATTACAAGCAGGAACATACACCATTAATGTTACGAGTGCTGTAGGATGTATAGCAACATCAACAACAAGTATTGGTAGCGGAAGTGCTCCAGGAAATGTTTTGATGAGTTCGTCAAATGTGTCTTGTTTTGCAGGAAGTGATGGAACCGCTACTGCAAATGCAAATGGCGGAACACAGCCATACAGCTACCTTTGGTCGAATGGCGAAACCACAGCAACAGCTACAAATTTACAATCAGGAACATATAATGTGATGGTTACAACAGCAAATGGATGTACAACTACTGCATCGGTAGCAATTGCAGAACCCGCTACAGCAATGTCTTTTAGCGCATCACAAATAAATTTATTGTGTAACGGACAAAATAATGGTAGCGCAAGTATTGTAATTTCTGGTGGAACAGCACCATTTACTTATGCTTGGAATACAACACCAGTAGAAACTTCAGCAACTATTAATAACTTAAATGCAGGAAATTATTCTGTAATAGTTACTGATAAAAAAGGTTGTTCGGTAAATTCAAATTTTACAATTACAGAACCAAGTGCATTGATTGCAAACACAAGTGTTTTGAAAAATGTTAGTTGTAATGGTTTATCTGATGGTTCGGCAAGTGTTGTTGTTGCTGGTGGTACAGGAACATATAATTATACTTGGAATACAAACCCAATACAAAACAATCAAACAACAACTAATTTATCGCAAGGAAATTATGTGGTTACAATTACTGATGCAAATAATTGCATTGCCACATCTTCCGTAACTATTACTCAACCAACAGTGTTAACAGTATCTGCCAACGGAACAGCCGTTTCATGCTATGGAGTTTGTGATGGAAAAGCTTTTGCAAATGTTGGAGGAGGAACAAGTCCATACATTTATAATTGGTTGCCAGCAGGCTTTAATAATTCAAGCATAAATAATTTATGTGCAGGAACATATTCTATTATTGTTACAGATGCAAATGGATGTACAAAAAATTCAACATTTGCTATAACATCGCCAACGCCTATAATAACAAGTGCAACAGGAAGTACAACAATTTGTTTTGGAAGTTCTGCAACAATTTCTGCTTCAGCAACAGGTGGTAATGGTGGATATATTTATAATTGGAATGGAGTAGGAGCTGGAGCAACACAAAATGTAAATCCTTCTGTAGCCACCACATATAGTGTGATTGCAACCGATGTGAATGGATGTTTTGGAAACATGGCAACTGTTGCAATAAATGTAACATCGCTCACAGCCGCTAATTTACAGGTAAATGGAGCAACTACAATTTGTGCAGGAAATAGTGCAATGATTTCTTCATTGGTTTCTGGCAACACAGGAACAGTTACAATTAATTGGAGTAATGGATTGGGTGCAGGAAATGGTCCATTTACGGTTGCTCCAACTGTTTCAACAACTTACACAGTAACAGTTGTAGATGCTTGTAATAATAGCATAACGGGAGTTGTGCCAATTGTTGTAAATCCGTTACCGATTATAAATATTGCTCCACAAACTGCAACATCTTGTAAAGAAGTAGTCTTGAATTTTTATGATAGTTCAACCACAAATGCGGGAGCACAATATAATTGGTCGTTTGGAGATGGATTTACATCAACACAAGCAAATCCAGTGCACACCTATACTTCCAGTGGTTTCTATAATGTAAATGTGATTGTTACTTCTGTGTATGGTTGCAAAAACAATGCAAGCACAACTTGTAATCTAACGGTGTTGCCTTCATCCACAGCAGATTTCAGAAGCGAAGCAATGGATGGAACAACAACAAGTCCAATTTATAATTTTAGTAATACGTCATCTAATTCGATTTCTTATACTTGGAATTTTGGTGATGGAACTTCATCATCACAAACAAATCCATCGCATACCTATACGGATAAGGGCACATACTTGGTAACCTTATACACCATTAGTAGTGGAGGTTGTAAGGATTCTGCACAACAAGTGGTAGAAATAAAACCAATATTTACTATTTTTATTCCTAATGCTTTTACTCCCGATGGAAATGGTATTAATGATAGTTTCACAGCTAAAGGCGAAGAGATAATAGAATTTGATATGATGATTTTTGATAGATGGGGTGAACTGATTTATGAAACAAAAGATATTGAAAAAGGCTGGGATGGTAGAGCAAACAATGGAAGTGATGTTTCTCAATTGGGAGTATATGTGTATAAAATTCAAGTAAGAGATTTTCAACACCGCTACCATAATTATACAGGACCAGTTACTTTATTGGCAAGTGAATAATATCAAAAAAAATTCCAATGAAAATTTTCATTGGAATTTTTTTAGTTGCCGATATAATTTAGTTTAAATACCGTTCTTCTATTTTGTCGGTGTTCTTCTTCGGAACATTCTACATCATTTGCACAATGATTTATCAATTGCGTTTCTCCAAAACCTTTTGCTGTAATTCTACTTTTGTCTGCTCCTTTTGCAATCATATATGCCATTACCGTGTTTGCTCTGCGTTGAGATAAATCCATATTATACTCATCTCCAGCAATTGCATCTGTATGCGATTGAACCTCTATTGTGAGTTTTGGATTGCTTTTTAATGCTTCAATCGCTTTATTTATAAGCACTTCAGCTTCTGGTAAAATATCTATAGCATTAGATGCATAATAAATATTCTCAATAATTTTTAATTCATTTTTATCTTTTGATAATTTAAGTGCTTTTAACCAAGGGTCTGTTTCTGTAATTTTTGTTAGCTGAACTTTGTCTGCTTGTAACAATTCATATTTAAAATATCCATAAGGGTTTTTAGTAAGTTCCTTTATTATTTTTCCTTTTTCATCCGTTACCAATATTTTGTTGTAACTAATTGTTTGCGATTCGGCACTGTCTGTTTTTAGTGTGTAGTCTTCTTTAGGAACAAGTTTAGAAAATATAAACAATCCGTAAGTATCCGTTTTTTTACTTGCAATCATTTCTCCTTTTCCATTCATTAATATTACGGTGATGTTTGCAAGTGGTGTTTTGCTTTCATTGCCTGCAATTAATTTTCCTTTTATATCAATAAATAGAGGAGCATCGTCCACAGTCATCAATGACATGGAATTATAATCTGATGGTAATATTTCAAATTTAAAACGTTCTTTTCCATCTTCCTTTGAAACAAGCACTGGTACATTGTTATCGTCCGTTACTATAAATTTAGTTTTTTCAGCCAATGGTGTATCTTTTACATCCATTGTTAAAAAATACGGTTGGTCGTAAGGAATATTTTCAAATTTGAATCGTCCATAAATATCTGTTTTTGCTGCAAAAAATATTTCTCCTTTATCATTTACCAAATAAACTTGGCGTTCTCCATAAGGCATTTTGCTTTCATCATCAGATAAAATTTTTCCTGCAAAAGTTACACGAACTCTTGAATCATTAATAACACGACCAACTTTAATTGTTTTAGTTATAGTATTGTGATAAACATCCGAAACAACAATATCTAATTTTTTAAGATCCGTTGTAATTGGTATTTTGCATTTAAAATCGGGGTTGTAATCATCTTCGCCATTGTTATATATAGCATCAATTCCATTTATTTTTATATATTCTATTTGGCTTTTATCCCGTACTCGTCCTTCCACCAATATATCGAACTGTCCTTCTACTATGTTTGTAAAATCATTAACATCCACAAATGGATAGTCAATTTTAAGTTCGGGAATATCTGCCTCTCGGTTTGCTTCGTATAGTTTTTGTTTTATTTCTGCTAATAGCTTTACATCATCTTCTTTGTTTGCAAGTTGAATAGCTTTTTTTAAATCCTTTATAGCTTCTTTGTAATTTGATAATTCAACATAGCACCTTGCTCTATTTCCAAAGGCTTCAGCATTTTTATCATCTAATTGAATGTAAGCAGTAAAATCACTTATTGCACTTTGATATTGATTTGTTTTTTTATACACCACTCCTCTTTGATAAATAGGTTCCTTATCTTTTCCGTTCATCACAATGGCTTTGTTCAAATCACCAATCGCATTTGTAAAATCTGATTTTAATAGGTAAGGAAAACTTCTTTCGTAAAAAATCCTATAATTTTTTGGCTCTATAGTATCGCCCGCATCAAGCGTTGTAGCCATTGTATAGTTTTTTATAGACTCGTCATATACGCCAACTTTAAATTGTGCCAATGCAAAATTGGTATAATAAGTTTTAAAAACTGGTAAAGGTTTTACATCATTTGGTTTTATACTTCTTACAAGTGCAATTGATTTTGCATATTCTGTGCAAGCAGTTTGATAATCTTTCAAGCTATCTTTTGCAAGTGCTTTGTAATAGTGTAAGTAAAAATTATATTGTTCTCGAGCCAATGCCAAATCGGTGGTTCCAACAGCACCTGCAAAGTTTTTAACTTTTATTTGCGACCATGCTTTTCGCTTGAGTGCTTCTGTATTGTTTTTATCTTTTGCAATTAATTTATTTAAAATTACAAGTGCTTCCACCTGATTGTCTATAAGAACATTCAAATCGGCAACATGCAAAAGTAAATCTTCATCATTTGATTTTATATTTAATGATTGCGTGTAATCATCAATAGCTTTTTGATATTCTTTCTTTTTTTCATATTGCTCTCCACGAGCCTTCCAAACTCCATCATCTTCAGGATGTTGTTTCAATACTTCCGAAAATGAGTTAATGGCTTCGTCAATCTTTCCTGCTTCTGCTGCTGCTTTTCCTTGCTTATAAAATTTGTTTGCCGCCTGCGAAAAGCTAGAAAAAGAAATGAGTAAAAAACAAAAAGAAAAAAATAATTTCATCGAACGAGTTTTCATGAAAAATAATTGCATTTAAAAAATAAGATGCAAGGTATAAAAAAATTGCTTTCATTGAAAGGTTTTATTTCCATCAAATCTTTTTATCTTTGATATGATAACCACATTTATAAAGGCTATAAAGCAATGAAAATATTGAAAAAAATAGGCAAATGGTTTTTAATCATTTTAGTTATTTTAAATATTGCCATTCTTGTTTCCGGAAAAACATATTTATACAAAGGCATTGCAAACACTTATTTAAAAGGGCGTTCGGGACCGAGCATTGGCGAATACGAAATTTTTAGCAACAGAGAAGTAAAAGCTGGAATTTCACAAACTTGGTATGTTTCAAAGCAAAGCAACACAAAAAAAATTTCGGAGCAACACGAAAAACAATTTGATGAAATGCAAACGGTTGCTTTCCTAATTGTAAAAAACGACTCAATTATTCACGAACAATATTGGGATGGATATGGTGAAGATTCAAAATCAAATTCTTTTTCAATGGCAAAAACATTTATCAGTATGCTTATTGGTTGCGCCATTGATGAAGGAAAAATAAAAAATGTGGATGAACCCGTTAGTGATTTTTTGCCCGAATTTAAA
>JAYTXX010000099.1:0-12907 GCA_043742725.1 Bacteroidota bacterium | reverse complement strand
CGAGAAAAAAGCTTGGCTCATTAATTTTTCAACAAAATTGCCAAACTATACCACTTTGTTTGGTTTGGTTGCAGCCGATGTTACGGCTGTGGCAAACTATTCAAGTATGTTTAGCTATTTGATGGATAATATTGACAAGATAAATACCGCCAAAGAAAGTTTTGTGCAATACAAAAATCTTATTCGCAATGGTGTTATTGGTAGTGCTGTGGGTGCATTTCCAACCTTGCCCACTTTACCTGCTGCACCCACTGCTGTGCCTGCTGGTATTTTTCCATTAATTGCAAAATTGGTACAAACCATAAAAAACAATCAAAAATATACCGATGCCATTGGGCAAGATTTAGGAATAATTGGTTCCGACCAACCAATAGACCCAACCACAATGAAACCTATTTTGAATCTTGTAAGCTCTGCTGCTGGTATAGATGTGCAATGGACAAAAGGTGCAGCCAATGCCCTACGCATAGAAGTGGACAGAACTGGAGCTGGATTTCAGTTTTTGGCAATTGATTCTATTCCTAATTATATGGATACCGTTGCCCCAACTGCACCTGCCACTTGGAAATACCGTGCTGTTTATCTCATACACGATGAAATTGTTGGACAATGGAGCGATGTAGTTAGTATTAATGTTGGATAAAAAAAATGCACCCACGACTAAAATTAACCAATGAAATAGTGAAAAAGTTGTGGGTGCTTTTGAAAAAAATTGGAATATATTTGTATATCATTAAAAAATAAAAACATGAAAAAAATATTACTACTTATCGTCATGCTGAACTTGTTTCAGCATCACAACTTAAATGCGCAATACACAAAGTTACACGATTTTGATATTACCAATGGAGTTTATCCTTATGGCGACCTTCTTTCTGACGGAACCTATATGTATGGAATGACTTATTTGGGGGGTACCAATAACTTTGGAATTATTTTTAAAATCAAAATAGCCGACAATACTTTTACCAAGCTATATGACTTTAATAGTATCAATGGAGCAAATCCAGGAGCCTCTTTAATTTCTGATGGCACTTTTCTGTATGGAATGACTAATTACGGGGGTACCAATAATAAAGGCATTATTTTTAAAATAAAAATAGCTGACAATACTTTTACCAAGCTATATGACTTTGATAGTATCAATGGAGCAAATTCTGATGGCTCTTTAATTTCTGATGGTAGTTTTCTGTATGGAATGACTATTTACGGGGGTATTAATAACCTTGGAATTATTTTTAAAATAAAAATAGCTGATAATACGTTTACAAAGCTGCACGACTTTGATAGTACTAACGGAAGATTTCCTATAGGCTCTCTAAATTCTGATGGTAGCTTTCTGTATGGAACGACTTCTGGCGGTGGCGCTAATTACAAAGGCATTATTTTTAAAATAAAAATAGCTGATAATACGTTTACAAAGCTGCACGACTTTGATGGTACTAACGGAAGAATTCCTGATGGCGACCTTCTTTCTGACGGAACCTATATATATGGAATGACTAATGAAGGTGGCACAAACGATTTGGGAACTATTTTTAAAATAAAAATAGCTGACAATACTTTTACCAAGCTGTATAACTTTGAAAATATCTATGGAGCAAATCCACAAGGCACTTTAATTTCTGATGGTAGCTTTCTGTATGGAATGACTGTTGTCGGTGGTGCAAATAACTATGGAACTATTTTTAAAATAAAAATAGCTGACAACACTTTTACAAAGCTATATGACTTTGATAATACCAACGGGGGAAATCCTTATGGCTCTCTTATTTCTGATGGTAGCTTTCTGTATGGAATGACTGCTGCAGGTGGCACCAATGGCAAAGGAGTTATTTTTAAATATGGAGCATCTGTTGGCATTAATGAATTAGAAAATAATACTTCTTTTGAAATTTATCCTAATCCAACAACTTCTACCTTTAGTATATCCTCTTCTTTAATTATAAAAGAAATAAAAGTAGTTAATATAATAGGAGAAAAAATAGTGCTTAACCAAATGCCAATAGGCAACAGTGCAGTAATTGATATGAGTAATCAAGCAAAAGGAGTTTATTTTGTGCAAGTAACAGACATCAACAAAAATGTAACAAACAAAAAAATAATAGTTCAATAAAACAAAAGCTCTAAAACAAAAAAACTCCTTACCAATCTGTAAGGAGTTTTTTTTATTTAATAAATTTAATTCTTAATAATATTTATTTTGCGAATTAAATTAGCTTGTTCCAGCAAACTTATTTTTTCACATACATAACTTCTTTCACAGCTTTTACAACACGTGAAACATTTGGCAAAGAAGCTTCAATCAATGTTGGA
The DNA here is from genome assembly GCA_043742725.1 of Bacteroidota bacterium. GTDB lineage: Bacteria > Bacteroidota > Bacteroidia > 2-12-FULL-35-15 > 2-12-FULL-35-15 > 2-12-FULL-35-15. Next base: position 10,591 of record JAYTXX010000099.1, on the reverse strand, counting down.
GCATAAGGCAATGGAACATCAGCAGATGTAACACGCAAAATAGGAGCATCTAAATAATCAAATGCATCTTTTTGAACTCTAAAAGTAATTTCAGAAGATATAGAAGCCAAGGGCCAAGCTTCTTCCACAATTACCAAACGATTTGTTTTTTTAACAGAATTTATAATTGCATTAAAATCAATTGGACGAACACTACGCAAATCAATCACTTCGGCACTAATGCCTTCTTTTTCTAATTCAATTGCAGCAGCCAATGCTTGTTTCATAATTTTTCCAAATGAAACAATGGTAACATCTTTTCCTTCACGTTTAATGTCTGCAACACCAATAGGAATAATGTATTCGCCTTCAGGTACTTCACCTTTATCGCCATACATTTGTTCACTTTCCATAAATATTACAGGGTCATTATCACGAATAGCTGCTTTCAACAAGCCTTTTGCATCATACGGAATACTTGGAACAACAACTTTTAATCCGGGACAATTTGCAAACCAATTTTCAAAAGCCTGCGAATGTTGAGAACTTAACATACCCGCAGAAGCTGTTGGTCCACGAAAAACCATTGGACAAGAAAATTGTCCGCCACTCATACTCATCATTTTTGCCGCAGAATTTATTATTTGGTCAATGGCAACTAATGAAAAATTGAATGTCATAAATTCTACAATAGGACGCAAACCATTCATAGCCGCACCAACTGCAATACCAGCAAAACCAAGCTCTGCAATAGGAGTATCAATGATACGTTTTTCGCCAAATTCAGCAAGCATTCCTTTACTCACTTTATATGCACCATTGTATTCGGCAACTTCTTCGCCCATTAAAAATATTTTTTCATCTCTGCGCATTTCTTCGTTCATTGCTTCACGTAATGCTTCACGAAATTCTATTGTTCTCATTTGTGTAATTTTTTTGAATCACAAATTTAATGTTTTTATTTTATGGATTGCTAATTTTATAATCTTCAAGCATGGCTTTAACTAAAAAAATAATTTTAATTTAGTAACCCATTAAATTCATTCGCTTTTGAAAAAAAATAGTTTCATAAAATTTATTTTTATACCGCTAACAATTATTTTGCAATTAAGTTTTGTAAAATTCTCAAAGCCTTCAACAGGAAATGTGATTATTCATTTTAATAATTATGTTGGAAATGATTTACTAAACCTTGATTCTACAACGTATAAAAATCAATTAGGACAAGCTTTTTCGGTTACAAATTTCAAATATTACATCAGCAATATTCATTTGAAAAAAGCTGATGGAAAAGAATTTGTATCGAACGATTATTTTTTAGTGAGAGAAGATGAACAGCAAACAAAGCAATTGATTTTGCAAAATATTCCAGAAGGAAAATACATTTCTTGTTCTTTTGTAATTGGAGTTGATAGTTTGCACAATTGTAGTGGTGCACAAACGGGAGCATTGGACGAAACCAATGGAATGTTTTGGACTTGGAATACAGGTTATATTTTTTTAAAATTAGAAGGTAAATCTCCAGTATCTACTTCGGCTGGACATGTTTTTGAATTTCATATTGGTGGCTACAAACAGCCTTCCAACTGCATTCGTAAAGTTTCTTTAGATTTAAAAAATGTAATTGTTTCAACAAAAAAAAATACATCAATTGAAATAAAAACAGATGTAAGTGAAATTTTGAAATCTCCCGTAACAATTGATTTTTCTAAACTTTCATCAGTAACAGATGCTCATAATTCAACAACCATTGCCGATAATTATAAAGATATGTTTAGCATTTTAAATGTGAGCAATGAAAAATAAATTTAGTTATACTTTCATTTTGTTATTCATTATCGTTTTAGTTTTCGATAGTTTTATGGATGACAATCCTTATTTTAAAATTACTGCGAAAGATGTTGAATTAACTGTTCCCAAAGGATTTCCAAAACCTGTTTATAATTTTACAAACAATAAAATTACTCCTGAAATATTTGTTTTGGGAAGAAAACTTTTTTATGATCCAATTCTTTCAAAAGATAATTCAATAAGCTGTAGTAGTTGTCATCAGCGCATTGCAGCTTTTGCTCATCTTGATCATTCATTGAGTCATGGTATTTATGGAAAAATTGGAAAAAGAAATATTCCATCACTTCAAAATTTAATTTGGAAAAATGATTTTATGTGGGATGGTGGTGTGAACCATTTGGAAATTCAGCCAATTAGCCCAATTACAAATTCTGTGGAGATGGATGAAACATTGAAAAATGTAGTGAGCAAATTACAAAAGGATACAAATTATGTGGCACAATTCAAATTAGCTTTTGGCGATACAATTATGACTTCACAAAAAATGTTGAAAGCAATATCGCAATTTGTTGGTTTGATGATTTCCTCTAATTCTCGCTATGACAAATACATTGCAGGGAAAGATACTTTTTCTGTTGCTGAAAAAAACGGATTGAAATTGTTTAGAACAAAATGTGCCAATTGCCACAGAGAACCTTTGTTTACAGATAACTCTTTTCGCAACAATGGAATAAAAATGGATACAGCCTTGAAAGACACAGGCAGAGCATTGATTACAAAATTGATGGTAGATAAATTGAAATTTAAAGTGCCAACTTTGCGAAATATTGAAATGACTTATCCATACATGCACGATGGACGTTTTAGAAATTTGAAACAAGTAATTAATCATTATTCTACCTCACGAAACTATGATATAGCAGTTGATTCAAGTCTTTTCAAAATTGGAATTTTATCGGAAATAGAGAAAATAGATTTGATTGCTTTTTTGAAAACACTTACTGATAAAACATTTTTGTATGATAGGCGTTTCGCTGACCCAAACACGAAGTGATGATGAATTACTAATCATTATGTCCTTTCACATCTTTTATTTTTTCTGACTTCCAACGCTCTTCTTCCGCTTTGTTTGCTATTTGCAATGAGTCCGAAATTTCTTTGTTATCAAAACGATTCAAATCTGGTTTCCCTGCATTTACCCAAGCAGTGTACCACATACTACCAACTGTTATAATTGCAGTACGCATTCTTCGCTCAACCATTCCATTCAACATTTTATCATAATCATTTGTGTATTCTTGTGAATACACTTTTACCAACGTTGCACCTCTGTTTTCAAAACTATATTTTTTATCAGGTGAATATTTTGCATTCAATGTTGCTTCAAATTTTAAAACAGAATCAACTGCTGCATGGCTTGTTTTTACTGTTTCCCAAGCTTTCATAATTGGTTTGTCAATGTATTTTGCTTTGCCTACAAAATAATCGTAGCTATCCGATTTTAATTCTGGAATACGTGATTCCCAAAAACCATGAATACCTTTTTGATTGGTCATTTGCCCATTGTAATTTTCCGTAGTATGCAGCGGAACATGCGAGTCGGCAACATAATGACCTAGATCGGCAGAGTAGTGTAAAATCAAATCTAAATTTTCATTTCTAAAAGCTTCAGTTAAACGGTACATCATTTTTTCGATATGCCAAGGAACAATTCCGTAAGCATTCAATGTATCTTCTGTGTATTTTTCAACTGCTCTTTTCCAATATTTTGGCACCGAATCAAACGGATGCTCACCATAATGGTCAATATCTATGTAATGGCGCGCAGCTTCATCAGCATTGACATTTCTACGTTTGTCGGGGTCAACAGCATGTGAAGTAATGTATTCAATGTGTTTTTTATAAAAGCCAATCATTTCGCTTGGCAATGTAAACACAGCCATTCGGTTTATTTTTTGATGTCCAAAAAATCCCCAACTGTAAACTGGCGTTTTTGTTGGAATAAAAAATAGTGCAAGTGCAATAATAAATATTAAAATTATTTTTCTCATCAGAGTTTCACTAAATATTTATCTTTTAATATGGGAATTATTTTTGTTTTATCTAACGATAAGCAATATTTAATATCTTTCTTTAAACCCAGTGCAGCAAGGCGTTCAGTATGTGATGAGTTTCTTAAAAATTTGTAAGGATTTTTTTCTGCTTGTAAAAATAAATTAGAAACTGCAAGTGCAGCATCACCAATTTCAAATACGTTAGTTGCTAAAAGCCTTGTTGCCAAAGCTCCTGCAAATAAACTATCTTCCAAGTTGAATTTATTTTTCCAACCCGAACAAAGTAATAGTACATTTTTGTTTTGTGTTTGTAACCAATCACACAATGCTGTAATATTTGTAAATGCACCAATTACCACTTGTTGTGCATTGCGTGCAGCTTCTATGGCTTGTGTTCCATTGGTTGTAGAAATTACTACCGTTTTGCCTTTTATTTTTTCAGTCATATAACTGTAAGGCGAATTTCCAAAATCGAAACCATCAAGTGCAATTCCATTTCGTTCGGCACCAACTAAAAAACCTTTTGATTTGTAATCAGTAGCTTCTTCAATGCTTGCAACAGGAATCATTTTTTCTACACCATGTTCAAATGCTGTACACATTGCCGATGTTGCTCTCAAAATATCAATGATTACAACTATGCTGTCATCTTTATGATAAACAGGATAGAGGTAAGGCGAAAAACAAACATCAACAATTAATTTTTTTTCCATCAGAAAAAATTAGGCTTTATAAAAAGGAATTTTTACAACCTTGGCTTTTATTGCTTTGTCGCGAATGATTATAAAAATTTCGGAATCAATTTTTGAAAATGCAGTTTGTACATAACCCATTCCTATTGCTTTGTTTAAACTTGGCGATTGTGTTCCAGAAGTTACTTTGCCAATAATAGTTCCATTCACATCTGCTATTTGATAGTCGTGGCGAGGAATTCCTCTGTCAATCATTTCAAAGCCAACTAATTTTTTTGCAACTCCTTTTTCTTTTTGTTCCAACAATGCTTTGCTGTTTGTAAATTCTTTTGTGAATTTTGTAATCCAACCAAGTCCAGCTTCAATTGGCGAAGTAGTATCATCAATATCATTTCCATATAAACAAAATCCCATTTCTAAACGTAATGTATCACGAGCTCCCAAACCTATAGGTTTTATGCCATATTCAGCGCCTGCTTCAAAAATGGAGTCCCACATTTTTTCTGCAACTTCATTTTCAAAATAAATTTCAAATCCTCCAGCACCTGTGTAACCTGTATTTGAAATCACAACATTTTCTTCGCCATTAAATTTTCCTTTTTTGAAATTATAATATGGAATTTCTGAAAGATTAATATCAGTTAATTTTTGTAAAGCCAAAATTGCTTTTGGACCTTGCACAGCAAGTAAAGATGTTTTTTCTGAAATGTTGTGCATCTCCACATTTTTTGTATTGAATTTTTGAATCCAATTCCAATCTTTTTCAATGTTTGAAGCATTTACTACAAGCATATACGTTTTCTCATCAATACGATAAACCAATAAATCATCTACAATTCCACCATTTTCATTTGGCAAACAAGAATATTGAACTTTTCCATCTGTCAATACTGAAGCATCATTTGAAGTAACTCGTTGAATTAAATCCAATGCGTTTTCTCCTTTCAAAATAAATTCGCCCATGTGACTAACATCAAAAACACCAATCGCATTTCTTACTGTGTTGTGTTCATCGTTCAATCCGCTGTATGAAACAGGCATTAAATATCCTGCAAAGGGTACCATTTTGGCACCAAGTGAACTATGTTTATTTACAAGTGCTACGTTTTTTAATTCAGTTGCTGTTTCCATTTTTTATTTTTCAAAAGGTTGAAATTTATATGTGTTTTGTGGTAACACAAATGTATGATTTATTTTTTCAGAAGCGCATTAAATGCTTGTAAGTAATTGTTTTTTTGCGATTCAAATGAATATTTTTCTTCAACTGTTTTTCTTCCAGCAGCACCTAAATTTTTTCTCAATTCAAAAGAATCAATTAGTTGAGAAAGTTTATCAATCCATTCTTCATCGGTAGTTGCTAAAAATCCATTTTTGCCATCTTCAATAATTTCAGTGTTTACTCCAACAGCCGACATTATAGTTGGTACTTCCAAAGCCATATACGACAAGCCTTTCAAGCCGCATTTTCCTTTTACCCATTCATCGTTTGGTAGGGGCATTATACCAATATCAAAACTTTCCAATGTTTCAACTTCACTTGCACTGTTCCAAGAAATTCCTTTAATATCAAGTTCATTATTACTATAAAGTTCATCACCCATTACTTTGAAATATACTTTATCGCCATATTTTTTTTTGATGATTTGAAGAAACGAAATTCCTTGTTCAAAATGTTTAATAGTTGTGTGGCTACCACTCCAGCCGATACAAATTTTCTCATTAGTTGTATAATCCAATTTTCGTTTAAATTGATTTGTATCAATCGTTGTAGGAATTACAAGCACATTGGAATTAAATTGCTTTGCATAGTTTGCCAAGTAATTATTTCCTGCAAAAATCACATCCGAAAATTTTATAATTGAACTGGTTTTTGTTTTGCTTTTTAGCCATTCCCATTTTTTGTTTGCTTCGGAAGTATCGAGAAGCCAAATAGAATCATCAAAATCAAAAATCATTTTGGCTTTTGATTTTGCAAATCGTTTTTCAAAATAGGGAGAACCAGTCATGAATGCTTCGCGTTGAACAAAAATAATTTTGTACGAATTAGCATTTCTAACATTTTGGAATCGAATAAATAAACTTTTAATAATAATCCAAAATTTTCCAATAAAATGTCCATTGTTATAAAACAAAGCATCTGCCTTTTCATCAATAATGTAGGAAAGCTCGCAAGAGTAGCCATTGGATTGTAAAAATTTAAAATATTGTTCAAACCTGTATCGCTGACTTGGCGAACGATTTGGACGATGTGCGGCTATGAATAATATTTTAGGCATTTCTTATAAAGCGCAAAGATAAAAAGTAAGTGCAAATAGCAATCAAATTTTATATCTTTGAACGCAATGAAAACATTCGATTTTTTATTTCAACGCAATATGCCTCGTTGGGTGATTTTTTTCATCGATATGGGCATTTGTTTGTTTTCACTTATTCTTGCCTATTTGGTTCGTTTTAATTTTTCAATTCCACGAGTTGAAATTATTGCTTTTCCATTTGTGTTTTCTGTTGTTTTAGCAATACGAGCATTAAGTTTTTATTTTTCGAAAACGTATCAAGGTATTGTAAAATATACTAGCTCAAAAGATTCTCAACGTATTTTTATTGTTATTTCTCTTGGAAGTATTTTTTATGTTTTGGTAAATTGTATTTCATATTATTTTATAAATAAAACATTTCCTATTCCATTTTCTATAATTATTATTGATTATATGGCAACTACATTTTTAATGATTAGTTTGCGTGTAATGTTCAAAGCCTTGTATTTAGAACTTACCACCCCGAACAAAGAAAAACGAAGTGTTATTATTTTTGGTGCTGGCGAATCGGGAATTATTACAAAGCGCACACTGGATAGAGATGCAGGAACAAAATACAAAGTGCTTGGTTTTATTGATGATGATATAAAAAAACAAGGAAAAAAATTAGAAGGAGTTACCATTTATAATCTGAATAAATTAAATGAATTACTCGAAAATAATGATGTCTCTAACTTAATTATTTCGGTACAAAATTTATCAGCTGCAAAAAAACAAGAAATTGTAGAAATCTGTTTGAATTATAATACAAAAGTATTGAATGTTCCGCCAGTTACTAATTGGATAAATGGAGAATTGAGTTTCAAACAAATTAAAAAAGTACAAATTGAAGAATTGCTCGAGCGAGATGCAATTCAACTTGATAAAGAAAATATTAAACAACAATTTACAGGTAAAACTATTTTAATAACAGGCGCTGCAGGTAGTATTGGTAGTGAGATTGTGAGACAAGTAATAAAATTTAATCCTAAAAAAATTATTCTTCTTGACCAAGCAGAATCTCCATTGTATGAACTTGAAATGGAATTGTTTGACAAATACAAAGTACAAGATTATGAAATTGTGATGGGAGATATACGCAATAAAGAACGAATGGAAAATGTATTTAAAACATTTCAACCACAAATAGTTTTTCATGCAGCAGCTTATAAACATGTGCCAATGATGGAAAATAATCCATCAGAATCTATTTTTACAAATGTTTTTGGTTCAAAAAATTTAGCAGATTTATCGGTTCAGTACAACGTAGAAAAATTTGTGATGGTAAGTACCGATAAAGCTGTGAATCCAACAAACGTGATGGGAGCAAGCAAACGCATTGCCGAAATTTATACACAATCATTAAATAAAAAATCGAACACAAAATTTATTACTACACGTTTTGGAAATGTACTCGGTTCCAATGGTTCGGTTATTCCACGTTTCCGTCAACAAATTGAAACTGGTGGACCAATAACGATTACACATCCCGATATTACTCGTTTTTTTATGACCATTCCCGAAGCATGTCAGTTGGTACTTGAAGCTGGCGCAATGGGAAAAGGAGGAGAGATTTTTATTTTTGATATGGGCAAATCTGTGAAAATTATTGACCTTGCTCAAAAAATGATTAAGCTTTCTGGTTTAACTTTAGATAAAGATATTCGCATTGTTTACACAGGTTTGCGACCAGGCGAAAAATTATTTGAAGAACTTTTAGCCAACGAAGAAAATACAATTCCTACACATCATAAACAAATAATGATTGCGCAAGTAAAGGAATATGATTTTGAAAATGTATCGAAAGAAATAGAAGAATTAATAACTCTTTTCAATCAACAAAATAATAAAGTGATTGTGAAAAAAATGAAAACACTTGTGCCAGAATTTAAAAGTAATAATTCTGTTTATGAGCAATTAGATTAATGACAATGATTCCGTTTAAACATAAAACTCCCATACAAATTCGTTTCAAAGACATTGATAAATTAGGGCATGTAAACAATGCCAATCATGTTACTTATTTTGAATTGGCTCGTGTAGATTACTTTAATGCGTTGATGGGAAATGATATTAAAATTGATTGGGAAAGCGAAAGTTTGATTCTTGCAAAAATAGAAATGGAATATAAACAGCCTATTTTATTAGAAGACAAAGTATTTGTTTATACTTGGGTTTCGCGTATTGGTTCCAAAAGTTTTGATATGATGTGTTCTATTGTGATAGAAAAAAATGGCGTAGAAATAGAATCTGCAAGAGGTTTAGCTATAATTGTTTGTTTTAATTATAAAACCAACCAAAGTATTTTAATTCCTGAAACGTGGAAAGCTAAAATGATTTTCTAATTCTACGCCAAAAATTTATTTTTCAAATTTATTGTATCCTTTTGGAATTTCAAAAAGCGATTCGTCAACTTCTTTTTTAGTAATTTTTGTTACCTCCAAACTCCCAGTTTGTTTTCCACTAATATCTGTTTGGATACTCAACATCGGAAAACAATTTTTAATATCTTTTATTTGTAAAAAATATACCGATGATTTGTCTTTTCTGTTTAGCTGACGCAATAATTTTTCAAAAAATGCATATTTACCATCTGTAATCCAATAGGTAATTTGAGTATTTTCTGTTGTATTTTTCACAATGTATTGCGAACATTTCATTCCTTGTATATTTTTTACTTCTTTACCTTTAGTAACTTCACAAGTGCCACTAATTACAGGTGCTGAAGGCGTAGCTTTATCCATGTATAATTTACGTTCGTGATTTAATGATTTCATTGTTTTATTTTCTGTATCTACAATAAAACTTCCTTCAATCTTATGCGATTTTGTTCCTATTTCATCAATTCGTACTTGGTTATCTTTTACATAGTAAACATAACTAGTTGTATCTGTAATTGTTTGTTTTTTAAATTCAATAACACCTTCAAATGTTTGTGCTTTTGAAACAGTTGCAAATGCTAATAAAAGGGTAAATCCTGAAATGATTTTTGAAATTGATTTTTTCATTGGTAAGTGGTTTAGTAATGTGTTTATTTTTCCTTTGCTAAAGTAGCAATTTTTTTAACAGCCCCACTCTTTTCAAAAGTTGTACCAAAAAATATTTTATCTTTATTTTAAAATTAAAAAAATGGCAGAACATAATGATATTGGTCAAAAAGGTGAGCAATTGGCTGTTGATTATTTGCAAAAAAAAGGATACACTATTTTGGAAACCAATTGGCATTTCAAAAATTTGGAAGCAGATATTATTGCACTTTTTGAAAATACACTTGTAATTGCGGAAGTGAAAACGCGTAATAGTAATTTCTTTGGCGAGCCCGAAACATTTGTGAACAAACAAAAACAGAGAAATTTAATCAAAGCTGCTCACGAATATATTCAACGCAATAATCTTGATTATGAAGTTCGTTTCGATATTATTTCAATTATATTGAATAATAGCAAAAATGTAATCAATCACATTGAATCAGCATTCTACCCTTTGGTTTAGTGCTTTAATTGCCATATAAAACCTATCTTTGCAAAAAAATTACACAATGGCTAAAGAATTTAAACGTAACGATAAAAAAGATTTTAAAGACAAAAAATCTCCAAGTTCGAGAAAAGGAAAAGATACTAAAAAACCTTCTTTTGAGCGTTATAGAGATGAATCTCGTCCTTCCGATTTTGGTAACTCTGCTTCAAGAAGAACATCTTCCCACTCTTTCAACGATAACAAACGTAAGCCTTTTGGCGATAAACCAACATTTCGTAAGAAACATGATGAAGATGAAAATAGA
>JAYTXX010000098.1:0-7097 GCA_043742725.1 Bacteroidota bacterium | reverse complement strand
GTTCCAAGTTGCAGGTCCAAAAAAGCACGTTGCAACGATTGTCCAAAATTCAGCAAATAGTTAAATCTCAAATTGAAATTTTAAATTAAAAAATACCCTGTTTTAGGTATTCGTTTAATTTCAATGTGGCTTAAATAACACGTACTTTTGTAAAAGAACAAATGAAAAAGAAGTTGAAAAATTTATCTCAATTAGAAATAGGACAGAGTGCAATTATAGATTCATTTACTGATAAAGTAATGGCTTTGAAATTGCTTGAAATGGGTTGCACACCAGGCGAGTTGGTAAAGCTTGATAGAATAGCTCCGCTTGGCGACCCAATTGCTATTTCGGTTTCAGGTTATATGTTGAGTTTGCGAAAATCAGAAGCATCAACCATTCTTGTATCTTTGCTTACTACCAATAATTAGTTTTTGTTGTGAATGCAAATCAATCGTTTGTAAATTTTTCTAAAAAAAAATCCTTAAAAGTTGCGCTTGTTGGAAACCCTAACAGTGGAAAATCTACATTATTTAATGCACTCACAGGTTTACATCAAAAAACAGGAAATTTTCCTGGAGTAACAGTTGATAAAAAAACAGGCTCAATAAATTTGAATGGTTCTACAACTATTAATTTTATTGATTTACCAGGCACATATAGTTTATATCCCAAATCGCTTGACGAACGAGTAACCTTTGAAGTACTTTGCAATCCTGATAATGAAGACCATCCTGATGTAACTATTGTGGTGGCAGATGCAACAAATTTAAAACGAAATCTATTTTTAGTTTCTCAAATTATTGATTTGAGAATACCTGTAATTCTTGTTTTAAATATGATGGATTTGGTAGAAAAAGAAGGCGATGTGATTGATACTATTCGCCTTTCGGAACGCTTGGGACTGAAAGTAATTGGTGTGAGCGCAAGAAACAAAGATGGAATAGAAAATTTGAAACATGCTTTATTTCAGCCATTATCAATTCCACAATACGATTTTATTGATATAAAAAAAATTGCTCCTGAACTTATTGATAAAATAAAGTCGGAAATAAAAGTGAACAGCGATTTTTCTGCATTTCAAATTATTAATAATTTTTCGGAAATAAATTTTTTTGAAAAACATGTACAGAAAAAAGAAAAAATAAATGCTATTATTTCAGCTGCTGATGTTGATAAAAATAAACTTCAATCGCAAGAAAGTGTTGAGCGTTATAGAATAATTACACGTATTGCAGAAGAATGTATTACACGCAAAACAGCAATTAAATCGAAATCGTTTACACAAAAATTAGATGGTATTTTAACGCATCGCATTTTTGGATATGCTATTTTTTTAGCCATCTTGTTTTTTATTTTTCAAACTATATTTTTTCTTGCAGCATATCCAATGCAATGGATTGAAACATTGTTTATTTATTTTTCTAATTGGGCTTCGCATACTTTACCACAAGGAGAATTAAGTAATTTAATAGTAAATGGAATTATTGCAGGATTGAGTGGAGTAGTGGTGTTTGTTCCTCAAATAGCATTGTTGTTTGCATTTATTGCTATACTTGAAGATACAGGTTACATGGCACGTGTAAGTTTTATAATGGATAAACTTTTGCGAAGATTTGGTTTAAATGGACGTTCGGTAATTCCGTTGATAAGTGGTGTAGCCTGTGCAGTTCCAGCTATTATGAGCACACGCACAATTAGCAGTTGGAAAGAACGAATGATTACAATTATGGTTACACCTTTGATGAGTTGTTCCGCACGATTGCCTGTTTATACATTGCTTATTTCATTGGTAGTTCCCAAAACCAACACATTGCAATTTTTCAATTATCAAGGATTGATATTAATGAGTTTGTATTTGATTGGTTTTGTTGCTGCAATTGCAGCAGCTTGGGTTATGAAATGGATTATTAAAGCACGAGAAAAAAGTTATTTTATTATGGAATTGCCTGTGTATCGCACACCGCAATGGCGAACAGTGGGTTTGACAATTTTTGATAAAGTAAAATTATTTTTATTTGATGCAGGAAAAATTATCATTGCAATTTCTGTCATCCTTTGGTTTTTATCAGCACATGCGCCAAATGGAAGAATGAATGCAGTTGAAGAAAAATATAAAACTGCTGAAATGCTCTCAAAATATGATGACACAGAGCGCAATGCAAAAATAGCTTCCGAAAAATTAGAAACATCTTACGCTGGAATACTTGGCAAATCAATTGAACCAATAATTGCTCCATTGGGTTTCGATTGGAAAATTGGAATTTCATTAGTTACATCTTTTGCTGCACGCGAAGTTTTTGTAGGCACAATGGCAACTATTTATAGCACAGGCAATGCAGACAATACTATTTCTATCAGAGAAAAAATGCTTGCTGAAAAAAATTCAGAAACAGGATTACCTAAATTTTCATTGGCAGTTGGTTTTTCGTTACTTATTTTTTATGCCTTTGCAATGCAGTGTATGAGCACACTTGCGGTAGTTTACAGAGAAACTAAAAGTTGGAAATGGACCTTTTATCAATTTTTATTTATGAGCGTGCTTGCTTATTTTTCTAGTTTTATTGTTTATCATTTGTTGAAATAAAATAGTTTAAATGGTTCATTAATTAATTGGTTCATTTTGTATTTTTGTTTCAATAAAAATTACATTATTAGCCAACCAACTAATAAATAATTTTACCAATGAACCAACTCGACCGTAATCAATCCATACTTCACAAATATATTCCCGAAAAGGCTGTTCCTGTTATATCCGAATGGATTTATTCTTTTGATTTTAAATTGAGAATAAAAAAAAGTCGTTCAACAAAATATGGTGATTATCGTCCGCCAATACAAGGACAAAATCATTTGATTACCATAAATTACGATATGAATAAGTATGCTTTTTTAATTACACTTGTTCACGAAATTGCTCATCTTTCCAATTGGAATAAAAATAAAGACACAGTAAAACCTCATGGTGATGAATGGAAATTGCATTATCAATTACTGATGAAACAATTTTTAATTCCTGATATTTTTCCTGTAGATGTTATTAATGCATTACGAAAATATATGAATAACCCTGCAGCTTCCAGCTGTTCGGATATTAATTTGTTGCGAATTTTAAAACAATATGATGAGCGAGAACATACTGTTTTGCTTGAAGAAATTCCAATGGGTTCAACATTTTCTTACAACGAAAATCGTTTGTTTACAAAAGAAGAAAAAGTGCGAAAGCGTTTTAAATGTAAAGAAGTTAAAACCAATAGAATGTATTTGTTCAATCCACTCACCGAAGTAAAATTGATGTAATGAAACAACACGAAGATTTTTTTCAAAATGTATTTGAAGTAGTTCGTTTAATTCCCAAAGGAAGAGTAACCAGTTATGGCGCAATTGCAAAATATTTAGGTTCGGCTCGCTCATCGCGAATGGTTGGCTGGGCAATGAATGCATCGCACGCTCAAAAAAAATATGTTCCCGCACATCGTGTTGTAAATCGTAATGGAGAATTGACAGGCAAACATCATTTTCCAACTCCTTTTATGATGAAAGAATTATTGGAAAAAGAAGGAATGAAAGTGATAAAAGATAAAATCAAAAATTTTGGAAATTATTTTTGGGATCCAATGAAAGAATTGGAATTGTAATTTTTTTATTAACCGTGAATGGTTTCTTTTTTTCCGTAATTGGCAATAATGGAAGCTTCATAATCCAACCAATCTTTCCATCGTTTGTCCACATCAATTCCATCAGCATATTTTCGGGCAAAGCCAATAAAAGTAGTATAATGTCCAGCTTCCGAAATCATCAAATCACGATAAAATGTTGCGAGCTTTTCATCTTTTATATTTTCGGAAAGCACTCTGAAACGCTCACAACTACGAGCTTCTATCATTGCCGAAAATAATAATCTATCTACAAGTGATTCTTTTCTGCTCCCATCTTTTTTCATGAATTTGTATAATTCATTTACATAATTGTCTTTGCGTTCGCGCCCCAACACTTGTCCTCGACTTTTTATTAAATTATGTACTTGTTCAAAATGCGCTACTTCTTCTTTCACAATTTCTAACAATGCAGTTACCATTTCGGTATAATTTGGATTGTTTACTATTAATGAAAGTGCATTGGATGCTGCTTTTTGCTCGCACCAAGCATGGTCGGTTAAAATTTCATCAATGTTATTTTCTACAATATTTACCCAACGTGGGTCGGTAGGAAGTTTTAAGCCAAGCATGTTTTTTTACGATTTACGAATAAAAGTGTGAGGTTCCGAATTACGAATGAAAGCAAATTTTCAATTTGTATTTATTTGTAATTTGTATAATCTAGTCAATAAATTTTTTCATCAATGGTCCACTAATCATACTTGTTACCAATGCCATTACAACCAAAGCAACAAACATTTTTGAATCAATTAATCCTACATTTAAAGCGAGTGTTCCTAGAATTATTTCCATTGCTCCGCGTGCATTTAATCCAAAGCCAACTGCAAGTGATTCTCGTTTTGTTAAACCGCCTAAATAGCCACCAAGTGTAGCTCCAAATACTTTACACCCTACTGCAAGGAAGAATACTAATAGTACCAATTGCCAATCGAAATTTTCAACGAAGTTTACTTTAAATCCAATGGAAACAAAAAATAATGGGGCAAAAACATTGGTAACAAATTGATGAATAATTTCACGTTCACGTTCTTGTAAGTGAACACTATCGCCAAATGCAATACCTACAATGAATGCTCCTAAAATGGCATGTAAACCAATGTATTCGGTAAAGGCAGCTCCTAAAAAACAAAGCCCGAGTGCAATTGATAAAACACCTCCAGGCCATGAAAGGTTTTTCTGAATCCAAGGCAATGCTTTATTAATAATATATCTGCCAATGATGAGCATAAATAAACCGAAACCTAAAATCATTCCTATTGTAAACCAAATATTTGTTATTTCGCCTTGTTGTCCCATTAAACTTAATACAAATGAAAATATAATCCAGCCAGTTAAATCGTCAAAAATAGCAGCAGCAATTATTATCATTCCAACTTTGGTTTTAAATAAATTCAAATCCATTAAAATGCGTGTTATTACTGGCAATGCCGATACAGCCATAGCAATACCAAAAAATAAAGCATACACTAATTTTCTATCAGGAGTAAATGTGAAAAAATGTGGAAAGAACCAAACAGCGGCAAATCCAAGCATAAAAGGAATTATCATACTTGTGAAACTTGTGTAGATTGCAGTTTTTCCTTGCTTGAGCATTATTTGCAATTGAACTTCCATTCCAGCAACAAACAAAAGCATAACTACTGCAAGTGTGGTAATACCATCCATTGCAATTTTTGCAGCACCTACTTTCGGAAATATAGAACCAAACATTTCTGGATTTATAGAACCAAAAATTGTAGGACCTAAAATAATTCCTAACAAAATTTCGCCCATTACAATTGGCATTTTTATTTTTTTGCCAAGTTCTGCAAATATGCGTGCAAGTATAAGAATGGCTCCTATACTTGAGAGTAGAACAATAATATCGTTATGAACTAGTTTTATCATACGCTATACACGAGAATGTACTATTAATAAGTTACAAGGCAAACTTGCCAAAATATATTCTATGTCGTGAGCAAAAATTCTATCAAAAACATTGAGTTGTGTATCGGGCGAATTAATCACAAGTAAATCTGCTTTTTTATCTTTTGCATATTTGCTTATAGCGTATCCGGGTTTTCCTTTAATTATTTTGTCTGTAATTTTCACATCACCATTGTCGCATTTTTCAATAATTGAATTGAGTGTTTCCGAAAAATCTTCTGTGATACTTCGTTTTAATTCTTTGGCTTCTGGTGCAGTGCTATCATCGGCTATAGCCATTGTTAATCCTGGAACATGAACTTCATTTACAATGGTTACATCTTTTACTTTTAAATTTTTTGCAAGGTAAATAGCTGTGTTAATGGTGTGAACTGTTTTTGGATTTTCAACTCCATTCACAATTATTTTTTTGTATTTCTGAAGTGTTTCAGTTGGTTTTGTGAGTAGTAACACCGAACATTTTGCTTTTCTGCTAATGCTTCTGGCGATAGACCCAAGATAAAACTTTAAAATATTTTCTTTTTCAAGTGCTCCTAAAATCAATAAATCTACAATGTTGAGTTTACATAATTTTAAGATAGTATCAACCGGATCGCCTTCCATCCAAATCACACGCGATTTGTTTGCATTTATTTTCAATGCACTCATCATATCATCAAGTTCTTTTTCTTTTTTCGAAGATTTTTCTCCAATATGAATAAGCAATAGCGCAGCACCAAGTGAGTCGCTCATTCTTTTTGCTTCGGCTAATATTGGCTTACAACGTGGCGAAAAAGAGATGGCTACAGCTATGGTTTCAAAAGGATATGAAGGACGTTTTTTGAGTTTACTTAAATCCATTTTTTAATCGTTTATTTTTTGTAAATATACTACTTTGCAATACAAGTGAATTATAAATATTTTTTGAACTTTATTTTGCTTTTAATCCTTATAACTTTAAACAAATGAACCAATACTTTTGTTAATTTTGCGACTCAATTATTTTTATGAAATATTTTTTATCAGGATATCTTTTTTTCTTATTCTTTTTTCTGAATTTTCAATTGACGAATGCTCAAGAAAAACAAAAATTCACAATCAGCGGTTATGTGAAAGATGCATCGAATGGTGAATATAGCATTGGTGCAAATGTGTATATAAAAGAATTATTGAAAGGTGGCAACACCAATCAGTACGGATTTTATTCTATAACTGTTGAAAAAGGAACATATCATTTAATTGTATCCTATGTTGGTTACGAAAATTTTGAGAAAGAAATAAAATTGGATAAAGACATTCGTTTGAATGTGGATATTAAACCCGTTGCAATCAATGTAAATGAAATAGAAGTTTCTTCCGAAAAAACAGATAAAAATGTTTCAAGCACCAATGTTGGTTCTGTGAAATTGGATATGGAAGAAATAAAAAAAATTCCAGCATTTTTAGGTGAAGTAGATGTGTTAAAAACCATTCAATTATTACCTGGTGTAAAATCAGCAGGTGATGGAAATACTGGATTTTATGTTCGTGGTGGAGGACCTGATCAGAATTTAA
>JAYTXX010000097.1:0-60846 GCA_043742725.1 Bacteroidota bacterium | reverse complement strand
CATTGCTTTTGTTTGCAGTTACTTGGTGGACATCTCGTGGTGCAAACAATGAAAGTTATTATGTAGGAAATCGTTCTTCGAAATGGTACTTGGTTGCATACGGAATGATTGGTGCTTCACTTTCTGGTGTAACATTTATATCCGTTCCAGGAGCAGTAGGTACAGCTCATTTTGGTTATTTACAAGTAGTGTTGGGATATTTAATTGGATATATTGTTATTGCGTATGTATTGTTGCCATTGTATTACAGATTAAATCTAACTTCAATTTATAGTTATCTCGAACAGCGTTTTGGAAATTCATCTTATAAAACTGGTGCTTTCTTTTTTATCATTTCAAGAGTTGTAGGAGCTGCATTCCGTATGTATATTGTAATTAATGTATTGCAAGTTTTTGTTTTTGATGCAATGGGAGTTCCATTTTTTGTAACCGTTGCTATTTTTATTGCGCTTATTTTAGTATATACTTATCAAGGTGGAGTGAAAACGATTGTTTACACAGATACGCTACAAACTACATTTATGCTGCTTTCTGTGGTGTTGTCAATTATATTTATAATGAAGCAAATGAATTTGAATATGAGCGATGTTTTTCATAAACTTTCTGAAAGCGAATACTCACAATTATTTTTTAGTGATTGGAAATTGAAATCCTTTTTTCCAAAACAATTTTTCGGAGGTATGTTTATAGCTATTGCAATGACAGGGCTTGACCAAGAAATGATGCAAAAAAATATTAGCTGTAAAACACTGGGCGATGCGCAAAAAAATGTACTTACGTTCAGTGGAATTTTATTGATTGTAAATATTTTGTTTTTAGTTTTAGGTGCGTTACTTTATATTTATGCAAATCAAGCAAGCATTCCACTTCAGGCAGATGCAAGCGGTAAAATAATTTCAGATAATGTATTCCCAAACATTGCACTACACAATTTTGGAATGTTGTCTGCCATATTTTTTATTCTTGGACTAATTTCAGCTGCGTATCCAAGTGCCGATGGTGCACTCACAGCTTTAACAAGTGTGTTCTGTTTAGATTTTTTGGGATTAAAAAATGATACAACAAAAACAGAAATTGAAAAAACAAAAGTGCGTCATCGCGTACACATTGCTTTTGCAAGTATTTTATTTTTGGTAATTGTTATTTTCAAATTAGTAAACAACGATGCAGTAATAAATAATTTATTTACATGGGCTGGGTACACGTATGGACCATTGCTCGGTTTGTACGCATTTGGTCTATTCACAAAAAAACAAGTGAAAGATAAATTAGTTCCATTCATTTGCATTTTATCTCCAATTATTTGTATTGTTATAAATGATTTTTCAGTCGAATTATTCAATGGATATAAATTTGGATTTGAAATGATTATACTCAATGGATTGCTTACTTTTATTGGGCTTTTGGCAATTTCATTAAAAAATAAAAATTAATTTTATTTTTTATTTGCTACGAAAATATTTTCTAACAAAAAGATAAAATCGAATTCTTGTTCCATCGTAGAACAAGGCAAAAAGAAGTATTAGTGCCGCTACAATAAAAGTTTTATAGAAAATATATTTATACATAAAACTTCCAACAACACCTCCCACAATAAACATGATTACAATTGAACTGTGAAGCAATAATTTTCTTTTCAAATCCTTTTTTTCAATTTCAGAAATATCTTTTAAATAAAACAATTTTGAAATTTCTATTCCCAAATCAGTAAACAAACCAGTAAGATGTGTGGTGCGTACTACAAACCCTGAAACCATTGTTACCATTGCATTTTGCATTCCCATAGCAAACAATAAACTACCTGCAAGAAAATGATTTTGTGAAGAATCACTGTTGTAATTTTGACCTAAATAGCCAACGTACAACAAAATAAATATTTCAATTAATAAAGGTAAAGAGTGCGAAAAACGAGGTGCGCGTTTATTCATAATGTTGATTAAAAAGCTTGAAAAAAAAGCACCAAACAAAAACATCAACATCCATAACACAATAATTTTGGCGAATGAAAAATTTCCAAGTGAGAGTTGTTCCGAAAATTGAGCAACGTGTCCAGTTACATTTGTTGTAAAAATGGAGAAAGAAATAAAACCTGCAACATTCACAATTCCTGCTGTGGAAGAAAGCAAAATTGCTAATCTTAAATTGTGTTTGAATGTGCGATTTTGACCTTTATGTCTAAACATTTTTTATAAAATAAAAATAGCGGCAATTATCATAATCACAATAATGATAACATATTGCCACACATCTGGGAAATAAATTTTCACATATTCCCAAGCATTTTTAGGTTTTTGTTTTTGTTCCATATTAATTAAAATGTGCTTTTACAGCACTTAAAAATTCATCAAAACAATTTGAATTTCCTGCCACTATTTCTTTTCCAAAAATAAAATTTGTTTCACCACTAAAATCCGAAACCTTTCCCCCTGCTTGTTTTACAATAAATGCACCAGCGGCTACATCCCAAGGTTGAAGACTATATTCATAAAAACCTTCAAATCGTCCACAAGCTACATACGCTAAATCAGTAGCCGCAGAACCCAATCTGCGCAAGCCATGTGTGTGTTGCATGAAATATTTGAAAAGTTCCATATATTCATTTAAGCGATTGTAATCGTAATATGGAAAGCCTGTTGCTATTAGCGAATCGGATAATTTAGATGCTTTAGAAACACTTATTTCATTGCCATTCAAATAGGCTTTGCTCTTTTCCCAAGCATAAAAACATTCATCAAAATTTATTTCATACACAACTCCAAGCACCAATGTTTCCTGACGCATTAATGCAATGCTAATGGCAAAACAAGGAATACCGTGAATAAAATTAGTAGTTCCATCAAGCGGGTCAATTATCCAGTTGTATGCTTCGCCTTTTTTTGAAGATGTTCCTTCTTCGGCTATATAACCAGCTTCAGGCAAAAGCTTTGTTAAAGATTCTACCAATAATTTTTCGGAAGTTTTATCTACATACGAAACAAAATCGTTCTTGCCTTTTATTTCAATTTTGTCAGTAGAAAATTTTATACGCTCGTTTTTAATAAATGCTCCAACTTGTTTTGAGAGCAAACAAACTTCTTGGCAAAGCATTTGTAAATCAACGTCCATCTGAAAATATTTATTCACAAAGTTATGATTAAAACACTATCATCAATTTCATATTTTTTTACAAATATTTCTGTACTTTTGAACGTATTGTATGATGCATTATAAAAATAAATTTTACTTTTTTTATCGCAAATTTTTGGTTGCACTCGTGTTTATGCTTGCCACACTTGGCAATGGCGCAATGGCACAGGATTTAGATGCACCAAAATTTACCCTCAAATTTAAACTTACTGTAAAAGATGGTGATTTAAAACATGCATTGGTTACTATTACCAAAAATGGGATGCCATACAGAGTGATTGACCCAAGTGGAGGAAAATACAATGTTGATTTGGATTTAAATGCTGAATACGTTTTTTCTTGTACAAAAATGGGTTTTATTAGCAAAGCTATAACAGTTGATACGCACATTCCTACGGATAGAGAAAAGGAAGATTTTGCAAAATTTACTGCTGAAGTAGAACTTACCAAACAACCAGAAGAATCTGTTGTTACCTATTCGCAACCTGTTGGAAGAATTAAATATGAACTTGAATCGGGAGATTTTGGATTTGATAAAGATTACACCGCTACTGCATTGGAAATGCAAAAAAAAGCAGAAGCAACTCCTATTCCTAAACCAAAACCACCTGAACCAAATCCAAGACCTGTAACACCTCCACCAACATTGGCTACACAAGCACCAAGCAATCCTATTCCTATTGTGGTGAAACAACCTGAATATAAATCGGAGCCAGAAAAACCGAAAGAAAAGCCAGTGGAAACTCCTCCTGTTGCTGAAAAACCAAAACCAAAACCAGTAGAACCTCCTCCTATTGTGGAAAAACCAAAACCAAAAGTGATAGAACCTGTTGTTGCTAAAAAGCCAACAAACAAAAATATTGAGGAAAAAATTATACAAGAAGACAGAAGAAAACTAACCATAGTAACTGTTACCATTGATGGCACAGCATATATTTATAAAAAAGAAGAATATTCGTGGGGAGGAATTTATTTTTATAAAGACGGAAAAAATATTACTGAAGGCACTTTTGAAAAAGAAACGGAATAGATAAATTATATTTTTTTCTTCTCCAACTTCTTAAAATACCAAACACCAATAATTCCTATAAAAAACAAAATAGTTGAAATTAGTTCAGCTTGTGTAAATGCAAAATTGCCAAAATGATACAGTGTATTTACTCTAATTTTTTCAATAAAAAATCGCTCAATACCGTTGAAAATAAGGTACACAGAAAATAACATTCCTGGTGTTGAAATTTTTTTGCGCAAATACCACAACAAAAAAAACAAACTGATACACATTAGTACTTCGTAAAAAGCCGTTGGATAAACAGAAGGAACCAAATGATAACAATATTTATCATTTAAACAATTTGCAATTGGTTCGCCAACACCATTCACATTGTGTGCATAATCATAGCTCCAAGTCCAATCGGGAAGCCAGTTTAGCCAATTTGGTTTTGGTGCAAGATTAGCTACTCCCCAATCGCCATCACCTGCAACGTGACACCCAATACGTCCTGTACCATACGCGAGCATTAGCGCTGGGGCACAAGCATCAATTAAATGAGTAATGGTAATATTATTTTTGTGCGCATAAAAAATAACGGAAGCCGAACCTAATATTAGCCCACCATACATTGTTAATCCGCTAAATGAAAGCAATGCAGCTTTTGGATCGGCAATAAAATCATCCCAATTTTCGAGGTTGTGAAATATTTTTGCTCCTAACAATCCTGCAAATGCTGCAATCAAAGTCATATTCCCAACATGCTGATAGGGGTGCATCACTTCTTCTACCCAAATTGGTTTTTCCAATTTTGTTTTTTCTTTCTCACGGTATTTTAAATACGCTGAAATTGCTGCTCCTGCTATTCCGCCAAACAAACTTCCATTTGTGGAAAGTAAAAAACCTTGTGTGTTTTCGGTAAATTCCGAAAAATTAAAAGCAATGAATACTATTTTAAATCCTAATAAAAATCCAATAATACCTGCCACTACAAGCTCTGCTGTAGTTGCTTTTGCGCCTTTCAAAATTTTTGTACTGGAAGTACTCAACAATCCTTGTTCTACTTTGCGTTTCAATTCTTTTGAAAATAAATAAGAAGCTAATAAAAAAGAAATAGCAACAAAAAAACCAAAACTTTGAATCATTTTAAGAAATGGCAAATTCAAGCCAAACAAATCTTTTACTGCATAATATATTGATGGGTACATGAAAGGAAATTAAAATGTATGAATGAAAAATAAATTGAGGCGAAGTTACAAAAACAAATACTCGATTTGCTTATTCAATAATAAAAAAGGGACTTTCGTCCCTTGTTAATTTTATTCAAATAAAAAATTAATTTTCCTTTTCGGCATTTTCGTACTTCACAATATCACTTGCAAAATCCATAAAAAATTTATGTGCCGAAGTAAATACAAAACGATTATCTCCAGTTTTTTCAATAATATTTCTGCGGTTTAGCGTATTGATAAAGTTTTTACGAGCATCTGCATCTTTCAATTGTTTGTTTGATAAAATCAAATCAATGTAAGATGAATTGGTAAAATAATTTTCAATTTCTTCCATTTCAAATTCACTAAACTGAATTCTTTCCAAGAAATTTTTTCCATCTCTATCCAATTCATAGCTCAACAATGCAATAAAAATACACACATCGCGAGAGAGCATTTCGTTTGATTCGTCTGAAACTACATAAGCGTAATCTTGCGTGAGTCGCAATTCATAATTGAATGATGCTTTGAAAAAATAAGAATATGAAGGTTCGTTTTCTTTCAATACTTGATACGTTCGTTCTTGTGGTAAAATAAATTTTCCACTTAATAAATCTTCTACAATTTGTCGGTGATGATTAGGAAATTCCATGTTGATTCATTTTTATTTTAGGAACTGTTAATGTTAAATCGTTAATTTTAATTTTGTCAAACTCGGCTTTGGTAGCATATTCCAACTGAATTTCTTCATCAAAAGCCAAACTTGTAAGTGCAAAGAATTTTTCAATTTCTGTTTTTTTGTAATCTTCTTTTAATGTTTTGCTACACCATTTAAAAAAATTATCTACAGGTAAACTTTCTTTTAATTTTTTGGAGTAATGTTCTTTATCAAAAATCCATTTTTCCGAATCCACTTCTTCTTCTTCAAAATAAATATCGGTATCATTTTTAAATTGCTCAAACATTTCTGCAGCATTAAAAAATGTGCTTGGCGAATAAATCGAAACTTCTTTGCGCTTCAATAATTTTGGCACTTTGCGCTTGTATGGATTTTTTAAGAAAGTAATCCAACCTGTTAAAATAATTGATTCCGTTCTTATGCGTTCAATCAATGGAAGCAACTCATTTGTCAAAATTTTTGATTGACGCAATAAATTATCATTCACCTGAATCAATTGAAAATAAAGCTTTTCAAACAACACACGCGATGATTCTTCATCAAAATTCAAACGAAATTTATTTGAATATTCCGAAATATCGTACAATTTATTTGCAATAGATGTGCTATGATTGATGTCCAAAATTTTATTCAATGGAATAATGTATTCGTCAATCCAACGCGATGCTCGAACAATTTTTTCGCGGTAATCAATTTTCTTTACATTGGCTTTTAATTCTCGTGTTTCGTTCAATAAACTAATGGTATTTTTTTCAACCATTTCGTAAAACGTGCGAATTTCATTTGCCAAATCACTCAATCGTTGGTTTAAAATTACTTTATCGCCTTTAATATTTTCTTTGATTTTACGAAACAATTCTGCAATCGAAACGTGATATTTCTCAATCGTTTCGGGCAACATTGGTTTAAATTCACTTAATATAAATTCAATTAAGTTGAAATAAACCGTTCGAATTTCAAAATTATCATTCACACTCACAATAATTTTATAGTCAATCAATTGTGATTTGATATCGCTATTATGCTTTGTGGTAACTTGATTTAACGATTCGTACGCAATTACGCCTTGTGTAAGTTGAATTTCGTACAAATCATTTACTACATCAAAATACTCAAGCAAAAAGCGCAGTATGGTTCTTGGTTCTGCTTTCATAAATTACTCTAATTCTTTTTAGCAATAGGTTTTTCCACCACTCCGTTTCGTTCAACAATTACAGCATTTTGTTTTTCGTTGATATTTATTTTTCCTTTTGATGGATAAATAAAATAGTATTTATTAAATCCTTCAACTGCATCGGGTGCCGCAAAAATTGGAATGAAATTATGTTCTTTACAAAACTTCACAAGCTCTGGACGGTTTTGTTTATCAATGGTTGCAACCTCATCAATGAACAATGCAATTTTATTTTGCGCATCGGTTACTGCCAATCGGTTGATGATTGACATAATCATTACCAAACGAATCATTCGGTCGGTACCATCCGATTCTACTTGATTTGCCAAGTCCACACGCTTATCAGTTCCTTGAATGTGAAGTAATAATTCGATGTTAAATAATTCATCAAAACTTACTTTTTTCCCTGTATCCAAATAGGTATTTAATATTTTTAAATTTTCGGATTGGTCAAATTCAAAACTCATTTGTCCGTTGAACTCCTGAATAGAAGCGATTTTTTTCAATTCGCCAATAATTCGTTCGTTATCTAGCAATTCAATTTTCATTGATTCAATATTTGAAATACGAGTCTTTGAAAGTTTTTCGTTGAACTTGTTATATACAAATTGTTTGAACTCTTCGTAGCGTTTGAGTAATGTGTATGCAGGATTTGCAAATTGAGTAGAGATACTTTGCAACAAACCATCAATACTTCTTTCTTTGTCAGACAAGCAAGCAATTTCTTCTTCTACAAACAAAATAAATTGTTCTTCATCTGCACTACTATTTCTCAAACGATATTTCAAATTATCAAAAGTAGCGTCTTTCTTGGCTTTCAGCTCTATTCTATCTTTTTGATGAATTTGAATTTTTGAATAGATATAATCCAAATTATCATTCGTTTCATATTCCGAAGGTTCTACATCAATGGATTCAATTTCAAATTTACGTTCTTTTAATTCTCTAATGCGCGTTTCAAAATTGCGTTTTTCTTCATTCAATTTATCAAGCATAATTTGTTTGCCCGAAATTTCCTTCACCAATTCGTTCAAATGTAATTCCAACTCTTTTTTATCTTCCGTGAAATTTTTTATTTCTTCAACAATGCCCTTAATTGCCCTTTCCAATTGAGGTTTTGTTTCAATACCTTTTATTTTTTCTTTGATAACTTCAATTTCGCCAAGAATACTTTTCAATTTAAAATCGATTTTTTCTTTATCAACAACTGTTTTCAAAAGTTCTTCCGTTTGTTTTTTCTCCGCTTGTAATGTTTTCAATTCATCTTTCAATTCTTTAACCGAACGAAATTCTGTTAATTCCAAACCTTTTGAAATATCAATTTCACCATCAAAAATATTCAACAATTTGTCCGATAATTTTTTGATTGGTTTTTTAATTTGCTTGCTTGGCAAACTCATTACTTGCTCCGAAAGTATTGCATTTAAAAGCTGTTTTGTTTTTTCGTTATCCGAAATTTTATGAATCAAAAGGTTGTTGTAATTTTCAATTTGATTTTCAACTGCTGCAATTTTATCGTTCAATTTTTCCAAACGAAATTCCAAATGTTTGCTCGATAATTTTTGAGTTTCAATCGTAGTAATGCGCGTTTCAATTTCTTTACGTTCCTTATCCAAATTGCGCAACGATTCTTTCAAAAAATCAATTGATTCGTATTTATTAATTTCATTTAGCTCGTGTTGTTTCTCACCAAGTAAATTGGTCTTGTTCTTTATTTCTGCATTTTTTTCACCTATGTATGATGCGAAATTTAATTCTTTTGGTTTCAGTATTTCATTAATTTCATTATGAACTGCAGCAATGTGTCTTCCTCTTTCTACCGATGAAATTTCCAATTCTGGAATAGCTGCTGTGTATGAAGTATTAAATGCAGAAATTAATTCACCAACAATTTTTGTTTTTGAATTGTACATTTTCACTAACTCTCTAAACTCAAGAAAATCGGTACGTACAGATTTTACACTTTTTATTTCTTCATTAATTCGCAACAAATCAATAATGTCTTTTTTATTTTTTTGCGAAAAATTTAGTCCCTCATTTTCTCTGTTATCAGCAATAATCAATGATTCTTTTAGTGTTTTGTTTGTAATCAATTTTGAGTTGATTAAATAACGATAGACTTTAGAAAAATTATTACTCAAACCATCAGCTTTCACGGTATCTTCCAACCATACAACTGCATTATTTTTTACTCCGCGATGATAAACATGATTGAACACATCTGTTTTTGTTGCAAACTTGCTATGCCCAATTCCTTTCTCAATAAACAAAGCAAGTGTTTCATCAAAATTTCTCAAACGCTGATGCGTTCCTTCGTTTTCAAAAAAGTATTCTTCATTATATTCGCTATCTATTTTGTAATACTCCAACTCCCCATCAGTATTACGTTTTACAAGAATACAATAGTATCCCATTTTATTGATTTCAAAAACCAAAAAACTTTTGTTATGTGTAGGAAAATAATGGTGAATGGTTTCTTTGTCGCCCTTTCGTTGTCCGCTAAACGACATTTTTTGTCCATCAACAACAAATAAAAAGTTAAGTGCATAAATCAATGTACTTTTTCCAATGTTATTTGGACCAACCAATTGCAATGAGTCGCAATTATCTAATTTTAGTTCGGCTTTGCCGTAACCTTTAGAATTTATTAAAGAGATTCTTGTAAGCATTGTATATCTGTTTCAAATTTTGTTTGATATTCAAATATACTTCAATGCTTTGTGCTATTATTATGCAGTTTGGAGTGTTAATAACAACAGCTTGATTTTATTGCAATTGCGAAAATTTTTGTTGAAAAAATTAAAGTTTTAAATAGTTTTTATTAGCACTTAATTTCCAGCTATTTTTTGTTATATTATTGAATATTTTTTGTTCTTTTTTTATGCAAATGCAGAAATAGTTTCTGTAACATCTGCAATCAAAACATTTCCATCAACATCTAATTCTTTCAATCTAACTTGCTTTAATTGATTTACCAATAAAGGATTGTAGGGAGTTTTAACTTTTATATAGTTATCGGTAAAGCCATGCATAAATCCATCTTTGTTGTCGGCTTCAAAAAGTACACTGCGTGTTTCGCCTATATGTTGTTCATAAAAATGACGAAGTTTTTTTGCAGAAAGTATTCGTAACATTTTATTTCGCTTTTTACGTGTTGCAATAGGAACAACATTTTCGAGCGTTATTGCATCTGTATTATCACGTTCAGAATAAGTGAACACATGCAAATAAGAAATATCCAATTGATTTAAAAAATTATAAGTATCCAAAAAATCTTCATCCGTTTCGCCCGGAAAACCAACTATCACATCTACTCCAATGCAACAATGTGGCATCAATGATTTTATGTTTGCAACTCTATCGCTATATAATTCGCGTAAATAGCGTCTGCGCATTGCTTTCAAAATTTTGTTGCTTCCCGATTGTAATGGAATATGAAAATGTGGAACAAATCGTTTGGATGTGGAAACAAATTTTACAATTTCATCTTTCAATAAATTTGGTTCGATGGATGAAATACGAAAACGCTCAATGCCTTGTACTTTCTCTAATTCCTGAACTAAATCAAAAAATGTTTGTTGTTTTTTGTTTCCTTCTTTACTTGAATTATTTCCAAAATCGCCAAGGTTTACACCAGTAAGAACAATTTCTTTTACATCTTGTTTCGCAATTTCATTCGCATTCTTTACAGCATTTTCAATGCTATCGCTACGGCTACTGCCACGTGCTAAAGGAATTGTGCAAAAAGAACAATTGTAATCGCAACCATCTTGAACTTTTAAAAACACACGAGTTCTGTCGCCAAAAGAATAAGCATCTACAAAAAAATTGGCTTCTTCAATTTCACAACTGTAAATTTCTGCTTTCGATTTTTTTTGTAAATCGTTTAGGTAATTCAATAACTTAAATTTTTCGGAAGCACCCAACACCAAATCTACACCATCAATATTTGCAATTTCTTCGGGTTTTAGTTGAGCATAACAACCAACAACAACAACATAAGCTTCGGGCGAAACAGACAAAGCCGATTTTACAATTTGCTTACATTCCTTATCAGCATTGGCTGTTACAGAACAAGTATTAATTACATACACATCCGAAGGTTGCGAAAAATCAACCTTTTGATAACCATTCTCCTCAAACAAACGTGCAATGGTGCTTGTTTCAGAAAAATTGAGTTTACAACCTAATGTATGAAATGCTACTTTTTTCATTCGGATTGCGAATTTACGGAATAAACCATTATTCCATACTTAAAAATTTGTTGTTCAAAAAACTGTTGATAATTGAAATTGACTTGAATAATTTAATAGCAAAGGAATGTGTAAAATTGTTTATGAAGAATTTAATTACTTTTTTATTCCTTGCATTGTTTGTAATTTCTTGTTCAACAAACAATGAAAAAAACAACAATACACGCACCGTTTTTAAATACAATGAAATGGGTGCTATCACCTCACTCGACCCTGCTGCTGCGCGAAACACAGAAAATATTTGGGCTGTAAATCAATTGTTCAATGGATTAGTAGAAATGGATGATTCGCTCAAAGTTCAGCCTTCTATTGCTAAATCGTGGGCAATTTCAACTGACGGATTAACGTATACTTTTAATTTAAAAACAAATGTTGTTTTTCACGACAATGAATTTTTTCCCGAAAACAAAGGACGAAAAGTAGTTGCCAATGATTTTGTTTATAGCTTCAATCGTTTGTTGGATTCAAAAGTTTCATCTGCTATTTCACTTTTAAATTATGTAAACACTGAACATCAACAAGGTTTTGAAGCACCGAATGATAGCACATTTATTATTCATTTGAACAAATCTTTTTCGCCATTTATAGGAATTTTAACAATGAAATATTTTTCGGTTGTTCCCAAAGAATGTGTTGAACATTACGGTGAAGATTTTGGCAGACATCCCGTTGGTACTGGTCCATTTCAATTTAAAAGGTGGGATGACGGCAATAAATTAATTTTTGTAAAAAATCAAAACTACTTTGAATATGAAGGAGAAAAACAATTGCCCTATTTAGATGCAGTTTCAATTTCGTTTATTAAAGATAGAGAAACTTCTTTTTTAGAATTTATGAAAGGCAATGTTGATATGGTTTCTGGAATTGATGCCATAAACACTGATGAAGTATTAACTGAAGATGGATTATTAAAAGATAAATTCAAAAATGAATTTTATTTACAAGCAACACCTTTTTTAAAAACAGATTATTTAGGTTTTTTGATTGATGAAAATATGGCTTCAGTAAAAAATTCTCCATTCAAAATAAAAGCTTTGCGACAAGCTATTGGCTACGGTTTTGATAGAGTAAAAATGGTAAAATACTTGCGCAAAAATTTAGGAACTCCTGCAACCGCAGGTTTTATTCCGCCAGGTTTACCATCGTTTGATAAAACAAAAGTAAAAGGTTATGACTATAATCCTGAAAAAGCAAAAGAACTTTTATTCTTGGCTGGATTTGCTGATGGAAAAGGCTTACCAGAAATTACACTTGCAAGTACTGAACAATATTTGGAATTAGCCGAATACATTCAATCACAACTTGGAGAGCTGGGAATAAAAATAAAAATTGATATTCAAAAACCATCTGTATTGATTGAATCTATTGCCAATGCAAAAGTTCCATTTTTTAGAAAATCGTGGGTTGGCGATTATGCTGATGAAGAAAATTTTCTTTCACTTTTTTACAGCAAAAATTTTAGTCCACAAGCATTTAATTACACACATTATTCAAATCCACAATTTGATATTTTATTTGAAAAATCACAATTGGAATTGAACGATTCTATTCGCAAGGAAGAATATCAGCAAATGGATAGAATACTGATGGAAGATGCGCCAATTGTGCCTTTGTATTACGATGAAGTTGTTCGTTTGGTACAAAATAATATTCAAAATTTCAATCCAAATTGTATGAATTTACTTTCGTTGAAACGAACAAAAAAAGTAAATCAATAAAATTTATTTCATTTCCAAATTGGTAATCACAGGAAAATGATCCGATAATTCTTTTCGGATTGTTTGGAAATTATACGATTGAAATTTATTGCTGTGAAGTATGTAATCTATACGAAACGAAGGAAATGCACCAACATAGCTTTTTCCAAAACCATTTCCACTTTCAATAAAACTATCTATTAAATTTTTTGAAATAGTATTGTAGGTATAAGATGCAGGAGTATCATTAAAATCGCCACAAACAATTACTGGATAAGGCGATGAAGCAATGCTTTGTTCAATCAAATCAGCTTGTGCGGCACGTTTTTCAAATGCAAGTTTTAATCGTTTCAAAATATTTTTTGAGCGCTCTATGTCTTCTGCTTCAATATCTTTTTGCAATTCTTCAGCGTATTTATAATCATCTCTACTAAATGCAATGGACTGCAAGTGCATATTATAAACACGAATTGTATCATCATCTATTTTTATATCGGTATAAATACAAATGTTGTTGCTTCTATATCCAAAATCAACTTTGCCTTTTGAAATTATTGGATAGGAAGTAAAAGTTGCAATGCCAAAATGTTGTAACAAACGAGCATGTGAAGTATATTCCACATGAACATTTTTTGCTTTTTGAAATTTTAGTAACGTATCTAAATTATTATAACGACTACTATCTCTTGAAAAAAATTCTTGAAAACACATAATATCGGAGCTTTCATCCGAAATTAAATCAAATATTTTTGCTCGTGTTTCTATATTGTGCGACCAATTGTATAAATCAAAAACCTTAACATTGTAAGACATTATTTTAATTAATTTTTTTGATTTCTCAAGGTCTTGCTCATCATTCAATTGAACATATCTGTGTACTAAACTCCAGCCACAAAGAATAACGATAAGCGAATAGAATGCTTTTTTTTTGAATTGAATTGTCCAATAAACTACAAAAGCAATATTGATTATAACAAGCAATGGATAAGCCAATCCGAAGAATGCAATAAACCAAAAATTTTCGGGACTTACTTGTGGAGCAAGATATGAAATTAGCAAAGTAGCTACAGCAAAATGATTGCAAAGCATTGCAACACGATTTGCAAAATATTGTTTGCCTTTGCGTATTTTTTTTTCTTCTTGTTTTATTTTTTGTTCGTTCTCCAAACTTTATTTTTTACTTGCTTTAAATAAAATTTCTTTTTCTGCTTTACTCAAACTTTCGTATCCCGATTTTGAAATTTTATCCAATATTTCATCTATTGTTTTTTGTTCCACTTTTTTGTTGTAATTATATTCTTCGTCCGAAATTTTTCGTTTGTATGCCACTGTCATTTTTGGTTTATGCGAAAATTTAAAAATACGATTAATCCAATCGAAAAACATATTGATAGGCTTTGCCCAATCATTTCCTTTCTTGTATTGTACAATAAAAAAATATCCCATCAATGCACCACCAAGATGTGCAAGATTACCACCAACATTGGAATAAGATGCTATGCTCAACACATCAATGAACACAACAAAAATAGCAACATACAAAAGTTTTACTGGACCAATAAACATAAAATTCATTTTGTATTCGGGAATTAAAGTTGCTGAAGCAACAATAATAGCAGTAACTCCAGCCGATGCTCCAATTAATTGGCTTCCAACATAGGAATGTAAACTTGGAATTAATAAAAATAATAACAACGTAAAAATTGCGCCAGCAATACCTCCTAGAATGTAAAGTGGAATTATTTTTTTTGCCGAAGTATATTCAATTAGTAATTGTCCGAACCAATAAAGTGAAATCATATTCCAAAATAGGTGCAACAATTCTTCGTGTGCAAACATATAAGTAACAAGCGTCCAAGGCTTATAAATTAAACCATACAAGCTCAATGGAAACATAATATTTTCCATAACTGAACTTAAAATAAAAGTGTTTTGAAAAACAAAAGCGAGAATTCGAAGAATACTAATGATTAAAAAAATAGCAGTATTAATTGCTATTAAACGTGTAACAGGATTACTACTTTTAAATTTATATTTTACGTCTTCAATTAGTTGATTCGCCATTTTTAATAAAAATTACTGCTTCTTTTTTGCCAAATTTTAATTAAAATAAAACCAAATAACATTCCACCAAGATGTGCAAAATGTGCTACATTATCAGATGCACTATTTGCAATGCCGTCATAAAGTTCTATAATGCCGTAAGATATTACCAACCATTTTGTTTTTATCGGAATTGCAAAATATAAATAACGTATTTCATTTGGGTACAACACGCCTCTCGCTAATAATATTCCAAACACAGCTCCTGATGCACCAATGGTTGTGCTGTTTAACAATTCATTAATTCCGCCAGCAACTGGGTCAATAAAATTTTTCCCTTCTCTTAAAATTTCAGAACCTCTTGTCATTACCATATTCAAATCTTCAGGAGAAATTTGGTCGTAAAGTGGCATTAATCTAAAATAGGCTACGGCTAATTGCACCAGCCCAGCACCAATTCCAGTAATCATGTAATAAATTAAAAACCGTTTACTTCCCCATAAATTTTCTAATCGCCCTCCAAACATCCATAAGGCAAACATATTGAAGAACAAGTGCATAAAACTTCCATGCATAAACATGTAAGTGATAATTTGATATGGAATAAATGAATCGGATGAAGGATAATGAAGTCCAAATCTATCTGATAAATCAATATTGTATTGCGTTTCAAAAACTACTGTTGCTAAATAAAATAACACATTTATTATCAATAAATTTTTTACAACGAGTGGTAATACACTAAAACTATTTGGGCGATATTGTTCGTAAGACATATTTTATTTTTTTACAATTCTGAAATTCTCTATTTCTTAAATCTTCTATTCAAATCATCTATTGAAAATGTTGTTATTGTTGGCTTTCCACTTGGTGTGTTGTAAGGCATTTTGCAAGCAAACAATTCGTCAATAATTAAATTCATTTCTTCTTGATTCAATATTTTTCCAGATTTTATTGCCATATTTTTTGCCATTGAACGAGCAAGATTTTCTCTTTTATTCGACTTTAATTCCAATAAGTTTTGTTTGTAATTTTCAATTAAACCTTCCAAAAGTTTTGAAGAATCACAATCTACAGTATCGGCAGGAACTCCGTGAATAACAAATGTATTTTTACCAAATTCACTGATATCAAATCCCATTATTTTTATTTCGTTTTCCAATTCTTTTACCAAAGCAAAATCGCTGGAATTTAGTTCAATTGTTTTAGGAAATAATTCTTGCTGTGTTGCCGATTTATTTTTTTCAAAACTTTCCAAAATGCGTTCGTACAAAATACGTTCGTGTGCACCTTGTTGGTCAATTACCATAAAACCAGTTTTGATGTGCGACAAAATATACGTGTTATGTAATTGATATGTATTTTTTTTATTGCTTTCGTGTAATTCATTGTCCCAATCAGCACTTACGGAGTGTTGCGTATCTTCTTTTTTTATTTCAAACTCCATTTGATTATCTGCATGGCGGCTATACATCTTTTCCCAATTTGCACGATTGGATAATTCTCTTTCTGAAGTTTTTACACTTGAAACACTATCTGTTTTAAATGGATTAAAATTTGGATCAACTTTTATAGTTGGTTGTTTATAAATTCCATCAACTGGTTTCAAAGGCATATTGTAAAGGTGCGCCTCTTGGTCAAAATCCAAGCTGGGAGCAATGTTGAATTGTCCCAACGATTTTTTTACGGTTGAACGCAAAAAAGCATAAATGGCTTTTTCGTCTTCAAATTTCACTTCCGTTTTTGTTGGATGTATATTAATATCAATGGTTTTAGGATTTACATCCAATAATAAAAAGTAGGAAGCAAAACTATCGTGAGGCAATAATTGTTCAAATGCTGATTGAACTGCGTGATGCAAATACGCATTTTTGATAAAACGATTATTCAAAAAGAAAAATTGTTCACCACGTGTTTTTTTAGCAAATTCGGGCTTTATAACAAATCCTTTAATTTTAACAATGTCTGTATTTTCTTCCACAGGAACCAAACGTGTGTTGTATGAACTTCCAAAAACTGCCATCAATCGCTGTTTTAAATTACCGATTGGAAGATTAAAAATTTCGGTAGAATTGTGATGCAATGTAAATGCAATATGAGGATTTGGAATTGCTACTCGTTGAAATTCATCAATGATATGGCGCAATTCAACAGAATCGGTTTTTAAAAAATTTCTACGAGCAGGAACATTGTAAAATAAATTTTTTACCGAAATGCTTGTTCCTTCTGGCGAATTACAAGCTTCTTGTAATTTTAATTCACTTCCTTCTATTTCAATTACTACTCCAATTTCATCGCCAATACGTTTTGTTTTTAACTCCACTTGAGCAATAGCAGCAATAGATGCAAGTGCTTCACCTCTAAAACCCATTGTGCGTATTGCAAACAAATCTTCGGCTTTGCGAATTTTAGAAGTTGCGTGTCGTTCAAAACTCATACGAGCATCGGTTTCGCTCATTCCGCAACCATTGTCAATTATTTGAATCAAGGTTTTTCCAGCATCTTTCACAATCAACTTTATGGAAGTAGCACCCGCATCCAATGCATTTTCCATCAACTCTTTTACAGCAGAAGCAGGACGTTGAACTACTTCACCTGCGGCAATTTGATTGGCAACAGAATCGGGTAAAAGTTGAATTATATCTGACATAACAATTTTCTCCTTGCAAAAATAATACTAATAATGGAATGAAGACGATTTGACAGAATTCGGTTTGAAAAGAAAATTGAAAATAGTATTATTTTATTTACAATACGCCCCAATCAATTCATTTGCTTTTGCAAATCCAAGTATTGATGCTTGTTTCCAATCATTACAAGCATTGCTTTGTTGCGTGAGGTAAAAATAGCAAACACCTCTATTAAAAAATGATTCGGCTAATTTCGGATTTAGTTTTAATGCAAACGTGTAATCATCAATTGCTTCTTTATATTTTTTTAAATTAAAATTTGCTGTTGCTCGCGATTGATACATAAATTCATTAGGACTCATCTCAATACATTTTGTAATTGTATTTACCGATTCTTGATTATTTCCTAACGACATATAAGCAACGCCCAAATTATAAATTGCTTCTGGATACTTTGGTTTTAGAGCAATTGCAGTTTTATAATCGTTTGCTGCTGCTTCATAATTTTTTTGGTCAAAATACAAATTGCCTCTATAGAAATAAACATCAGTATATGTTGAATCCAGTTCTAATGCTTTATTAAAAGAGGTTAATGCTCCATTAATATCTCTCGCGTCAAACAAATTTTTACCTACAGAAAAATGTGCGTTTGCTACTTCTGGATATTTTTGAGTAATGTCGGAAAACAATGTTATGCTGTCTTTCCAAATTTTATTTCTCATAAAAGTAGTTGCGAAAAAATAAATTGCAAATGCAACAAAAACGTAATTTATATAAGGTTTTAAATTTTTTGCCCACGCAATTTTTCCTTCCACAACAGCCACATAAAAATGTCCAAGAATAAAAAATAAACCGATGTAAGGTATATAAGAATAACGCTCCGAAACAATTGCATAACCAACAGGGATAATTTGAATTGTAAGACAAATTGCAAAAAAGTAAAATAAAATTCCAAAAATAATTTCTCTTTGTAATACTTTTGCTTTCCATACAAACAAAGCAATTGAACCCAACAATAAAGGCATTGCATAATAATAGCTTGGAATATATTTTGGTGCATAATGCAATGCTGATAAAGATGTTGGCAAAAATAATTTCCACAAATAATAACTTCCAGCATAACTTGCAACAAAAAATCGTTCAATCAAAGAATATTTAGGCATCAAGTCTGCATTTATTGCTCCTGCTGACTTTTGAGACATAATTGTAATTATACTAAACAATAATGACAATGCAAAAAATGGAATTTTTTCGAGAATTATTTTTTTGTTTAATCCTCTTTTAAAATAAAAATCGAAAGCACAAAGTACTAATGGCAAAGTAATAGCAGCCGATTTTGATAAAAGAGAAAGTGTGAAAAATAAAAGAACAAATAAGAAATTTTTTCTTGTTTCATTTTGAATATATTCGTAATAATAATACAATGCTGCGAGATAAAACATTCCGTACAACAAATCTTTTCGCTCCGAAATCCAAGCTACTGACTCTACATGCATTGGATGAATTCCAAAAAACAGAGCACAAATAATTGCAATTTCTTTACGTTTTGATATTTTAAAAATCAATAAAAAAACCAATGACGTATTAATAAGATGAATAAGAATATTTGTAAAATGATAACCTGTTGCTTTCAATCCAAAAAGTTTAAATTCTATGGCATAAGAAAGCGTTGTTAGTGGATGATAATTTGCATTATAAAACGATGTAAAAATAGTTGCAATACTATGCAATGAAAGTGATTTTATAAAAGGATTATCGGTGATGTAAGCTGGGTCGTCCAGCTGAACAAAATTGGGTGCAAACGAATTTGCAAAAACTAAAAGTGTAATAATTAAAACCGCCAACAATGGCTTGTAAAAAGCGTTTGACGATTGCAATGTAGTTGCTTTTGAATTTGTTTTTTTATTTTTTGCGACCATCAATAAATAAATTGATTTGTTTCGAGCAAAGTTAATAAAAATAAGAGATGCGCTTTTCTTCATTCAAACCCACTTTATTCAAAACTATTTTATAAATTCGTTGGCTCTGTAATTAAGTAATAATTGCATCAAAAAAATTTAAAATTATTTATCTATGAAAGTAGTAATTCTTGCTGGTGGTTTAGGAACACGTTTATCCGAAGAAACTGATATTCGTCCAAAACCAATGGTTGAAATTGGTGGAAAACCAATTCTGTGGCATATTATGAATATTTATGCGCATTATGGATTTAATGAATTTGTGATTTGTCTAGGTTACAAAGGCTATTTGGTGAAAGAATATTTTGCAAATTATTTTTTACACCAATCCGATGTAACCATTGATTTGAAAAATAATAAATTAGAAATACATAATACTGCTGCAGAAAATTGGAAAATTACATTGGTTGATACAGGCACCGATACATTGACTGGTGGGCGAATCAAACGCATAAAAAAATATGTAAACAATGAAAAATTTTTTCTTACTTATGGCGATGGTGTTTCAAATGTAAATATCAAAGCGCTATTGGATTTTCATAATGCAAATAAGAAAATGCTTACGGTTACTGCAATTCAAACCACAGGAAAATTTGGTGCTTTACAAATTAACGACACTATGCAAGTAGAACATTTTAAAGAAAAACCGAAAGGAGATGGCAATTGGATAAACGGTGGATTCTTTGTGTGTGAGCCTAAAGTGTTTGATTACATTGAAGGAGATGATACCATTTGGGAACGAACACCATTAGAAAAAATTGCTGCTGAAGGACAACTTGTTGCATTTAAGCACGAAGGTTTTTGGAAACCAATGGATACATTAAAAGATAAAATGGACTTGAATGAGCTTTGGAACGCAGGAAAAGCAGAATGGAAAGTTTGGTAAAAAACAGTATGGATTTATTCAATCAATTTTATAAAGGGAAAAAAATT
This sequence comes from Bacteroidota bacterium, assembly GCA_043742725.1. GTDB lineage: Bacteria > Bacteroidota > Bacteroidia > 2-12-FULL-35-15 > 2-12-FULL-35-15 > 2-12-FULL-35-15. Next base: position 40,151 of record JAYTXX010000097.1, on the reverse strand, counting down.
CTGGTAACTGGCGATACTGGATTTAAAGGCTCGTGGCTTTGTATATGGCTCACAGAGCTTGGTGCAGATGTATATGGATATGCTCTGCCTCCAAAAACCAATGAAGATAATTTTGTAAAAACCAATCTTGCAAAAAAAAGTAAACACATTGACGCTGATGTGAGAGATGCTGAAACATTAAAAAAATATTTTCAAAAAGTACAACCCGATATTGCTTTTCATCTTGCCGCACAACCTTTGGTTTTAGAGTCGTACAGCAATCCCGCTGAAACTTTTGAAACGAATATTATGGGAACAGTAAATTTTTTTGAAGCTGTTCGTCAAACATCTTCCGTGAAAATTGCACTGAACATTACAAGTGATAAATGTTATCAAAACAATGAATGGGCTCGTGGTTATAAAGAAGAAGATGCAATGGGTGGAAATGACCCTTACAGCGCATCAAAAGGTTGTTCCGAATTAATTACACAATCATATATAAAATCATTTTTTCAAACAAGCGAATGTGTTGTTGCATCTGGCAGAGCAGGAAATGTGATTGGTGGTGGCGATTGGGCTGAAAACCGCATTATTCCTGATATTTTTAGAGCATATTTTTCTAACAATGATGTAGTTATTAGAAATCCAAATGCCACACGACCTTGGCAATTTGTGTTAGAGCCACTTTTTGGTTATTTAAAACTTGCTGAAACATTGGCTCAAAAAGGAAAATCATTTTCTGGAGGTTGGAATTTTGGACCCATTTCTGAAAAGGATTATAGTGTTGGAGATGTGGTTAATCATATTCAAAATACAATTCCAAATTTAAAATATAAACCTGATGAAAGTTTAAATAAACCACACGAAGCAACATTATTAAAATTGGATATTTCAAAAGCATTAACACAACTCAATTGGCGACCATTACTAACTTTTGACGAAACCATTAAATATACAATTGAAGGATACATTGCAGAAAAAACATCAGCAAATCTTTATCAAGAAAGAATAAATCAAATAAAAAATTACACATCAAAGTTTTAAATTTTATGCACTCAAAAGCAGAACATATAAAAAAAGAAATTTTTTCACTCATCAAACAATATCACGATGAAGTGTTTGCAAATAAAAAATTTGTTGCAGGCGAATCAAATGTTCCAGTGAGTGGAAAAGTATTTGATGAAAAAGAATTGCAATTAATGACAGAAGCCGCATTGGATGGCGTTTTCACAACAGGAAGATTTAATACCGAATTTGAAAAAAAGCTTGCAAAATATATTGGAATAAAAAATCTAATCACTGTAAATTCTGGTTCATCAGCAAATTTGATTGCAGCTGCAACACTTACTGCTGAAGAGCTTGGAGAACGTGCATTGAAAGCTGGAGATGAATTTATAACTGTTGCCGTTTCATTTCCAACTACCATAAATCCATTATTAACTTACGGCTTAATTCCTGTTTTTTTAGATGTAGAAATTCCTACTTATGAAATTGACATCACACGTTTGGAAGAAGCAATTGGTCCTAAAACAAAAGCAATTGTAATTGCACACACTTTAGGCAATGTTTTTCAAGTGGAAGAAATTTCGCGCATTGCAAAAAAATATAATCTATGGTTGATTGAAGATTGTTGCGATGCACTTGGTGCAACTTATAATAACAAACATGTTGGCACTTTTGGAGATATTGCTACATTGAGTTTTTATCCAGCGCATCACATCACAATGGGCGAAGGAGGAGCAGTGTTTACAAGCAATTCTAAATTGAAAAAAATTATGGAATCCTTTCGTGATTGGGGAAGAGACTGTTGGTGCGAACCAGGAAAAGACAATACCTGCGCAAAGCGTTTTGAATGGCAATTAGGAAGCTTACCTTTTGGCTACGACCATAAATATATTTATTCTCGACTTGGATTTAATTTAAAAATTACTGATATGCAAGCTGCTTTAGGTTTAGCACAATTAGAAAAGTTGGATGAATTCGTTCGCATCAGAAGGCATAATTTTGATAGATTGAAAAATGGATTAAAAGATTTGCAACATAAATTAATATTGCCCGAAGCTACTGCAAATGCTAATCCTTCGTGGTTTGGATTTTTAATTACAATAAAACCAGATGCAGGTATAACAAGAAATCACTTGATAGCAGAACTCACAAAAAATAAAATTGCAACACGTTTGTTATTTGCAGCAGATATACGCAAACAACCTTATTTTAAAAATTATCCGTATCGTGTAGTTGGCGAATTGCCCAACACCGAAATTATACTTCATCAAACTTTTTGGATTGGTGTAACACCAATGATTAATGATGAAATGATTGATTATATGATTGAAACATTTTACAAAATTTTAGCATAAAATTGAAGCCGATTTCAACAGAAGATTTAGAACACGTATATAAGCACACGAGCAATTTGTGGAAAGAATATTTTCCGAAAGGCTCAACAATTTTTATTACAGGAGGAACTGGATTTTTCGGAAAATGGTTACTCGAAACATTTATTTACATCAACGAAAAAATGAAACTTGATGGAAAAATAATTGTGTTGAGTCGCAATCCTGATAGGTTTTTGAAAGAATATCCACAATTTAAAAATACATCTGTTAGATTTTTAAAAGGAGACATTCGAACATTTATTTTTCCAAAAGAAAAAATTGATTTTATCATTCACGCTGCAAATGAATCAAGTGTAAAATTAAATGTGGAAGAACCTATTTTAATGTATGATACAATTGTAGAAGGAACAAAAAAAATATTAGAATTTTCACGCAAAAAAAATGTAAAAGCAATTTTACATACAAGCTCTGGAGCAGTATATGGAAAGCAACCTTCGGAGCTTTCGCATATCAAAGAAGAATTTGCTGGTTGCCCAGATATTTATTCTAAAAATGCAGCTTATGGCGAAGGAAAACGTGTTGCGGAAATGCTGTGTAATTTTTATTTAAACCAATACAACGTGCAATCAAAAATTGCTAGATGCTTTGCTTTTACTGGCCCGTATTTGCCTTTAGATGGTCATTTTGCCATTGGAAATTTTATAAAAAATTGTTTGGAAACAAATACAATAAAAATTCAAGGAGATGGAACAACCTATCGTTCCTATATGTACACTTCGGATTTGTGCATTTGGTTGTGGACAATTTTATTTAAAGCAACAGCTTGCAGACCATATAATGTTGGTTCGGAAGAGGCTATTAACATTGAAAGTGTAGCAAAAATAATTTCATCTTTTACAAATAAAAAAATGAAAATTAAGATTGCTCAAAAGAAAAAAAATATTTCTGCTGAAAGATATGTGTCTTCAAATCAAAGAGCAGTAAAGGAGTTGGGATTACAACAATTTGTTTCTCAAAAAGAAGCATTGCAAAAAACATTTAATTATTACAAAAATGAAAGCAAGTGATTACATCGCTAAATTTTTAAAAGACAAGGGAATTGATTGTGTATTTGAGCTTTCAGGTGGAATGATAACACACATTCTTGATTCACTATACGAAATAAAAGGAATAAACATTGTAACTATGCATCACGAACAAGGTGCATCATTTGCTGCAGATGGATTTGCACGTGTGAAAAACAAACCAGGCGTAGCTTTAGCAACAAGCGGTCCAGGTGCAACTAACTTATTGACAGGAATTGGTTCTTGTTATTTTGATTCCGTTCCTGCTATTTTTATTACAGGACAAGTAAATATTCATGAACAAAAAGGTGATAGAAAAATCAGACAACTTGGCTTTCAGGAAACAGATATTGTTTCAATGGCGAAACCTGTTACAAAAATTTGTTACGATGTAAAAAACGCACAAGACCTTCCTGCTATTCTGGAAGAAGCATATAAAATTGCAACGAGTGGTCGCCCTGGTCCAGTGTTGATAGATATTCCAATGAATATTCAAAGAGATGATATTAAAATTTCTAAAAAAATAATTGAAACAAAATCTGCTTCAAATGATTTTATTTTTTCAGATTTATTAGAAACTATTTCAAGCAAAATTTTAAATTCAAAGAAGCCACTTATTATTGCTGGAAGAGGAATTAGAGCATCGAACACATTTCATTTATTTAAAGAATTTTTTGAATTAACCAAAATTCCGGTGGCAACTTCACTATTGGGTTTAGATTGTATTGATTATAAAAACCCTTTGAGAGTAGGGTTTTTGGGAAGTTATGGAAATCGTTGGACAAACATTGCAATTGGTCAATCGGATTTAATTATTGTTTTAGGAAGCAGATTAGATATTCGCCAAACAGGCGCAGATGTTGCATTTTTTGAAGCAAATAGAACAATCGTTCAAGTTGATTGTGAGGATGCAGAAATTAATAATCGTTTAAAAAATACAATTGGTGTAAATGCCGATTTGAATTTATTTTTCAATTCGTTTTTAGAAAAATTTCGCAACACAAAATATGAATTAAAACAAAATTGGTTAGATGAAATTAAAAAATTAAAAAATGAAAATAGTGATTTGAAAGAGTTGAATGATGTTAAAGGTATTAATCCAAATGTCTTTATTCATAAGCTTTCGCAACACTCACAAAAATCTTCTGCATTTATTGCAGATGTTGGAAGCCATCAAATGTGGGCGGCACAATCATTAGAACTTAACGAAAAACAATTGTTTCTTACTTCGGGTGGAATGGGTGCAATGGGCTATGCGCTTCCTGCCGCAATTGGCGCCTGTTTTGCAAATGAACAACCAAATGTTGTAATTGCTGGCGATGGTGGCTTTCAGTTAAATATACAAGAGTTACAAACGATTGTAAGAAATAAACTTCCAATAAAAATGGTGGTGTTGAACAATAAAAATCTTGGAATGATTCGTCAATTTCAAGACAGTTATTTCAACTCACGTTATCAATCAACATTCTGGGGTTACTCTCCACCCGATTTTGAAAAAGTGGCAAATGCCTATGGAATAAAGGCAAGTACACTTGTTGAAGAAAAAGATATTGAAACAGAATTAAAAAAAATGTGGGAAAATGATGAACCCTATTTATTACAAGTAATGATTGATTCCTATGCAAATGCTTATCCTAAAATAGCTTTTGGAAAACCATTAACAGAGATGGAGCCATTATTTAAACCTTTGGATATGGAAGGAACTTAATTTTAAAAATAAAGAGATGACAAAAAAATTAATAAGTATTGTTACCCCTTGTTACAACGAAGAGTTGAACATTGAAGCTATTTACACACAAGTAAAAAATGTTTTTGATGAATTGCAAAACTATGATTACGAACATATTTTTATTGACAATCATTCAACGGATAAAACTGTTGAATTATTAAAAATGATTGCAGAAAAAGATACGAACGTGAAAATAATTGTGAATGCAAGAAACTTTGGTCACATTCGGTCTCCCTATCATGCTTTACTCCAGTCAAGTGGAGATGCAACAATTTTGATTGTTGCAGATTTACAAGATCCACCAATGTTGATTAAAGATTTTATTGCAAAATGGGAAGAAGGATTTAAGATTGTGATTGGTGTGAAGAATCAAAGCGAAGAATCGGCTGTGATGTTTAGAGTTAGAAAAATTTATTATAACATTATCAATAAGCTTTCGGAAACAGAATTGATTAAAAACTATACTGGATTTGGGTTATACGATAAAATAGTAATTGATATTTTGAAAAAAATTGATGACCCATATCCTTATTTCAGAGGATTAATTTGCGATATTGGATTTGATATTTATAGAATATCTTACACACAACCAGCACGAAAAAGAGGCATTACAAAAAATAATTTTTACACACTTTATGATATTGCAATACTTGGAATTACAAATCATTCAAAGGTTCCATTGCGTCTTGCAACTATGATTGGTTTTTTAATGGCAATCATTAGTTTTTTAGTTGCACTTATTTATTTTATTTACAAACTTGTTTTTTGGAATGAGTTTACCGTTGGACTTGCACCATTGGTTATTGGCTTGTTTTTCTTTGCTTCCATTCAATTATTTTTTATTGGAATCATTGGGGAATATATTGGTTCAATACATACACAAGTTTTAAAACGCCCATTGGTAACGGAAAAGGAAAGAATTAATTTTAAAGATTAATCATTTAAAAAGAATATGAGCAGAAAAAAACAAAAAAATAAAAACAGAGAAATTGAAGAAATTCCTGTTTCAAAAACACTTCCAAAAGAAGAAAATAATTTGTTTGATTTTTTGAAAGGAAAGGAATTTTATATTGCACTTTTACTAATATCGGCAGTTGCATTTTTTGTTTTCAGAGATTTTCTATTATTCAAAAAAGCAATGATGTATAAAGATATAGGAAGTGATTCGGTAAACGCTTCTTATCCACCAATAGTGCATCTTGCAGATTATATAAGAGCAGTTGGAATTCCATCTTGGTCATTCAATTATGGAATGGGACAAAATATGTTTCCGTTTTTTCTTCGCGATCCATTCGATTTAATTCTTTACATAATTGGCAAAGCAAATGTTGCTTACGGAATTGGTTATGTTGAATTTTTGAAAGTTATTTTAGGCGGAATTATTTTTTTCTTTTACTTACGCACACTTGAAATAAAAAAATTCTCTTGCATTGTTGGTGCACTTCTATATTCATTCACAGGCTTTATGATATTAGGCGGAGGATGGTATATTTTTTCATCCGAAGCAGTAATGGCGGCATTACTTTTATTAGCTTTTGAAAAATTGTACAAACAAAATTCTTGGTATTTATTTCCGCTTGCTATTGCTGCCATTGGCTTGTCAATGCCTTTCAATTTATATGTTTATGGATTGTTTCTTTGCGTTTATGCTTGCTTACGATTTTTTGAAACAGATAAAAAATTTGAGTTAAAAGAGTTTTTGGGCTTGTTCGGAAAAATGATTTTGTATGGATTAATTGGAGTTGCAATCTCCTCATTTTTCCTGTTTGAAAATGTATTGCAATTAATAGAAAGTCCAAGAGGAAGTGGTGGAAACTCGCTCGTAAACCAGTTTTCATCAGCACCAATGTTTGCCATTAGTGATTATTTTCACAACATTAGTTTTGTTTTTAGAATGTTTTCGGATGATATTCTTGGAAGTGGAATTAATTATCAAGGATGGCACAATTACTTAGAATCTCCAATTATTTATTGCGGAATCCTTTGTTTGGTAGTACTTCCACAAGCATTTCCATTTTTTACGAAACGCCAAAAAATTGTTTACAGCTTATTTATTGCCGTGTGGATTTTGCCAGTAATCTTTCCTTATTTCAGATATGCATTTTGGCTTTTTACAGGAGATTATTACAGAACATTTTCTTTTTTCATTTCGCTCACCTTTATTTTACTAACCGTAAAAGCATTGAGTAGTATTGAAAATTTCAATAAAATAAATTTGCCCGTTCTTATTGGAACAACTATTGTTTTATACGTTTTAATATTATATCCATATTTTCCTGCGCACGTAAGCCCTTTGGATAAAGGAATTTTGGGATTTATAAAAATCATCATCATAGTTTATAGCTTACTTATTTATGCTTTGAGTGTAAAAAAAATAAAAGGGTTCGCTCAACTATTTTTGCTACTTGCCGTTTGTATAGAACTTGCATATATGTCAAATTTCACTGTTAATAGGCGTTCTATAGTGAGTACAAGAGAGTTAAACGAAAAAGTTGGTTACAACGATTACACAAATGAAGCTGCAGATTTTTTGAAAAAACGGGACAAGAGTTTTTTCAGAATAGATAAAAGTTATTCATCGGGACCAGCGATACACGCCAGTAAAAATGATGGTTTGGCGCAAGATTATTATGGCACAACATCCTACAACCCTTTTAATCAAGAGCATTTTATTTATTTTTTACAAGCGTTTGGAATCGTTCGTAAAGAAGTAGAAACAGATTCCCGTTGGGCACAAGGACTAAATGGAAAACCAATTTTAGAAAGTATTGGAAATGTAAAATATTATATCAATAAAAAATCGGAAAATAATCCAGGATTAAAAATATCGCACGATTCAATAGGAACTGTGGGAGATGTAGTAATGTATCAAAGTAAATATTATTTGCCGTTTGGATTCACGTATGAAAATTATTTTACACATTCCGAATTTGAAAAACTTTCAATGGGGCAACGACAATTTACAATGCTAAAAATGTGTTTTGTGGAAGATGAAAATAAAAATGATTTTACTGGAATAAATAAACTTGGTGTGAGCGACACAATTCCTTTGGCATCCTACACTTGGGACGAATATAAAAATCAATTAAATCAGTTAAAAGTAGATACATTAACGATTGAAGATAGAGGGCAAACTTTTTTTAAAGCAACAATTGAACTCAAAAAGAAAAAATTATTATTTCTCTCTATCCCTTTCGACAAAGGCTGGAAAGCAAAAGTGGATGATGTAGAACAGGAAATAAAAATAATTGATGCAGGAATGTCGGGACTAATTTTGGATAAAGGAAAACATAAAATTGAATTAGAATTTGCTCCACGTTATATGAAAAAAGGATTAATAGTTTCTCTTGTTGCACTTGCCATTTATGGTTTTTTAATATGGAGAAGCAGAAAGAAAAAAATAATTGAAGCATAAACTATTTTTCAAAATATGTCTAAAAAAAATAATTCAGGAGGATTTGTATTTTCAACAAACAAAAATTTTCAATTTGAAAATAATAGCGAAAAACAAACTACTTCGCTTCCACCTCAACAACAAAATTTAAAACTATTTTTGGATAGAATTGGTGGAGGAAAATTAGTTACACGCATCAATGGTTTTATTGGTAACGATAATGATTTGCAAACTTTAGGAAAAACATTGAAACAAAAATGCGGTGTTGGAGGAAGCGTAAAAAATGATGAAATTCTTTTGCAAGGCGACCATCGTGATAAAGTTATAAAACTACTTATTGACGCTAATTATAAAGCAAAAAAAGCTGGAGGATAAAAAAATTCCATAAATTATTTTACTAGTACTTTGTTTTTCTCTAACACTTCTCTGTATAAATTTTCATACATCGGTAATATTTTAGCAATATCAAATTTTTTTGCTTGCTCATAAGCATTATTCTTAAAGGTATTTAGAGTGGTATCATCTTTTAATATTTGAATTGCATTTTTTGCCATATCATCCACATCGCCAACATTGCTCATATAACCACTAAATCCATGTTTTACTACTTCAGGCAAACCTCCCGAATTAGTTGAAATTACTGGAACTTTAGCTGCCATTGCTTCTAATGCTGCTAAACCAAAACTTTCAGTTTCAGAGGTCAATAAAAATAAATCGGCAATAGATAATATTTGTTCTGGGTTTACAATTTTACCTACTGATTTTATATCATCGCAAGTATTCAATTCTCTGCAAAGCTTTTCAATATTGGCTCTTTCGGGACCATCGCCAACTAAAATTAATTTTGCTGGCATTTCTTTTCTCACTTTATCAAACACACGCAACACATCTTCCACACGTTTTACTTTTCTAAAATTTGAAACATGAATTAATAATCGTTCGTTGTTTGGCGCATACATTTTTTTATGACACTTCACATTTTCAAACTCAAATTCATCTAAACAAATAAAATTGGGAATTACTTTAATTTCATTTTTTACATGTGGAAAATTTATAAACGTATCTGCTTTCAAACTCTCAGAAACAGCAGTAACCGCATCACTTTGATTGATTGCAAAAGTAATCACCGGTTCAAACGAAGGGTCTTTTCCAACAAGTGTAATATCCGTTCCGTGCAGCGTTGTGATAAAAGGAATATTGATTCCTTGTGATGCCAAAATTTGTTTTGCCATGTAGGCTGCCGATGCATGCGGTATTGCATAATGCACATGCAACAAATCTAATTTTTCGTATTTCACCACATCTACTAATTTGCTCGAAAGCACCAATTCATAAGGCTGGTATTCAAACAATGGATAATCGGAAACAGCAACTTCGTGATAAAATAAATTTTCAGAAAAAAAATCTAAACGAACAGGCTGACTATATGTGATAAAATGTACTTGATGTCCTTTTTCGGCAAGTGCTTTTCCAAGCTCTGTTGCCACTACTCCACTCCCACCAAATGTGGGATAACAAACTATTCCTATTTTCATTTTTATGAATTAATTTTTTACGAATTTACGAATAAACTAATGATGAAAATTACTTCACCGCATCATAAATAATTTCTTGAATTTTTGTTCTGATGCCAGATTTTGCAAGTTTGTTTTCATCAGCAGAAGGATTCACGCGATTTGATAAAAATATATACACCAATTGATTTGCTGGGTCAGCCCAAGCTAAAGTACCTGTAAAACCAGCATGCCCAAAGCTCATATACGAAACACAACTACACACTGGACTATCTTTATCCGGATTTGTTTCCGGTTTATCAAAACCAATTGCTCTTCTATTTTCTTTGCAATATTGGCATTTTGTAAATTCCGAAACAGTTACAGAATCAATATAACGCTTACCTCCATATTCTCCTTTATTTAGAAAAAGTTGCATTAAAACAGCCAAATCATTAGCGTCAGAAAAAACGCCTGCATGTCCGCCAACACCACCCAGCATTGCCGCTCCTTGGTCGTGTACATCTCCATGTATTAATTGTTTTCTAAATTTTTTATCCATTTCTGTAGGAACAATTCTATCCAAATCAAAACGAGCCATTGGTTTGTAACCCATTGTAGATAAGCCAAGCGGAGTATAAAATTTATTTTGCACATAAATGTTTAAAGCCGCTTGTGTTTGCTTTTCAATAATTTTTTTCAAAAAATAATATCCCAAATCGCTGTATAAATATTTTCCTTTTTCTTTAATTGGCGATTCAATTATTTGCTTGTAAATTGTGTCTTCATAATTATTATTGATATACAAATCATTGGCTACTCTTTTTGTAAAAAATTCATTTGGAGTTGTGTTGTAAATTCCTTCTTTGTATGTTCCATCTTTATTTACAGTTTTTGTCCAAAAAGGAATCCAGTCCTTTAATCCAGCTTGATGTGTGAGCATCTCGCGTAACACAATATTTTGTTTGTTGCTTTCTTTTAATTGCGGAAGATAATAACCTAATGTATCATCTAACTTTATTTTTTTCTCATCTACTAATTTCATCAACGAAATGGTAGAAGCCGCTATTTTAGTGATGGATGCAATGTCATACAAATCGTCATTTTTTACTTTTATTTTTTTATCATAAGTGTGATAACCAAATGATTTTTGATAAATCACCTTTCCATTTTTTGCAATTAAAATTTGACAACCCGGATAAACCTTGTCAATAATGCCTTTTGAAGCTATGCTATCAATTTTATTAAATGTTTTTGAATCCACACCAAGCTCTTCGGGTATGGTATATTTTAAACGAATTGTGTTTGTATTAATTCCTGTTCCTATTTTATAAATACCCGAATTGATAGGTAATTTACCACTTGCAGCTACTCCTCCAAAAATCAATTGGGCTGCGTAACTTTGGCTATAATCATTATCCTCATAACTCATGATAACAGCATCTGCAAAATCCAAACTATCTATTTTTGCAAGTATATAAGGATTTGCAGAGATATTAAGAATTACTTTGTTTTGTTTTAATAATGAATTTAAAATTGTTTTTTGTTGAACTGTTAAACCAAAATTTTTGTCTGGTTTATTATTGGTATTATTCAAATGCACAATTACTAAATTGTAATTTTTTAATTTCATTAGTGTAGTATCTATCTCTATTTGCTTTGCCTCTTTATCAATTCCAAAATGATTTACAGGAGCATAATTAGAAAGTGTTTGTTGAAACAAATTCAATTCTTTGTAGCCCAATGAAAGCGAAGCAATTTTTAGGTTTTCTAAATTTTGAAGTGGAATAATCTTGTTTTTATTTTGCAACAATGTTAATGATGCTTCAGTTAATTTTCTGTTGATGAGTTCTGCTTGTGGCGTATTCAAATCGGCAGTTAAATTCTTCAACTTAATTTTTTCATAGTGATTTAAACCAACCCATTGCTTTGCCAACAATATTTTCATACAGCGTTTATCAATTTCTTCTTGCGAAATTTCACCACGTTCAATTGCTGCTTTTATTTCTTTTATACCCGTTGGAACATCTTCTGCAAAAAGCAACACATCATTTCCTGCAATTAAAGCTTTTGCATCAACTTCACCTGGTTTGTAAAATTTACTAACACCTTTCATATTCAAAGCATCAGTAAATACAAGCCCTTTGAAACCAAGTGTATCTTTTAGTAAACCTGTTACAATTTTTTTTGTTAATGTAGATGGTTGATTTTGCGTAGTATCCAAAGCAGGAATACTCAAATGCGCCACCATCATACTTCCCAAACCTTGTGAAATTAATTCTTTGAAAGGAAACAATTCAAGCGTATCCAATCGTTCGCGCGATGATTTTACAGTTGGCAATGTTTTGTGCGAATCGCTATCCGTATCGCCATGTCCAGGAAAATGTTTTGCATTGGCAAGCACTCCATTGTCTTGCATTCCTTTCATATACATCAATGCTTTGCGAGTAACATTGTATTTGTTTTCGCCAAACGAACGGTTGCTAATGACAGGATTTAAAGGATTGTTATTGATATCTACAACAGGTGCGAAATTTATTTGCATTCCCAATCGCTTGCATTGACGGGCAATTTCAGCTCCCATTTGATAAATTAAACTATCATTCTGAATAGCACCCAAAGTCATTTGACGAGGAAATTTTGTAGTGCTATCCAATCGCATTGCCAAACCCCACTCAGCATCAATAGCAATAAACAAAGGAACTTTGGAACAACACTGATAACAGTTTGTTTGTAACGCTTGTCGAATTGGTCCTCCTTGAAAAAATATTAAACCACCAATTTTGTAATCATCAATTAATTTTTTTATTTCTTTCATGTGCGCTTTATCTTTATTAGAATAAGCGGCTACCATAAACAATTGCGCAATGCGTTCGTCAGGAGTTAATGTTTTAAAAACCGAATCAGCCCAGTGCGTATCATTTGTATAGAATGGAGGATTTTGTCCTTTTTCTTTTGGAATAAAACTTACTAAAACAACTGCAACTAAAAAGAATAAAACGAATCTAATTTTTTTCATCAGCAAAATAAAATTGTTGAAAAGCAGAATAAATAATGTGCTAAAATTAAGTTCAAAGACTGCTTAATTATTTTTTACATTTTTTAATTATCAACGAAATGATGTTGATGAGTTGAAAAAATTTGAATTTCTAATTATTTTCAAAAAAATAAATATGACAAAAACCACCCGAGAAATGAATTGCCCAAGTAAAATAAAATCTTATTTTTGTAGCATCTAAAAAAAGAGCATTATTCATTAATCAGAATTTCATACAAAGAAATGGCACAAGTAGAGTTGATAATGCCTAAAATGGGCGAAAGTGTTGCAGAAGCAACAATTATTAAATGGTTAAAAAAAGAAGGCGACAAAATAGCTGCAGACGAAACAGTTCTTGAAATAGCAACAGATAAAGTAGATTCAGAAATACCATCAACAGCGGAAGGAACACTTATTAAACGATTGTTTAATGAAGGCGATGTGGTGCAAGTTGGAAAAGCAATTGCTATTATTTCAACAGATGTAAATGCAGTTGTGGAAAGTACTCCAGCTAGCAAAACTCCAGCTGCAACTACCACAAACAGCGTTAAAGAAGTTGCTACTTCTCCTGTAAAAGAAGTTGTTTCTATTGAAAAAAATTCAAGTTCAGGGAAATTTTTCTCTCCGCTTGTTCGCAATATTGCAAAGACAGAAGGCGTTTCGATAGCTGAATTAGAAAGCATTTCAGGAACAGGTGCAAATGGAAGAGTTACTAAAAATGATATTTTAGCATATATTCCAAACAAAGGAAAACAAGTAAATGTAGTTGCTCCAGCTCAAGTAATTAAAGAAATTGCAAGTGCATCGAGCAATGGTGTATCACATGCAAAACCAGCAATAGCAGTAGGTGCAGGCGATGAAATTATTGAAATGGATAGAATGCGTAAACTCATTGCCGACCACATGGTGATGAGCAAACATACTTCGCCACACGTTACTTCCTTTGTGGAAGCCGATGTTACAAACATTGTACTTTGGAGAGAGAAAGTGAAAAAAGATTTTGAAAAACGTGAAGGAGAAAAATTAACATATACTCCAATTTTTATTGAAGCTTTAGTAAAAGCAATTAAAGATTTTCCGATGATAAATATTTCGTTGGATGGAACAAAAATTATCAAACGAAAAAATATAAATATTGGAATGGCAGCAGCATTACCAACAGGTAATTTAATTGTACCAGTTATAAAAAATGCTGACACTTTAAATTTGGTTGGCATTACAAAACAAGTAAATGATTTGGCAAATCGTGCACGTGCTGGAAAATTAGCTCCAGATGAAATTCAAGGTGGAACATACACCATTACAAATGTTGGTTCATTTGGAAATGTAATGGGAACACCAATTATTAATCAACCACAAGTAGCAATTATGGCTGTGGGCGCAATAAAAAAGAAACCTGCTGTGATTGAAACGCCACACGGAGATTTAATTGGCATTCGTCATTTTATGTTTTTATCACATTCATACGACCACCGTGTTGTAGATGGTTCTTTGGGTGGACAATTTGTTAGACGTGTTGCCGATTACTTGGAACAATTTGATATAAATCGTGAGTTTTAAACAACAGAAAAAATTAGATTTTAACTTGAATAATTTTACTCTATGAAAAAATTAATTATTATACTATGCATTTACATAAGTAGCAATTATGTTTTTGGGCAAGGTGGCAAAGGCGATTATCGCGAAAAAATGACACAAGGAAATTACTTGGTGTTGGAGGAAAATTATCCAACAGCCCTTACCTATTTTTTAGATGCTTATAAAATAGATTCGTCAAACTCAAATATCAATTACAAAATAGGATTGTGCTATTTGATGTCCGTATCTGACAAAAAAAAATCACTACCCTTTTTAGAAAAAGCAGTACAAAATGTTAGCCATAACTACGATGCTACAGACCCAAGAGAAAAAAGTGCTCCAGACCAAGCATATCAACTACTTGGTGATGCTTATAGATTAGATTACCGCTTTAATGAATCAAATACCTACTTGCAAAAATTCAAAGATGTGGTTGGAAGCAGAAATAAAGATATTGTAAAAGATTTAGACAAAATAATGGAAGGCAATAGTAATGCTGTTAGTTTTATGAAAGATACATTGAAAGTTTCAATTTTGAATTTAGGTGATAGCATTAATACCCCTTATCCCGATTATGGACCAATTGTTTCTTCAGATGGTTCAACTCTAACTTTCACATCTCGCAGACCAGGCAGCACAGGAGGAGATAAAACTGACGATGGACAATTTTTTGAAGATATTTATATTTCTCAAAAACAAAAAGATGGAAAGTGGGGTTCTGCTAAATCAATTGGAACGAATGTAAATACCAGTGGAAGCGAAGCTGCTCTCTCTCTAACATCAGATGGACAACAATTATTTGTTTATAGAGATGATGGAGAATCGAAAGATGGCGGAGATATTTTTTACAGCCAATTACAAGAAAATGGTTGGGGATATCTTGTTTGTATGAACGAAAATATAAACACTAAATATTGGGAAACAAGTGCAACATTAAGCTCAGATGGAAATATACTTTATTTTGTAAGCGACAGACCGGGAGGTTTTGGGAAACGAGATATTTGGCAATCAAAAAAATTACCAAACGGACAATGGTCTTTGCCAACAAACCTTGGACCTTCTGTTAATACTGCGTATGATGAGGATGCACCATTCCTTCACCCTGATGGAGTAACGCTTTTTTTTAGCTCACAAGGTCATAAAAATATGGGCGGTTTTGATATTTTTAAAACAACAAAAGATTCGGAAGGCAAATGGTCGGAACCTGAAAACCTCAAGTATCCCATCAACACTACTGATGATGATATTTTTTACATTCAATCTACTAACGGAAAAGTGGGATATTTTTCATCGGCAAGAAAAAGTGGTTTTGGAGAAAAAGATATTTATATGATAAACTTTGAACAATCAATTGCAGAACCGTTAACATTACTAAAAGGTTCATTAACATTTGATGGCTCCACAAAAATGCCTGATGATGTAAAAATTAATGTTTCTGAAAAAATAAGTGGAGAACTTGTACAAAGTGTAAAACCAAATCCAAGAACTGGAAAATTTATTTTAATATTGAATGCTGGAAAAGAAGGCAAAGATTATATTATTACCTACGAAGCAAGTGGATTTGAACCGATTAATGAAACATTTAATGTTCCTGGAAATTCGACCTATCAAGAAATTGAAAAAGAATTGTTCCTAAAACCTATTAATTTTGAAAGTAAAAAATTGGGTACAATTAGCGTAAAAGGAACAATTAAAAACAATGAAGGAAAAATTATTCCAGATGCAAAAATTGTAATTGAAGATAACTTAACAGGACAATTAATTAATACTATTCTTGTTTCGTCCGATTCAGGTTCTTATTATTTTGTTTTGAATAGAGGTCAAAACTACAATGTGTCATACGAAGCTCCAAACTATTTATTTCAATCGGAAAATGTGAATGTGCCTAAAGAACCACAATTTTCGGCTATTACAAAAGATATTGTTTTAGAAAAAGTAAAAATTGGTGCAAAAATTACACTTAACAATATATTCTTCGATTCTAATAAATCTACTTTAAGAAAAGAATCGAATATTGAAATTGAAAAACTTTTCAAATTGATGAATGAATACAAAGAGATAAATATTGAAGTAGATGGACATACGGATAATAAAGGAAATGATGTAGCAAATTTAGCTTTATCTCAAGCCCGTTCAAAGGCAGTTGTGGATGCATTGGTAAAAAAAGGAATTGCAACAAATCGTTTACAATCAAAAGGATTTGGAGCAAGTATGCCAAAAGTGTCGAACACACTTGCTAACGGGAAACCAGATCCAAATGGAATGCAAACAAACAGAAGAGTTGAATTAAAAATTATTGAATAACATAGTTATAACATTTTGAGATAAAATTTCTGATGAACAAAAAGTTGCTTTTATTTTTTTCATTAACCGTTTTGTGTGGATTTTTAAAATCTCAAGACAACACTACTTTTCAGCATAACTTTGCCGAAGCGAATAATTCATTTTTGAAAAAAAATTATGACGAAGCTGTAAAAATATTTACTCAATTATATAAAATCGATTCCACAAATTCCAATTTGAATTATAAAATTGGAATTTGTTTTTTATACTCAAACAGTGAAAAACAAAAAGCATTAGCACATTTTGAAAATGCTTTAAAAAACATCAATTCTCAAAATTATACTATTGAATCTATCTCCGAAAAAGGAGCTCCGTCAAATGCTTATTATTACTATGCACAAACCCTGCACTTACTTTATAATTTCGATAGGGCAATTAAAAATTACGAAAAATATAAAACCTATTTACAGCCCAACCAAAATGAACAAATAGCTGATGTAGATTACCAAATTGAAACTTGCATAAATGCAAAAGAATTGGTAGCAGCTCCAAGAAATTTTGAAATAAAAAATTTGGGAAATGCTATCAATACAACATTTTCGGAATACAATCCACTAATTTCAATTGACGAAAAAACACTTTTGTTTAAATCAAAAAAAGAAAAAAAAGAAGAAACTTTTATCTGTTATAAAAACAATGATTTGTCTTGGACAAAACCACAAAAATTAGATTCGAAAATTGAGAACAAAACAAATTCAGGCATTACAGCTGACGGCAATACACTTTTTTTTGCAAGCGATGCACCAGGTGGTTTGGGCGGAAAAGATATTTGGTTTTGCAAAAAACTTCCAAACGGACAGTGGGGAAAAGCACAAAACATTGGAGCACCTATAAATACAGCATTTGATGAAGAATCTCCTTTTTTGCATCCAAGTGGAAATGTACTTTTTTTTAGTTCAAAAGGGCATAAAACAATTGGAGGTTATGATGTATTTTTTTCAGAAAAAACTGAAAATGGTTGGAGTACTCCTTTGAATATTGGATATCCAATTAACACAACTAGTGATGATTTAGATTTTGTTACTTCGCCTGATGGAAAACGTGGATACTATGCAACAAACCGCCCTGATGGTTTTGGAGAAACTGATATTTATGCAATAAATTTTCCTGAAAGAAAAAAACAACCCTTGTTGTTAATTAAAGGATTATTAGTTGCGAAAAATGGAAAAACACTACCTACGACTATTGATATTATTGCATCTGATAATGAAAGTGGCATTGTTACTGGAGTTTATAAGCCTATGAAAGATGGAAGTTTTACAATCATAATTCCACCAAACAGCAACTACAAACTTTCTTATCAAATAAATGGAGAAGAGTTTTTTAGTGAATTGGAAAGTGTTCCAGCCAATACAGAATACATAGAAATTGAAAAGAAAGTTGAAGTAAATTAAAACACATTTAAAGAAACAAAAAAGGATAAGAAAAAAAATTTCTTATCCTTTTTTATTTTCAACTATTAATTAATGGCTTTGAGTGTATTGATTTAATTCATCAATTGACGATTCAAAAGAAAAAGCATCGTTGAGTTTATAATAATTTCCTTTATCTAAATTATGATGCCAAGCAAATTTTGCAAGTTCTAAACGGGTTTCTTCAAAACTCATAAGCAACATCATTTCTTTTATTTGAGTACAAAGCAAGCAATTGCTTCCAATAATTTGTTTTGCAATTGTTAATCGTGTATCATCAAATCCTTTTGATTTAATAGATTGTTTTGCCGCTTCAAAATCATTTTGACTCATTGGATATGGACAGCCATAAACACCATTATAACCTTGCAATACATATGTATTTCCTCCTCCATTATTCATTCCTCCTCCGTTAGTAGTTGTTGTTGTAGAACTGTAAGTGGTGGTAGAAGTATTTGTAACATTGGTTCCCATTGGTTCCATTCCATTTACATTCACGTTCACACCTACTCCCATTCCGTTCACATTCATATTTACATTTCCTGTATTCATTTGTGTATTCGTGCCTACAACATTTGTTGTAGTAGTTGTTGTACTAACTACATCAACGGGAGAATACATCACTACTCGTTGTTCAGGAACTGTATTTACAACTTGTGCCATTGGAGCAGCACTTTTAAATTTTAATTTATATGTTCCGTTTTTATTTTCTAAACCATACGTGTATTCTGTGTTTTGTGTTGCTTCACCACCATACATCAAATATGCATTTTGATTAACATCAGCCATTTTATTTTCAAAAATTAATTTCACTTGATAATTTTGAGCATTTAATCCGTTTACTTTCACATTTGTTTCTGGTTGCCCATTTTGGCGAATGCCATTTAAAATTAATGTGAATTTCAAACCATCTTGCGAATAAACAACAAGACTATTATTTTGCGCAAACGATACAACACTTATCATTAGCAACATTGCGAAGGAGAATGTAATTTTTTTCATGAGATTTTTATTAGTTATAAAAACTTTGCTACCCAAATTTATGCCAAAGATATAAAAGTTTAAAAACCGAGGTGAAAGTATTTACTTATTAAAAAGTTCTTCTAATTTTTGATAACGATAATCAAAAATTTCGTTGAGTTTGTGTTTAATAAAAAGTGAATTCATAATTTTTCCTAAAAAACCAAATGGAATTTTGTAATGAATAATATCAGTCATTTCTACTCCACCATCTACTTGTTTTAAAAAATGTTTGTGATGCCAAAAGCTATAAGGACCAAAGCGTTGTTCATCTATAAAATACTGCTGATGTACAGCTTGTGTAATTTCTGTAACCCAATGTATTTTAATTCCTAAAACAGGTGTAACATAATATTCAATAATTTGACCTGCATACATTGTATTGAGTTCCTCTTCGTTGGTAATGATATGAAAACCCATATAACTTGGAGTTATAGTGCTTAAATTTTTTGGAGAACTCATAAAGTTCCAAACGGTTTCTATATCGGCTTTTAGGAATTGTGTTGTTTTTTTAACGTGTAGCATTTTTTAATTTGTTAATTTTTATTTGTATAACATAATTTTAAAAAATATGTTTAAACTTTTTTCAACTGTTGCATATAAAACAAGAAACATAAAATATTAATAATTAAATTTAACTTTGAAACCTCAAACAAATTGGTATGAAAAATATTTTAGTTATAGGAGCAGGACGTTCAGCATCATCATTAATTCAATATTTATTAAATAATTCGGCAAAAGAAAATTGGAATGTAACTGTAGCCGATGTTTCCATAGAATTAGCAAAACAAAAAATTGGTAACCACAGTAATGCAAAAGCCATTGCGCTTGATATTCATAATGATGCACAACGTGCAGAAGAAATACAACGTGCAGATATTGTAATTTCAATGCTTCCAGCATTTATGCACATAGAAGTTGCAAAAGATTGTGTGCGTTTCAAAAAACATTTAGCCACAGCTTCTTATGTTTCAAAAGAAATGGCTGCACTAAATGATGATGCAAAAAAAGCAGGAATAATTTTGATGAATGAAATTGGTTTAGACCCAGGTATAGACCATGCTTCCGCAATGAAAGTAATTGATGAAATTCATATAAAAGGTGGAGAATTAACTTCATTCAAATCGTTTTGTGGAGGATTGGTAGCACCCGAAAGCAATGATAATCCGTGGGGATATAAATTTTCTTGGAACCCACGAAATGTAGTATTGGCAGGACAAGGAACTGCACAATACATTGAAAATGGAACCTATAAATACATTCCTTACAACCGATTGTACACTCAAATTGATACTATTGAAATAGAAGGCTTCGGGAAATTTGATGCTTACGCAAATCGTGATTCTTTGTCGTACAGAAAACTTTATAACATTGAACACATTCCTACTATGCTTCGCGGAACACTCCGCAATACGGGCTATTGCAAAGCTTGGAATGTATTTGTAAAATTGGGTTTAACAGATGATTCTTACAAAATTGAAGCATCCGAAACATTAACATATAATAAATTGTTAGAAGCATTTTTACCCGCAGGAAAACAATCTGTAAAAGAAAAACTTTCTGCATTTATGGGAACAGAAATAGATGCTGAAACAATGAGCAAAATAGAATGGTTGGGTATTTTTGAAGACACAAAAATTAAATTGAAAGATGCTACACCAGCACAAATACTTCAAGATTTATTGGAAGAAAAATGGAAACTTCAAGCACACGATAAAGACATGATTGTGATGCAACATCAATTTGAATACAAACATTTTTTATCGAGCGACAAAACTAAATTTGAATTAAAAAAAATTACCTCATCACTAATTGTAAAAGGCGAAGACCAAACATACACAGCAATGGCAAAAACAGTTGGTTTGCCATTAGCAATTACTGCAAAACTAATTCTTCAAAATAAAATAAAACAGCGTGGGGTTATAATTCCAACTACGAAAGAAATTTACGAACCCGTTTTAAATGAATTAGAAACATTTGGGGTAAAGTTTACAGAAAAAGAGTTTTAGAATACCGGTTCCTTTGTTTGCTTTTCAATTGCAATCGCAAATATCAAAACAATTTGCTTATTTACTGAAATGTTATAAATTTGATGTATCATTAAAGAAGTTAAAAGTTTAAGTACAAAAAATAAATACACTACTACCATGAAAAAAGATGTACTAAAAACAATTACGCTCTCTATTCTGTTTTCATTAATGATTTTTAAGAACGAAGCAAAAGCCAATCATTTAGGTTGCCTAAATGTAATAAGTGGTCCTATTGACATTGGTGGAGGAAATTACCAATTCACAATACAGATTTGTACTGGAACAGGAGCTGATGTAGTAGGAGGTATTTGTACAACAGGAGCAGATGGGGACACTCAAAACTACTCGATATCTGTTTCTGGTGGAACCACAACTGGTATAGTTGATTCAGGATTTACTAATACTATTGTAAGTGGTTTTAACGGTGTTAACTCTACAGGTAAAGTTATGAACGGTGTGCTTTATTATTTTTCACCCACTACTATATATAATATTCCACTAACGGGAGATTCTTGTAATCTTTATGGCGGAATAGTGCAATATTCTTGGAATGTAACTTTTATTACTATCGGTATTCCAACCACTATAACAGTTAATGGAATAGAAGCATATGGTCAATATCCGGGATGTTGTATTTCTTATACAACAGTTTCTACTTGTTCAATACCAGTACCACCAACAATAGCCAGCGCTACTCGTTGTGGTAAAGGAACTGGAACTTTAACAGCATCGGGTTGTGCTGGTACGGTTACTTGGTATGCTACTGCTGCGGGAGGAACACCATTAGGAACAGGAAGTACTTATACGAGTCCGAGTGTTTCAACATCCACAAACTATTATGCAACGTGCTCTGTTAGTAGTTGTGTTAGTTCAAGAGCTGCAGGCATTGTAACTGTTAATGATATTCCTACTGTAACAGTAAATTCAACAACAATATGCACTGGAGTAGCTACGAACTTAACAGCAGATGGTGCTCTCACTTATTCATGGTCTGGAGGAGAAACTGCTAATTCAATAAGCATAACACCTACTACAACTACAACCTATACTATAACTGGAACAGATAATGGTTGTGAAGGAACAGCTATAGCAATAGTAACAGTAAATGCAACACCAACTGTAACTGTAAATTCGGCTACTATATGTAATGGACAAACTGTTGATTTATTTGCATTGGGCGGACAAGCCTATATTTGGTCAACTACAGCAACTATGAACAGCATTTCTGTTAGCCCTTCAACTACTACTACCTACACCGTTACAGGAACAATTGCTGGTTGTGTAAATACTGCAAAAGGAATTGTAACTGTAAATTCATTGCCATCAACTCCTACTATTTCGCAAAATTTTGCAGTACTTACATCAAGTTCTACAACTGGAAATCAATGGTACTTGAATGGAAATATAATTAATGGTGCTACAAGCCAAACATACACAATGCTTGTGAATGGAAATTATACAGTTGAAGTTACTAATGGTTCGGGTTGTGCGGCTATGTCAGCAGCAACAACAGTTACAACATTGGGCATTGATTCGCCTACTGCACAAACAGAGAAAGTGAAAGTGTACCCAAATCCGTTTAGCTATTCTACTACTATTGAAGTTACGGAAGTAAAGCAAGGAATGATTTTTGAATTATATGATGTATTAGGAAAAAGAGTGATGGCTGAAACCATTACCAAAACACAAACTACTATTGATAGAAATGAGTTGAGAAATGGTTTGTATTTCTACACCATTACACAGGATAAAAAATTAATAAACAGAGGAAAATTGGTGATACAATAAAAAGAAATTATTAAAACAAAACCGCCTTGCTCTATTTTGAACAAGGCGGTTTTTTGTTTTTGTAAGCACAGCTTACATTTTGCTTTTGCAACCGAAGCCTTAAGCACCTGCTTACACTTCAGCTTCGCTCGTACGGGGATGCAATTTTGTCAATTGTCGGTAATATTTTCTCCAATATTCTTTCTGAAATCAATTCGTGATATTTTTCATTAGCATAAATTCCATTTCCTTTAAACAAGCTTTCTCCATTATTAATAAGGTCTGAACCACTGACATAATTGTCCTGCGAAATGCTCAGCGATTTTCGCATAAATCTGTCAAGTCTTTTACACAACAGTCTTTCTACTATTGTATTGGTCTTTATTGGTGTCCCAAGGATAAACAATTTAATGTTATTCCTACTGCTTAATTCTATTACTTCATTAATTAGTTCTAAGTATTTAATGAGAGAATAGTTGTCGTTGCCTAAAAGTGAACCAAAAATATAATTCAGGTTTATTAATGCTTTTCGAAGTATTGAATTATCATTTACTCCTGCCGGATTGAATCTTGTATCTAAAGAAAGTAAATCAAATTTTTCCGGATTAACTTTATTAAACGTAGGAAGATTTAATGACCATCTTATTTTTTCATTTGAGTTATCTAAGAACTTATAGTACAATTTCACCAAACGCAAAAATGGTTCTGGTCTAATTGAAAATACAAGGATGTCTATTGGTTGATTTTCGTTATATGATGCTATTTTGTTAGAACAATTTTTAAAACGTTCATAGCGGATAATATTTACATTAAATCTTGTTTCTCTGATGTCCTCAACTTTATGTTTGAGCAATTGATGGAAAAGATTTTCAAAAGGTAAATTTCCTTGAACAGGAAAGCATCCACCAACAAATGTAAAATTAACTTCGGGGAGTTCCATTCTGCGCTGAAATTTTAATGATGAAGTATATTCTTGTGGAGATAAAATCGTTCTATCATTGTTTATTGCAAAACCTTTATTATTAGTGTTTTTCTTGAAGGATTCAATAAATTTTTGAGCATAAAATGCAGGAACTCTTAAGTCAAGTCTGTTTTGCATTTTTGGGAGGATAACATTTTCGGGGTTGTTTAGGAAGGAATTGCAAATGTCAGTTTGCTCTTGTGTAAGTGTAATTTGACCAACATTGTTACCACCAATCGAATATAATACATTTAACACCTTTTCGAAATATTCAATATTATCAAGCTGTAAAAATGGTGAATTTATAATTCGTAAATTATAAGATTTAGAAGATTCATACAGTTTGGTTATCCAAGTCCAATACTCTCTAGAGTCTTGGTGAAAAAAAGGATAATTTGAGTTACATAAATTATAATCACAATGACCAAAAGCAACACCTCCTATTTTGTTCAAATTAATTTTAAGAATTTCTTCTAAATTATTCAACCCATTTTTTGTTTCAATAACTGGAATTATTTCTTGATAGGTTACTCCATTTTCTTGAAGGTCATTTTGTAAATCGAAAATTTGTTTAGATCTGCTTACTTTAGGGAGGAAAATAGTTTTGATATTTTTAATTTCGGTTAATAAACGGAGGTCGGCTAAATATTCTGGAGAATCGCTTGTGTTTATTCTTATCCCAATATTAACTTTTTCAATGTCACGTTTACAGTTGGCTATGATAGTTTTGAAATGATTTCTATAGGTTGACTTTAGGGTAGGAGTGTTTGTTTCACTTAAACAATCTTGAATGCTGTCCTCAAAGTCAAAACATAGTGTTATCTTGCTGTCAGTTTGAACAACTAAATTGTCTAAACAAGTATTGTCATTATATTTTATGAAATGGTATGCTTTCATCAGTCTGTATTGTTGCAGCTAACTTATCTATATACGAAATAAACCTTCGTAAAGCTACCCAAAACTGGCTGGCTTTGCGAAGGTTTTGTTTCGTATTATTTTATTTGTAAACTTAAGTTCAATTTATCAAACGGGCTTTTTCATTTCCCCAATTTTTTTATAAACCTAATACTTTTTCGCAAAAGCACCCACAACTTTTTCACTATTTCATTTGTTAGTTTTAGTCGTGGGTAAGCAAAATGTTTTAACATAATTGCCACTGGTGTACAACCGAATAAAACAAAAAGCAAATTTATTTTTGGGTTTGTGTTGGTCATTGCGAACGAGGCACGAGTGAAGCAATCCATAGGAAATACTTTGTGTGGAGATTACTTCGCTTTGCTCGTAATGACGAGCTATGTGTAGTCCGTTCGAGTATTTTTCTTTTTCAGAAAAATGTATCGAGAACGAGTGAAAAAAAATTATGAATTATGAGTGATAAATTATAAATGGTTCTCGATACGCTCCCTGCGGTCGCTAATCGAACTGACGAAACATTTTTTAAACATAGCCCACTCTCCTTTGGAGAGGGGAGGGCAAATAGCTTGTAGCTATTTGAGCCAGCATCTCAACAGCGGGTGAGGCATCTATGCTCTAAAATTTTTTATTATGTTTGTAGTGTAACAAAAAAGTAAATTTATGACAACAACCAATTACAACAAACCTTACCGATGGGCTGTGTTAATGGCTTATTTCGGAGTAGCAGCTATGTGTCAAATGCTTTGGCTAAACTTGGCTCCATTGGTATCTTTCATTCAAGCAAAATATCAAGTAAGCGAAATGATGGTAAGCTCTCTCCTACTCTCTTTTCCTTTGTTGTATGTAGTTTTATCAATGCATTCGGGAACAATGATTGACAAAAAAGGCTATCGTTATGTAATTATTTTAGGAAGTGTTATCAGTTCCATTTTTGCTTGTGTTAGAATTTTCGATGGCAATTTTTATTTGTTGGTTATTGGTCAAACAGGTATTGCTATTGGTCAGCCATACATCATCAATGGAATTTCAAAATTAGTTTCCGATTGGTTTGATAAAGAACAAACCGCAATGGCAACAGGAATTGGCACAGCAGGTATGCTCATTGGTATGGCTTTAGGAATGGGGCTTACACCTGCACTCAACGAAAGTTTAGGCTTTAGTAATACAATGATGGTGTTTGCAATTATTTCTATTGTGCTCACTGGTATTTTTATTTTTCTTGGAAAAGAAAATAATCTTTCAAAAGTTCAAGCAGCAACTACAACTGCAATGGAAGAAATAAAATCGTTGATAAAAAGTAAAAATTTAGTAATGCTTTTTATCATCACCTTTTTAGCATTAGGCGTTTTCAATGGATTAACTACATGGCTGGAACCACTTCTAAAACCTAATGGAATAAATGCAGAACAAGTAGGTTTGGTTGGTGCATTTTTAATTGTTGGAGGAATTGTAGGTTCAGTCATCATTCCAACTTTATCCGATAAATTTAAAGTACGAAAACCATTTCTTGCACTTTGTTGTATTGCAGCATTAGCAGTAATGTTTCCGCTTTGCACATCAAGTTCAATCAACACTATTTATTTTTTAGGAGGTGTAATGGGGTTCTTTTTTCTTCCAGGTTATGCACTTTTACTTTCTATGTGCGAAGAAATTGCAGGAATAGAAAAAGCAGGAGCAGCAACTGGAATATTAATGTTATCAGGCAATGCAGGAGCAGTAGTAGTTATTATTTTAATGCCATTAATTAATAGTGAAACTACGCAATGGATGAATGCTATTTATTTGATGATGGCTTTACTTATTGCTGCCTTGTTGATGATTATTTTGAAATTGAAAGAAACTTTTCAGAAATAAAAAAAATAGTTTCACGATTTCGCATCAATTATCACAAGCGAACTTTTAATTTCTGTTTTATATTTTTTCAACGGATTTAATGCAGGCTCTTTAGTTACATTGCCTTTCAAATCAAATGTACTTCCATGCGAACTACAAAAAAATCCTGTTTGTGTTGCCGTTAAAGCATTATCTTGATGTGTACATTTCAGTTGCAAAGCCGAAAAATCTGTTTCCGAATTTTTTACTAAAACAATATCAAACTCCAATTGACTGTTTCTTACAATCACTATTTTGTTTTTTTCGGTAAAAGAAGTGAACGGAACAGAAATTAATCCATTGCTCATATCGGCTTTAAATATTGGCAAAGGAGCGCATCCGCTCAACTGTGAAGTAAGCAAACCCAATCCTGCAATACTCGCACACATCACGCACGATTGTTTTATAAAATATCTTCGTTGCATTATTCGTAATTCGTAATACTCCTAAAAACTATAACCAACTCCTAAACTAAAAAATCCTTCCGTTCTATTTGCTGGTGCAATTGAAGAATTAAAATTTCCAATCTGTTTAAAAACATAATCTGTTTTCACTGTTACTCCTTTTATAGGTTGATAAGTCAATCCGCCAATTATATATGTTTGATTTAATGTTCCATCAAACGTAGCATTTTCGGGCAGTTTATTATTCATATCTAAATTTTCGTAACGCACAAAAGCTGTTAAGTTTTTTTCTGGCTTCTTAAATAATTGAAACAAGTTGTAACCAACTTCGCCATAATAACCAATCATTGTTTCGGGAGTATTATTTGCATACGCATTGTTTATCGCTTTTGCATCGGGAATACTAACAGTAGTAAATAATGCTTTTACCGAAAAACCTTTATGAGCATATTGCACATCTGCTTCGCACAAAGCAACTGGAGTTCCAAACGAACCACGAGATAATTTTAAGGTATCGCTCTCTTCCTTTGTCAATCCTGCACTTCCGCCATAGTATCCCGAAACTTGAATTCTAAAATGATTAACATAATACAACAATGCTCCTGTAACTGCAATAGCTGAAGCATTTGCATCACGTCCTTCAAAACGCCCATCGCGTATGCCTGTTCCGCTTTCAAAGCCTGCCGAATTTAATCCATTTACCAATCCAACAGAATAATTTAAACCAGTGATTTTAGGAATAATTCCATACAAACCAATTCCTATTTCGCGCCAAGTGGAAGGAATAATAAGCGTTTCCACAAATGTTCTATCATTGCCATTAAAAGTTGTTGGCAAATGATTTTCGTTAATAATTCCAATGCGTGGAATAAATAATCCTGCTGTGATATAATTATTTCTGTTTATATCAAACTTCAAAAAAGCTTGTTCTAAAGCTACTTCACCACCAGCTTCTCCTCCTGCAACTTTTGCATCTTCTATTTCCAACTCCGAAAAAAATGAAATTTTATTATTGAATTTATGTCCAACAAATAAAATAGCTCTATCTAAATTAGCATGTGCAACACCAGTACGTTGCTCATATTTATATTTCAAACTTCCATATCCCGAAACAACTGTTGCTGTGTTTCGTGCAATAATTCCAGCGGCTAACGAATCTTCTTTGGTTAAAATTTGTGCTTTAAGAGTAAATACTGATAAAACGAACAATGATAAAACGATTATCTTTTTCATTAAAAAACAATTTAGAATAATTTTAAATAACGAGACAAAAGTAGATTTGATAACAAGAGTAGGCAATACCTAAAAAAAGGTATTTTTTAAAAACGAAGAAATTTAGTTTGAATTAATAAATGAAATACAACGCATTAATTGCTTGCAAAAAGGAAATGATTGGGGCTAACTAAATTTTCGCGAACAGCAAACAAAACCAATCCAGCTGTGTTGTTCACACCCAACTTTGCCATAATATTTTTGCGATGAGTAGTAACTGTATGTGTGCTCAAAAATAATTTATCAGCAACTTCTTTGTTTGATAAACCTTCGGCTATTAATTTTATGATTTCCATTTCTCGCTCCGAAACATTCATTCCATCGCAGTTATAGGAAGTTACTGTTGCAACCAATTTATTAGTACTATCAACAACAGCGTTTACAATTTTACCACACATAAATCGTTTGCCAATAGCTGTTTCATAAATAGCTTCAACTATTTCATCCTTATCACAATCTTTCAACAAATGGCTTGTAATACCAAATTCCAATGCTTTTGCTATTGTTTCATTATTTTTAAATTCGGTAATAGCAAGTAGTTTTGCCTTTGGATATTTTTTTACAATTTGAATAATACCTTCCAAACTAAAATTGGCAGAACTATAATCAATAATAATTAAATCGGGTTTATAAAATTTTGATTGATTAACCAAATCGGAAGTACTCAAAGATTCGGCTTCAAGAATAAAATCAACATTTTCGGTCAATAGCATTGCTAAACCTTTGCGGCTTAAAAAATGACTATCGGCTATGGCAATTTTTATCTTTTTCACAATTTTATTATTTAGAATTATTTTAAATAATGCTCAAAAGTACATATTGAAATGTTACTGACAAACATTTTTTTCAGTTTTTTTTCCAAATATGACGAAAGTTAGGTTTGGTGGGAAATTGAAAGCTTTATGCTTCCTTTTCTTTCAATTTATTTTGCTTTTCTAATTCATTCACTCGCTGAACAATTGAATCTAAATTACGGAAATGAATGTATGCTTTTCTGTATTTGTTGGCATCAAAAGCTGGAGAGCCCATTTGTATTTCTCCTTTTTTTGTAATGCTTTTTGAAATTCCAGATTGTGCTGTAACAATAGTATTATCGGCTATTTCCAAATGACCAACAATTCCAACTTGTCCACTGAACATACAATTTTTTCCAATTTTTGTAGAACCTGCAATTACATTGCCGGCTGCTAAATAACTGTTTTCGCCTATTTCCACATTGTGTGCAATGTGAATTAAATTATCAAACTTAACTCCTTTTCGAAGTATGGTTGAACCCAATGTTGCTCTGTCAATAGCACAATTAGCGCCTATTTCAACATCATCTTCAATAATTACATTTCCAATTTGCGGAATTTTTTGATTATCGTTTTGTGGATTAAATCTAAATCCATCGCTACCAATCACCGTTCCCGAATGGATGATACAATTTTTTCCAATCACTGTTTCTGAATAAATTTTTACTCCTGCAAACAAAGTAGTATTATCGCCAACCACAGCATTATCGCCAATAAAAACTTGCGGATAAATTTTTACATTGTTACCAATTTTTGCATTATCGCCAATCACTGCAAACTCTCCAACATAAGCATCAGTACCTACTTTGGCTGTATCTGAAATAAAACATTGTTTTGAAATTCCAACTTTATTTAATTTTATTTGATTGTACATTTCCAATAATTTTGAAAAAGCAATCTCTGCACTATCCACTCTAATAAGCGTTGTAGCAACAGGAGCTGTTAATTCAAAATCCTTATTGATAATTACCAACGAAGCTTTGGTTGTATAAATATAAGGTGTGTATTTAGGATTTGCCAAAAACGAAATAGAACCTACTTCGCCTTCTTCTATTTTCGATAGTTTACTAACTTTTACATTAGCATTTCCCTCTATTTTTCCGTTGAGCAATCCTGCTATTTGTTCTGCTGAAAATTCCATTTTATATTTTTTTTAAAACATTTTTACCGAGCAATTGTAAACTTGATAGAAGATGTTGATTTATTTGTTCGAATCATTAATATATAATTTCCATTACTAAATTTTTCAAAGTTTATTTCCGCTTCATGTTTTCCTTGTTGTTCATTTAGTTTTTTTACGCTGTATATTTTTTCATTCATTGCATTATATATTTCCATTTCAATTTCCGATTGTTCAAAAAGTGTATAGCTCACTTTTGCTTGATTTACCAATGGATTTGGAAACAAACGCAATTGTAAATTATCAATCTTTTTTTCAGAAATATTGGTTGTAGATTTCAAAGCACTATCAATTGCTGTATAGAGCGAAAGCGAATCGCCAGCCAAGGAATCATTTTCATTAAAATAAATAAGATGATTTGTTCCTCCAATAATTACAACTTTGGGCATTCCTATTGTTCCATAATCATTCATTGTTACTGAATGCGAAGAAATAAGAATTGCATCACTACCAATATTGTTTGCTGCTGCCCAGGTATATAAATCGCCACAAATATTGTTTCCAAAACCATCGCTCAAAAAATATTTTATTCTTCCAGGATAATTTGTTTTAAATTGTTCGGCAATGTTATATGCCGATTGGCTTGGTTTAACACAAAATCCGCAAGGCATCACAAAATTCAATATCACTACTTTGCCCGAATCTAAATCGGCATACAAATGATGTACAACACTGGCACAATCTGATGTATTAAAATCGGTAGCAGTAGTTTGCGAAACAACTGCATTGCTAAAAAACAGCACTAAAAAAATTGGTAGAATTAGCTTTTTCATTTGTAAATTTTGGAGCAACTAAATTAGTTAATTCTATACTGGAATTGAAATTTAAAAGAATTTTATTTTTGAGAATAAAACCTTCTAAAACTTACAAATTGCATTTATAACAAAGCGCTAACACATATTGCCATGTTTCAAATTCACGCTTAAGGAGTTTTTACATTTTTTTTACATTTCCACTAATATCAATTTCAAATATTTTGTCACCTTCAAAATCATTATTTTTTTTGGAAATTTTCAGCCCAAAAGTACTTGCATGAGCTATATTTGATTTTCCCAGAGGCGAAACATTTTTGGATAAGATTCCTGTTGGATTGGTCGAATAAATTTTAAATTTATTCCGTTGAAAAAATTCAACGGCTTCTTTAGACGGATGTCCATAATTATTCTTTCCAACTGAAAATACGATTGGAACGCTACTATCCTTTTTTCTTTTTAAATTTTTCCAAAAACTGTTCTTGTGATTTAACTTACTACCATGGTGGGGCGATTGTCCTAAGACAAGATTACCTTTAAAAATGCCAGTTTTATCTTTGTCATGACCATAAACCAAAAGTAATTCCGGATTAACATCTGCCGTCAAAAGTATATACCATGTATCATCAGTATATATTTTAATTAATGAAGACAACCAATTAGCTGATGGATTATTCCCTTTCTCCTCCTCATTATTTATACCAACAACTTTAGTCGTGATAAATTTATCAAGTTCAACTGCAGTTGGACCAAGTAATTCAAAAAAATAATTATTACCTATTTTTATCGGTGGATTTAAAGATTCTCCTTGCACGAAAGATGTTTTCATTCCTATTGCCGTTCGTGCTTCTCGTAGAAGTTTAAAAAGTTTTTGCGTTTCATTTTTAGCAAAAGCATTGTCAAATGCCATTTCCCAATAATTTTTATTTATTGGCGAGGTAGATAAGAAATGTCCAATTTTTATTCCATGGTCAATACAGTGCCGTATTAATTTAGTAAATCCAGAAAAATGATCCGAATGTGGATGAGAGAGTAATAAAAATTCGATTCTACTATATCCTTTAGTTATAATATGCTCTAAGACGGGATTTGTATTAAATGCCTGATTACAATCAATAATGGCAATTTTATCTATTCCATCTTTTTGCCACTCTAAAAGTATTGAATCTCCTTGATCAACATTTTTAAAGGTGAGTGTAATCATATATCAATTCCCGTATATGGCGTTTCTAAACCCGAGTCATCAAGTTTCCCCCAATCTTCTTCTAATTCAAATAGTTTTTTTTCCACTCTTTTATCGCCTTCAGAAACATCAATTCTTATAGAACTCGCTTTTGATTTAATATTCAAAATTAAATACGGCTTATTCTTTAAATTGTCAATATTGTCAAATAGAATTCGAGGAAAGCTTCGATATTCAAAATAATGGTTCTCCTTATCCATTAAACACAAGCATTCTACATATTCACCATTAAAATCAGTTACTTTACTTTGAATATTAATATTTGTATCCCATTTTTCGTGCGCTATAAAACCAGCTTTATTAAAAAAAGATTTACTTATAAACTCAGAAATGACACTTTCTGAAATAACAGATGGATCAACAATCGAAATTCCTTCATTCTCCTTTTTTAAAGTCGGAATTGGAGATAATGAAATATCTTCACCAAGTCGCATAAATTGCTCTTCTAAAATCTTGCTCATTTTACCAAAGATTAGAAATTAAATCATTAGATGCTGCTAAAGTTTCTTTATACTTAGAAAATGGGAAGTTTGAAAGTGAGCTTTCTGTAATACTAACTTCGGCCATTTCACCGTATTTGTCAAGACCTTCAAATTGTCTAAAAATTGGAACAGCGTGCCTGCTTGCTAAATCTGTCATTCCAACATAAGGTCCAAATCGAATTTGAACTTGCTGATTATTAACATTTTTATTTAAAATAACAGAAACATCTGTCGGAGAAGACATAATTCGATTTGTTTTATTTAAAACTAAATTCTCTTTAAGAAAATTTCCCAGGATAACTTCCTTATCTTCTTCTTTTGGTTTAACATATAAAGTATAAAATAAAAAATTCGTTACTTTTCCAAAGTCCTTGTGTTCTTTTAACTTATTAAAAATATTTAAAAATGGTTCTTCAAAAAAAGAATTATTTGCTTTTAGTTCTTCCGGGTTTCCTTCATAGCGAAATATAATTCTATCATATGTGACAAATATTGAATAATAATCGTTAGCAAAAGTTAATGTCAATTTTGTATGCTTTGTGCTATTTTCCTGTTCGAAATTAAAATTTGTTGCCAATGGAACAAATGGCGATGCGATTTCTTTAATGATTGCATTAAAGTTTAACAAAAAGGTATACCTGATTTCAAGTTGATGAACAGGAACAATTAGATCCATAAAGAGTTATTTGAATTTAAAATTAGTAAAATATCTTTTAATATTCGTCATTCTAAAATCTTTGCATTTAATATATATATATTAAATTGATTATCAATGAATTACAATTAAACAGTTTTAAATTTAATCTTCGAATTTTGTGCCTATAATTAAAAAATATCGATTGTCTTGTTTATAAAAAATTTAATTTTCAAATTTTGTCATTTTTAAGCTGTCAGACCAGCTAGTTTACAACTTAAATATAGAGAAAGTTTTATAAACTAAAAAAAAACTCCTTTTTCATACATACGAATATAATAGAAATTTTTAAAATATTTTTTACTTCCTATTATTTCCTAGAACGAAAAAGACAAACCACCCATCAAACTAAACTTCTGTGTAGGATAGTTGTACCAACGGTTGTAGCGTTGCGAAGCAATATTGTTGAAGTTTAAAAAGAATCCTAATTTTTTTGTATAACGATATTCCAAACCAATATTTGCATCAAACACACCTTGCAATTCTTTTGCAACCATTTTTTGTCCAGAAGCCACCGTATTGTCGGCAATGTATGTTTTAGCAAATTGATTATCTATGTAAAACAAATCAAGTTTCACCACAATTTTATTTTCTAAATTATAA
Organism: Bacteroidota bacterium; assembly: GCA_043742725.1. Classification (GTDB taxonomy): domain Bacteria; phylum Bacteroidota; class Bacteroidia; order 2-12-FULL-35-15; family 2-12-FULL-35-15; genus 2-12-FULL-35-15. Next base: position 5,794 of record JAYTXX010000097.1, on the reverse strand, counting down.
TTTCCAGAAAGTGTAATCATTACTTGTGGCTTGTACCAAGCTCTTTGCTCGGTTTTCATTTTGTAATTAAAATATTCTCCTTTCAAATTAATTCTCAATTTTTCTTTGTTTTGATACGAAACTTCTCCGCTTACATTTAGCAATTCTGCATCATCATAAATTACATCAAATCGGTTTTGCAACAATTCTTTTGTATCGTTTACATACATTGCCATATCGGCAATGTTCGAATAAGAAACTCGGGTGCTGTATGCAATGTTCGATGATAGTGTTCCTTTCAATCCACCATACAAATCATATTTTTGATTTGTATTTTTTGTAGTAACATGTGATAATAAAAATGGATTAGCATCGGTCAATGATTTAAAACTATTTCGTTTCAAACTTCCCGAAACACCTGCATAAGGAATTATAATTTCTTCAAAAATATTATAGCTCAAATCAATATTTGGATAAAAATAATATTTTGATTTGTCGGCAAAATCAGCAGCCACAGTAACTCCAAGACTTGCAAAATATTTATCGCCCTTTGCAATAAAATTTGGATTTAAAGAAACAATGGTATTGTTCACCGTATCTTTCAATGTTTTGTAATTGTAATAATCAACCAAAGCATTTACTTTTAATAACTCTTTGCCGATTGCTTTTTGAACAAAACCTGTTGCTTTTATATTATTTTCAGATGATTTGTACAAATCAGATAAATTATAATAGCTCAATTTTATATCGTGATTGTAGCGCTCCAAGTTGGTGTAATGGCTCATCAATTCGGCACTTCCAGTAAAATAATTAAATCGTTGAACAGTTGCATCTTTATCCAATGAATGCAAAGCAATATCATAACCATAAAAATGAACTACATTTCTTGCATAATCAAAATTGCCAAGTAAGGTGTGTTCTTTCAAAAACTTTTTTCCATACAAACTTATTTCATTATCGCTAAAACTGCTGTTTCCGTAGTTATCAAGCGTTGATGTAGATGATATATGTTTCATTCGCAATCCATACGCATATTCTTTTGAACGCAAATTGTTGTACCAAACTTCGCCATACGGTGTGGTATAAGTTCCCATTCCAATTTTAATCAAACCATTGTAAAGTTTTGTAAGTGGCTCTCCCACCATTTGTGCTGGTTTTATTGGATCTACTTCAAAGCCTGTATTTATTTTTTTTGAATAAATTGAATAACCTGTTACCGAAAGTTTTTTTGTAGAATCCACAATGGATGGGTTTTCAGAAATTTTAGTCGCATCCATAATTGATGCTTGATAAGAACCAATGTTTACACTCAACATCGAATCGAGTGTGCGTTGTTGCGAAAATGCTGAAAAAACAGGCATTACAAACAAACTGATAAAAACAAAAATCTGTTTGATATAAATATTATTTTTTGGTCTTGCACTCATTTTTAGTACAAATTATTGTTCGTTTTTAATTTCTGGTGTTGGCAAAATTTCTGGCTCTGTAAACAATTTTTTTTGTTCTGTTGAATTATTTTCAAATTCCAACTTCAATGGTTCTGCTTGTTTTTGCGCTTGTTTCAATGCTTCTTCATCAGCAGTAATTTTATCCAATTTTGCTTGTGCAATTTTTATCAATTCTGGAATATCTGCTTCGGCAATAATTGATTTCAAAGTTGTTTTTGCCTGAAAATTATCTTTCAATGCTGTATAATTATCTGCCAATAAAATCAATGCTTTTGAAGTCCAATAAGGAAAATCGCCATTGCTATTTATAAAATCAAAAATTACTTTTTGTGATTGTTTGTATTCATTTTTCAAATATTGAATGTATGCTACATTGTAATACGATTCGGCACCATATTCATTTTTAGCAGTATTGGCAACCGCTTGAAACGCTGCCATTGCTTCATCATATTTTTCAGTAGCCAAAAGCGATTGAGCAATTGTGTAATGCGCTTCATAAGTTAATTCGTTGCTCACTTTATCTATTCCAAGTGTTTGGTTTGAATAAGCAATTGCATCCGCATAATTTTTTAATTGATAATTGCAACGCATCAAACCAATCTTTGCAGAAGCACTATTTTTAGGAGTTTCGGCAACTTGTTCCAATTGTTTGTACAAATTAATTGCTTGCGTAAAATCTTGTTTTTTAATTACAATTTCCGAAGCTCTACTCAACGATTGTTCGGTGTATTGATTTTTATTTTTTCCTATCACAAATAAATATTCCGTCAATGCAGCTTCTGTATTTCCTAATTTGTAATCACATTCGGCTTTGTAAAAATTAGCATCAATAATAAAAATACCATCTGCAAATTTTTGAATGTATTTTTCAAAATCAATAACCACATTTTTGCAATCTTGTTCCTTACGATGATTATCGCCAATGCTGTAAGAGATAGAATCTAAAGCCGCTTGCGGAATAGAAGCTCCAATAGAATTCAAATAATTTCCCAAACCTTCGGCATCTCCTTTTGTTTTGTAAATTGTTTTCACAACTGCAATTGCTTCCATTGCTTCTGCCGATTTTCTATCACGCTTAAACAACTTATCAAAATAAGCCAAAGCGTTATCGTCTTCTTTTTTATTGTAATAAATCAATGCTATTTTACTCAAACAAGTATTTACATAAATGCTGTTTGGATAATCATTTATAAACTTTTTGTAATTACTCAATGCTAAATCATTTTCATTGTCGGAAAGAAATGTTTGCGCCAATTCAAATTTTGCTTTTTGAATATATGTTGATGTTGGATAAACAGTAATGAATGTTTGTAAATCAGAAATTTTTTCAGAATATTTTTTTTGAACACCATTTGCCAAAGCCTTTTGAAACAAAGCATAATCGGCATCAACTGTTTTCATTTTGTAAGATTGTGCGTAATAATCAACTGCATTAGCAAACTCACGATTCATAAAATATCCATCACCAATTCTGTTGAGTGCATCGTTTATTTTTTTTGCATCGGCTTGTGGTTTAAATGTTACAAATTTTCTAAACCACAAATTACTATTTGTATAATCTTTCAATTTAAAATATGCATAACCAACATTGTAATTTGCATCACTCCACTCCGATTTTCCAATAGAACCAGGCTCTGCAATGTATGCTTGATAATTTTCAATTGCTTCTGAATATTTTTTTATACGGTAAAACGATTCGCCTTTCCAATAAATTGACGAAGCTCTTATATCTTTATTAAATGTATAAATCAATGATTTATCAAACAACCGAATAGCTTCTTCATATTGCATATTATTAAACAAATCAACTCCTCTGAAATATGCAACTTTTTGATGTGCTTGTTTTAATTCAGGTGTTAAAACCTTAATGTTTTCAATTGCTTCAAGTGCATCTTTGTAATTATTAGATGTGGTAAAAACATTTACCAAATACGTATAGGCTTCATCAATGTGTGATGAATTTGGATAATTTTTGATGTACTGCTGAAGTGCTTTTATTGCTTCATTGTAAGGATTGTAGCTCAATTCATAACACAATTTTGCAAAACTATAAAGCGCATCTTCTTGCACAAATTTATCAAAACTTAATTTTGATGCTTGACCAAAAGCATAACGTGCATTTTGTTTATCATTCATTTTCAAATTGCAATCGCCCAAATGATAATATGAATTTTGACTCAACGAATCATCAATATTGGTTGTTTTAATAAAATAATTACTTGCATCATCATAATTTTTAACTTGATACAAAGCAAATCCTAATTCGTACAAATCTTTGCGAGCCAATCCTCCCGAACTTTTTTCATATTTTTTCAAAAATGGAATTGCTTCTTTGTATTTTGTTAAGTTATAATACGATTCGCCAATGATACGTGCAATTTCTGGAGCACGCTTTGTAGATGCCGAATCCAACAATGTTGGTGCATACGCAATTACATCATCAAATCTTGCTTCCAAAAAATAAAGTTGAGCAATGTAATAAGGAACAACAGAACCAAATGTTTCGTTTTGTTGAAGCTTTAAAAAATCTTTCAAAGCTGTTTCATAATTTTTTTCATTGTAAGCAATGTGTGCAAAATAATATTTGGCAGGAGCCGAATATTTACTATCCACATCTTTTATTTCGTAAAAATCTTTTTTGGCTTCAGCCATTTTATTTTCCATAAAATAACTGTAACCACGCTTGAAATAAAATTCCGACAACTCTTCTGTTGTTAAATCATAAATATCTACTTTCTCAAACCAATCAAGCGATTCGCGATATTTCTTTTTTCGATAGTTGTATTTTCCAAGATAAAAATATGCTGTTTTTACTTTCAAATTTTCTGGATGGTCTTTCACAAATTGTTTTAAATACAATTCGCCATCTTTATTAAACAATTCTATTGCACAAATAGCATTGTAATATTCTGCATCAATACGAATAAGCGATTGCGGATTATTGTGTGTGGCTATAATTTTAGAAAAACTTTTTTGAGCCGCACCAAATTTTTCTTTTTGAAATAATTCTAACGCTGTTTTAAATTCAGCATCATCGTGAACATACACCATAGTTTTTTGCGAAAAAACCAATGTGCTTACAAATATTGAGAATAAAAATGTACTTAATAATTTAATTGACTGTTGATTGTTCATTGCACAAATAAAGTATGAATGGTGTAAAAATAGTAAGTATAAAAGCCGATGAATTTTCCGATTGGATAAGTTATTAACGTAGATATGTTGAAACTATTGCGAACCAAACAAAATGGTTTTTTAAATTAAAAAGTAATTTTCGGAAGAATTAAAATTGATTTTTACAAAAAAAATATGCCATTAGATACCATCATTCAATTAAATAATGTTTCCATTTTTCAGAAACATAATTTAGTACTTACAAATGTTTCATTGACTATTGATAAAGGAGAATTTGTTTATCTACTTGGAAAAACAGGAAGCGGAAAAAGTAGTTTGCTAAAAACATTGTATGCCGATTTGGATTTAGTAGAAGGCGCTGCAAGCATTGCTGGATTTGATTTAGCAAAAATTAAAACAAAAGAAGTTCCTTTTTTGAGAAGAAAATTAGGAATTGTTTTTCAAGATTTTCAATTGCTGACAGATAGAACAATAAACGAAAACCTACTGTTTGTGCTAAAAGCAACAGGTTGGAAAAATAAAGATGAAATGCAAAAACGCATTCAAGATGTGTTGGAAAAAGTGCATCTAAATACCAAAGGATTTAAAATGCCACACGAACTTTCGGGCGGAGAACAACAGCGTGTAGCCATTGCCAGAGCCTTACTCAACGACCCCGAAGTAATTTTGGCTGATGAGCCAACAGGAAATCTCGACCCGGAAACTTCTGAAGGAATTATGAATTTGTTGCTCGAAATTTCAAAGAGCGGACGTGCTGTGCTCATTGCTACTCACGATATTATGATGTTTGATAAATTTCCTTCACGCACTATTAAATGTGAAAATGGAAAAGTAATTGATTCAAAAAACTAAAAAAAATTTACCATTGATATGAAAAAAATATTTTTTGCAACACTCTTTTTATTCATTGCATTTGCAACATTTGCAAAAGACAAAAAACCAAAATTAGAAAAAGGCTTATATGCCGAAATGACTACCAACAAAGGAGTTATACTACTTCAATTGGAATTTGAAAAAGTTCCATTAACAGTTGCCAACTTTGTGGGATTAGCCGAAGGAAAAATAAAAAACAACGCAAAGCCTTTAGGAAAGCCTTATTACGACAGTTTAAAATTTCACCGAGTAATTCCAAATTTTATGATACAAGGTGGCGACCCTTTAGGGAATGGCACTGGCGGACCTGGCTACGCTTTTAAAGATGAATTTTTACCTGAATTGAAATTTGCAGGAGC
>JAYTXX010000096.1:0-19670 GCA_043742725.1 Bacteroidota bacterium | reverse complement strand
AGTTGTCCGCGCGGGTATTTATACCTATGGTGAAACAGTTCACATGTTTGTTGAACGCAAAAATTACAAAGGCGAATTTTTACCAGGATTTAAACCTTGGAAAAGCGATTATAACCCAGCAGCAGTTGGTTTAAAATTTATTGATCACATGGTTGGTAATGTAGGTTGGAACCAAATGAACGCTACCGTGAAATGGTATGAAGATGTGATGGGTTTTGTAAACTTTTTAAGTTTTGATGACAAACAAATTACAACTGAGTATTCTGCTTTAATGAGTAAGGTAATGAGTAACGGTAACGGTCGCATTAAATTCCCAATTAACGAGCCAGCTGAAGGAAAAAAGAAATCTCAAATTGAAGAGTATATTGATTTTTATGAAGGAGCAGGCGTACAACATTTAGCATTAGCAACAGATGATATTATTAAAACCGTTGCTGATTTAAAAGCACGTGGTGTAGAATTTTTACCACCACCACCACAAGCATACTATGATGAAATTCCTGCTCGTTTAGGAGTTCATCGTGATATGATGAAAGAAGATATTAAAGAATTGCAAAAACTTTCAATACTTGTAGATGCTGATGAAGAAGGGTATTTATTACAAATTTTTACCAAACCAGTAGAAGACCGTCCAACTTTATTTTTCGAAATTATACAACGTATGGGCGCAAAAGGCTTTGGTGCAGGAAACTTTAAAGCATTATTTGAATCGATAGAAAGAGAACAAGCAAAAAGAGGAACACTTTAAGTAAAAAATAAAAAAATGTAAAAAATTCCAATTTGTGAAAAACAGATTGGAATTTTTTTTGACAAAAAAAATAGCTAATATTGGTGCACCAAAATAAAAGTGGATGTATAAAAAAATCTTTATTTGCGCTATTTTAATTTTCACTATTGTTTCGTGCAATACAAAAACTATTTTCAAAGATGTTAGTATTAACAGTCGTTACACTATCTCTATTCCTGAATATTTACAGCCTTGTGCCGATTTACACAAAGACGCTTCTTTACAATATCAGAATACTGAAAAAGATGTGTATGCCATTGTAATTGATGAACGAAAAAAAACAATGGAAAACTATAATTTGGATTATGACATTGATTTGTATTTTAAAAACATTGCATCACAACCTTTTTTGGAAACAATAAAAGATGGAAAAGTGAGTATTCCTGGACGACAAGAAATTGATGGACACAAAGCATTGATTGCAGAAATAACAGGAAAAATAGAGCAAACAGCGGTTTATTATAAACTTGGTGTGATTGAAACACCTTACGCATTTTACCAATTATTAGTTTGGACACGTGCCGAAAACAAAGATAAAGTAGAACCTGATATGATTAAAATGTTAGAATCATTTAAAGAGTTACCTCAACCAAAAAGTGAATTGCCCGAAAATAAAATAAGTTCGGATAGCGTTAGTATTACTACTGCTTACTAAACAAAAAATGCGATGAAAATTTCATCGCATTTTTTGTTTAACATATTTTTATTTAATTCATTTGCTTTTGTAACATTTCTGTATCGCTTGTCCCGTAGGGACTATCTATTGGTAGATACAACAGAATAAAATTATTCGTAAGTCCCGTAGGGACGATATTTAAGAAAGTATTGAATTCATTGGTAAATATCGTCCCTACGGGACTTGTTTTTTTATATAGATTCCTTTGTTACCAATAGTTCGTCCCTACGGGACTTGTAAGCTAATTTTATAATTAACCAAAAAGCAAATGAATTACATATCATTTTTTCAAACTTATTGCTAATTCATCTAATTGTGCTTGTGCAATTGGTGAAGGGGAATCTATCATTACATCACGTCCTGAATTATTTTTTGGAAATGCAATAAAATCACGAATCACATCGGCACCGCCAAATAATGAACACAATCTATCAAAACCAAAAGCAATTCCACCGTGCGGAGGAGCACCAAATTCAAAAGCATTCATCAAAAATCCAAATTGTGCTTGTGCGTCTTCTTTGGTAAATCCAAGCAATGAAAATACTTGCGCTTGTAACTCTTTATTGAAAATACGAATAGAACCTCCGCCAATTTCTACACCGTTTATTACCATATCATACGCATTGGCACGAATAGCTCCGGGGTTGGTTTGTAGCAATCCAATATCTTCAGGTTTTGGCGAAGTAAAGGGATGGTGCATCGCATAAAGTCTTTTATCTTCTTCATTGTATTCAAACATTGGAAAATCAACAACCCAATGTGCCGCAAATTTATTTTTATTAAACGGATTAAATTCAAAATCTAATATTTCTCTTAAACTATCAATATTGTTATAGCTTTCGGAGGTAAAGATAAAATAGTGGGGTCGCTTTCTAATTTCCTTTTTTTTGCTACTATATACTACGATATCAAAGAAATTTGATGGCAATTGAATGAATAGGTTTCCTAAAATAATCTCAACCTTATTTTCTGTGTATTTAACAACTACAAATTTATTTTCATCAAGTTTTTCCTTTGCCATTTTCAGAAGAAAGACTTCTGTCAAATTCATCCATCTACTATCAATCCTAATAGAATAAAAACCATCTTGTCTATTAATAATTTCTACGTTTTTATAAATTTTTCTCGCAATATGATTTCGCAATTCTGATAATGCTTTTCGAGTTTTGTTTTCTTCGCCTGCTAATATCAACATCAAATCTCCTGGTTGTGCATTAAATGCTAATGCCCATTTTTTTAATTCTTCTTCGTTATAAAATTTATCTACCGAAGATTTTATTGTTCCATCTGTATTGTAGCGTGCATAAACTAAACCAGTTGCTCCAACTTGTGGGCGTTTTACAAACTCTGTTAATTCATCTAACTGTTTGCGTGTATATTCTGCTGCTCCTTTTGCACAAATTCCAACAACTAATTTTGCATTATCAAACACAGGAAATCCTTTGCCTTTTACTACATCGTTCAGTTCCACAAACTTCATTTCAAACCGAATATCTGGTTTATCATTTCCATAAAATTTCATTGCATCTGAATATGTCATTCGTGTTAATGCAGGAATATCAATGTTTTTCACGGTTTTAAATAAATGACGCACCAATTCTTCAAACGTATCTAAAATATCTTCTTGCTCCACAAATGCCATTTCACAGTCTATTTGTGTAAATTCTGGTTGGCGGTCGGCACGCAAATCTTCATCTCTAAAACATTTCACAATTTGATAATACCTGTCAAATCCACCAACCATAAGCAATTGCTTGAATGTTTGTGGCGATTGTGGCAAAGCATAAAATTCGCCTTGATTCATACGTGAAGGCACAATAAAATCGCGCGCACCTTCGGGTGTTGATTTGATTAAAACGGGAGTTTCTACTTCCAAAAAATTTAATTTGTCTAAAAAATTTCTTGTTTCAATTGCCATTCTATGACGCAATTCCAAGTTTTTACGAACTGGATTTCTGCGCAAATCCAAGTAGCGATATTTCATTCTAATGTCATCACCACCATCGGTTTCATCTTCAATAGTAAAAGGTGGAACAATAGCAGAATTGAGCACTGTAATTTTTTCTGGAGTAATTTCAATTGCTCCTGTTTCTATTTTATCCGATTTTGAATACCGCTCTGTAACCTTTCCTGTAACACTTATTACATATTCTCTCCCCAATGAACGAGCAACATCAACAATTTCTTTTGAAGCATTTTCTGTTTCAATAGTTATTTGTGTTATTCCATAACGGTCGCGCAAATCAATCCAAAGCAATGAGCCTTTATCTCTCATTCCTTGTACCCATCCACTAATGGTAACAGTTTGTTCAACATGGTTTATTCGTAATTCTCCGCAAGTATGTGTTCGTAACATTTTTTGAAATTATAATTGAGATGCGAAAATACTAAAAAATCAAAAGCGACATTCTTCAAAGAAGAACATCGCTTTCTAAACAAACAAACAACAAACGAAAAAATCAAATTGCGCTATAGATGGAATAAAAAATGATAAAAATGGTTGTTGCTGCTAACAAAATGGTGATGGTACTAACGCCACCTGCGTGATAATGATGCCCTCTGTGCATCGTAGCTTTCCTGTTCATGGCTTTAAATTTTATAGTTAAACTTAAATAATAGAGATGCCAAATAAAAAAATAAGGTGCGGGCGTTTGTCAATTAATTTAAACAACATCCCCATGTGCCAATTAATCTCTCTACAAACCATCCCGACACCTATTCTTGTCAATCTTTTAATGAACGAATTATTGTATTAATCTTTTTACTACACAATAATACGCTGGAATACCATGAAAGTAAACCAGAAATGAGTGAATGACGATTTTAGTTATTAAGCGGTAGGTTTTGGGGTGTGAATCACATGTTACAAATGTGTTAATTTGTCCAAAAATTCAATTTTTGCTCTTCTAGATATCTCCACTTGCGAATTATCAATCATAACAGCATACCCGCCATCGCCTTTGATATACTGTTTTACATGCTGAAGATTGATAAGATGAGAACGATGAACTCTGCAAAACGAAGTATCTACAAACAGTTGCTCGTAGTCGCCCAACGAATTTGATGCAAGTATTTTTTTTCCTGAAGTAAGTATGAAGTAAGTATAATTACTATCCGATTCGCAACGAACAATATCAGCTAAGTCAATAAAAGTAATTGTTTCGCCAGTTCCAATGCCAATGCGTGTTAGTTTATTTCCTGCTTTAACATTGGTAAGCAATGTTTTAAATTTAATATCCAAAGCACTTTTTTTTGCATCCTTCGCATCAAAACGATTTACAGCCAAAACCAATTCTTCAATATCAACTGGTTTTAAAAGATAATCTACAGCACTAAATTTTATTGCTTTTATAGCATAATGGTCGTAAGCAGTTGTGAAAATAATATCAAAATTTATTTCGTTGAATTTTTCGAGCAAATCAAATCCACTTCCTTTTGGCATTTCAATATCTAAAAAAACTAAATCGGGATGAAGCTCGTTTATGGCTTCAAAAGCGGAATTAGCAGAATCAACCTTTGCAACAATTTCAATATTCTTGCAATTTTTTTCAATCATTTTTGATAATGATTCGCGTGCGCCTTTTTCATCATCTACAATTATTGCTTTTTTCATTTGAAAAAATTTTTAGAATAAAACTATTCGTTTGTTTCTATTGGAATAATTAATTTTACTCGTGTTCCGCTCGATTCTCCTTTTTCATACAAATCAATTATTTCGCAACTAATATTACTATTTAAACTTGAATTTAAAAGATTTAATCGTTCCTGCGTAATGCTCATTCCCATTGATTTGTGTTGCATTACTTTTGCTGCATTATACTCTTTTGATTTTGTTCGTCCAATTCCATTGTCTTCAATGATGCACAAAATCGTATCGTTTTGTTTTTGTAATGTTATGGCAATTTTTCCTGCACCTTGCATTGGCAATAATCCATGTATGATTGCATTTTCAACATAGGGCTGTATAAGCATTGATGGAACTCTGTCGTAATGCGGATCAATTTCTTTATCAATTGAAATGGTATAATCAAATTTTTTATCAAAACGCATTACTTCCAATTCCAAATACAATTTAAGTGCATCTATTTCTTCGCTCACCGAAATCATTTGTTGCTTACTGTTATCCATAATTTTGCGCATTAATTTTGCAAATTTTGATAAATATTTTAGTGCCGCATCGGTATCGTTGTTTGAAATATAATGTTGAATAGAACTTAATGTATTGAATATAAAATGCGGATTCATTTGTGCACGCAATGCTTGAGATTCAATGTTGGCAATCTTTTTATTAAGTTGCGTTTTATTTTGTTCACGAACTTTTATTTGATGAATTTTTAAACGAACCGAAACAATTATAATTAATACTATAATTCCAAAAAGTAAAACATAAAACCAAATTGTTTTCCAAAACGGACGATTAATAGTAAACGTAAAAGTTGCAGGAGTTTTATTCCAAACGCCTTCGTTGTTTGAGCTAATTACTTTAAAAGTATAAGTTCCCGATGGAAGATTGGAATAGTTGGTCAGTCGCTCACTTGAAGCTGGCGACCATTTTTTTTCAAAGCCGTCCAAAATATGTGAGTACTTCACTTTTGCTGAATTGGTAAGGCAAATGCCAGTGTATTTAAAAGTGATATTGTTTTGATTGTATGGCAAATGAATTTTGTTTTGCAAAACAGTATCGTTATAAAACAAACTAAATCCTGTTATATTAATTTTCGATTCGGCAACATTTTCAATGTATTCATTGGGATTGTATTTAATCAATCCGTTTACTGTTCCAAACCAAATTGTTCCATCTTTGTCCACCCACGTTCCATTGGAATTGCACTCTACACCCGAAAATCCTTCTTGTTTGCCGAATGGAATAACTGTTTTTTTTCCTAATTTTTTAAACTCATCAATATTAATTTTATTCAATCCTTGATTTGTTCCTGCCCAAATTTCGTTTTGCATTTTTCCAAATGTGAGTGAGTACACCAAATCGGAACTCATTCCGTTGGCTTCGGTAAAATATATTTTTTGTGAATTTTTAGATTGAGGGTTAAACATCAACACACCATCAAGTGTTGCAAAAAATAAATTTCCAGCTGTATCTTTCAATGATGCAAGATATGAATCACTAATAAAATCAGCTTGTTTGAGACAGTCCGTAAATTTTTGGTTTTCGTATTTTATTAATCCACCCAAATACGTTCCAATCCAAATTACACCTTGTTGGTCTTCCACAAAAGTCCACACTTGATACTCTTTCTTGATTGTACTTGGAACATATTGTGTAAATTTTTTTCCATCGTACTTATAAATTTCTTTATTTCCACCAATCCAAATATTATTTTTAGAATCGGTATAAAAACAATTGATATTATTTTTAAAAACAGATGATGTGTCTTTGATTATTTTCAAAGCATTGTTTTCAATAATTTTCAATCCTTTGTTTGTGGCTATCCACAAGGAGTTTGAAGAGTGTTCTAAAATTGCATTTACACTTGTACTATCAAAATCACTAAGTTTAATAAAAAATGAATTTGTTTTTTTACTATTCAAAAACAATCCATTTTGAGAGCCAATCCAAAGATTTTTTTTACTATCACGAGTAATTCCAAAAATAAAATTGCTAAACAAACCTTCGTTCAAACCATAACTAATAAATGGAGTTCCACGATATTTGAACAAACCTGCATACGTTCCAATCCATAAATTATGTTCATAATCTTGATAAAGGTAATTTATTAAATTGCTGTTTTGGTCAATGCGAATAGGGTAATTGACAAATTTTTTATTTTTCCATTTAACCAAACCACTTTCCGTTCCTATCCAAAAAACATTTTTAAAATCTATTAAAATGGTTTTTATATTTTGTTTTAAAACAGTTTCAAAATGGGATTCGTTTTTAGTGTTTAAATAACACAAGCCTTTGTTTGTCGCAATCCATAAAATTTTGCTGGAATCCTGCACAATTGCATTAATAGTATTTGATGGCAATTTTTGGTGAGTAGTATAATTTGTAAATTTTTTTCCATCAAATTTACTCAACCCTTTTTTTGTTCCAATCCAAATATTTTCTTCGCTGTCTTCAAATAATGTATTTATTTCATCATCAACAAGTCCATCTTTTTTTGAATAATTTGTAAATTTTTCGTTCGAAAATTTACTTAAACCTTCCTGCGTTCCAAACCATAAATTTCCTTTTTTATCTTTTAGTACAGATGTAATAACATTGCTGATTAGCCCATTTTTAGTAGTGTATCCAACGAAATTAGCGCCATCAAATTTGTTCAGTCCGCTTATTGTTCCTATCCACAAATTTTTTGCATTATCTTCTGTAATGCAAGTTACAGAATGGTTCAATAAACCATTTTTAGGAGTATAATTTGTAAACGAAATACCATCGAATTTGCTCAAACCACCATAACCACCACTCCATAAATTTCCTTTGCTATCTTGATAAATAGTAGAAACATTTACAAATGGCAATCCATCTTCAACGGAATAGTTTTGAAATGAAAACGATTGTGCAACGCTATATTTGGGGAGGAATATGAGGGTTATACACAGAAAAAATAAAACAATACTTTTTATTTTTTGCATTGTATTTTTTAAATATGTTTTACCAAAGATAACAAAACTATTTTTTCAGCAATGCATCCCAACCTTGCGCTGTTAAAGGATGAGATGTTCCGCCTTTTGAAATAAGATTTACGCCATCTTTTTTACTCGTGATATGTCCAATAACCGTTATATCTGGATTTGCTTTTATTTTTGGGAAATCAGATTGGTCAATGGTAAACAACAATTCATAATCTTCTCCTCCACTTAATGCACACATTGTTGGGTCGAGATTAAATTCACGAGCTGTATTATATGCCGAAGGGTCTATCGGAATTTTTTCTTCATACAAATTACAACCAATATCGGATTGGGTACAAATGTGTAAAATTTCAGAAGCTAATCCATCCGAAATATCAATCATTGCAGTTGGTTTCACTTCCAATTTTTTTAATAATACAGGAATATCTTTTCGTGCTTCGGGTTTTAATTGACGCTCTAAAACATAATCATTTCCTTCCAAATCTGGCTGTACGCCTGGGCTTTCCAAGAAAATTTGTTTTTCGCGTTCTAATAATTGCAACCCAATATAAGCTGCACCCAAATCTCCAGAAACACATAAGAGGTCGCCATCTTTTGCGCCATCACGATAAACTAAATCCACTGCTTCAGCCTCACCAATTGCCGTAATGCTTATTACCAATCCTGATTTTGAAGTTGTGGTATCGCCACCTACAATATCTACTTTATGTTTTTTGCAAGCCAACATCATTCCTGCATACAACTCTTCCATTGCTTCCACCGAAAAACGATTTGAAATTGCAATAGAAACAGTAACTTGCTTTGGTGTTGCATTCATTGCATAAATATCGGAGAGGTTTACTGAAATGGCTTTAAAACCTAAATGTTTTAGTGGCACATATGACAAATCAAAATGTACACTTTCCACCAACATATCTGTTGAAACTACCATTTGTTTGCCTTTATAATCAATCACTGCAGCGTCATCACCCACACCTTTAACAGTACTTTCGTTTTCTATTTTAATAAATTGAGTAAGGTGTTTTATTAATCCAAATTCACCTAAACTACTCAATTCTGTACGGCTTGTGTTTTCTAACATAAATTAAATTTTTTTGCAAAATTACATCATAAAACGGGTTTCACAATTATTATTAGAAATGATTTTTAATTACTTTTAGCAAACATTTTAAAACTGTTTAGCAACAAAAAATGGCAAAACAAAATCACAAACAAGTACCTAACACAAAATCCAATACAGCTAAAACACAAACAAAATTAGGTGTTTTGGAGCAACTAAATATTTGGTTTGAAAAACATGATAAAAAAGTATTTTACACATTATTGTTTTTATCTACGCTTTTTTCGTTGTTATTATTCGATTCAAAAGTATCCGAAGGTGGCGATGATTCCAGCTACATTGAACGTGCTTGGGCTTTTTTACAAAATGGAACATATCCTTATTTTCAAGGTCCTGGCTACCCGCTTGCTCTATCGTTGATTGTAAAATTGTTTGGATTAAATGTAATTGCATTGAAATTTTTTTCAGTGTTATGCCAAATTGGTTTTGTTGTTTTCACCTATTTAGCTTTTCAAAAACGTATTCCTTACTTGGTTTTATTTGCAGTTATTTCATTTATTTCATTCAATCAATTTATTCAATATTATGCATCGCAAACTTTTACTGAAACATTTTTTCTGTTTGTTCAATCCGTTTGTTTGTTCATTGTTTTTAAAATAATTGACACTATAAAAACGGAAGAAACATGGATGGAGGTTTTAAAAAATAATTATTTAAAATGGTTATCATTCGGAGTTGTATTTGTTTTGCTTTCTATCTCTAAAAGTATTGCATTTGTAAGTATTGTAGGGGTTGCGCTTTATTTTTTATTAAACAAAAATTACAAACAACTGATTTATGCACTTGTTGCATTTTTTGTTATTCGCTTCTTTTATCAGTTAATCACAACGGCTGCATTTGGGGCAAATGAAACCGACCAATTAGAAATGATGCTTCGAAAAGACTTGTACAAGCCACTGGCAGGACATGAGGATTTTTCGGGAATGGTTGATAGATTTTTTAACAACTTCAATACGTATGTTTCGTTACACATGTATCGCATCATGAATTTGCGAAGTTTTGAATACGATGCAAGAAAAATTATTCCTGCTTTATCTTTTGTTTCTACTGTTATTATTGGCATTTTCACATTCATTAGCTATAAAAAAAATAAATTTATTTTCTTCTCTAGTATTTATGCTATTGTGCTTTGTGCAGGAATATTTTTTGGCGTTCAAGCAAATAACATGCAAGACCGATTAATTATTATTGCAATGCCATTAATATTTTTAGTATTATTTTATGGAGCAAGTGAATTGTCGAAACGCTCATCTATAGCTCAATATCTTGTGATTCTTTTTTCTGTATTTATGCTATTAGTAACCATAAGTAAATCGGCAAGTATTGCTCAAAAAAATACAACAGCATTAAAGAAAAATTTGAGTGGTGATATTTATTATGGCTACACACCTGATTGGGAAAACTTTTTAAAAATGAGTAAATACTGCGCTGATAGCTTACCCGATAGCGCACAAGTTTTATCACGAAAACCAAATATGAGTTTTATTTATGGTAATGGAAAAAAATTTGTTGGGCAATATTGGGTAACTACAACCAATGCCGATAGCGTTTTAATGGCTTGGAAGGCAAACAATGTGAAATATATTATACTTGCTAATTTGCGAATGAACCCGAAAAAAAATAATGGTCGTGTGATTAATACCATTCACCGAATGTTGCAACCTGTGGGGCAAAAATATCCGCAAAAATTAAAATTGGTAAAAACAATTGGCACTATCGAAAAGTGCGATTTGTTTGAAATAAATTACGAAAAGTAAACTTATAAAGTTGGTCGTTTTCCTAATAATCTCAAAACAAAATAATAAAAAAGTGTTTGATACGCATTTTTTATTGCATTCTTGGAAACACGCGGTGATGGTGCTTGATAGTGAATTGGCACTTCAAAAATTCTGCGCTTACGCAACAAATATCTCAACTCTGTTTGATAAAAATGTGCTTTAGATTTGAATGGATGATTGATAATTTTCTCCACCACATCTCTATGAAATCCTTGATAACCCGAAGTCATATCGTGCAACTTTGTTCCCAACAAAACATTCGCCAAAACGGTTCCTGTTTTTGATAACATTCTGCGCTTAAAAGGCGAATCGCCCATTGAACCACCATTTATAAAACGACTACCGAAAGCGCATTCGTTTCCTTCGTTCAAAACACGTAAAAATATTGGTATTGCACGAGGGTCGTGAGAAAGTCCTGCATCCATTTCAATGATAATATCATGTCCCGCTTCATAAGCCACTCGCAAACCTTTTATGTACGCATCTACCACATTTTTATTTTCGGGAGCCCACACAGTAACATAACGCGAATCTTTTGCAGAAAGTTCCTGACAAAGTTCAAGTGTTCTATCTTTAGAAGCATTGTCCACCACAAAATAAATATTGCCAGGATTAAGTTCATTGATAACAAAATTTACCATATCAATAAAAGGCTTGAAATCGGCTTCTTCATTTGCCATTGGTACCACTATTGCCCATTTTTTATAATAAAACATTTTTCTTCTTCAAATTTAATTGCTACCAAATTTATGCTTTTTTGTTTTTCAAAATGTTTAAAAATGATTTTTCTTTTTCCACTCAACTATTTACCAAATAAAAAAATATTAAAAATTATTTGGTTTATATAATAAACTACTTTATATTTGTGCCTTATTTATAAAACTAAAACATGGAAACAAACGACAAACCATTATCACAAGCAGAAAGTTTGCAAATTATACAAAGTATGATTGATATTGCAAAAAACGATGTGAAAGCCGATGCCTTTATATTTTTACTTTGGGGCTATTTAGTATTTATTGCAAGTGTTACGCAATTTATTATGGAAATGATAAACATGCCAAACAGCTCTATCGTTTGGTTGTTAATGCCTGTTGGTGGAATTGTTACCATTATTTATTCTTTTAGAAAAAACAAAAAAAGCAGAACAAAAACAGCAGTAACAGAATCATTAAAATATACTTGGATTGCATTCGCATGTGCCTTGTGTATTATCATGTTCTTTAACAGTATGAATTTTTTGCAAGTATTACCAAGCATTATGGTGCTTTATGGAATAGGATTGTTTTTGTCTGGTGGCGCATTGCAGTTTAAACCATTAATTTATGGTGGAATATTTTGCTGGATTTGTGCAATTGCTGGATTTGAAGTTCAAAACCTGAACCAGTTACTTATTCTTGCAGTAGCGGTTTTGGGCGGATATATTATTCCAGGACATTTATTAAAAATGAATAACAATAAAATTTAAAATGTTTAAAGACCTTGATCCATTATTACATTCGCAATTACGCTTGTCAATTATGAGTTTACTAATAAGTGTAAAAGAAGCAGATTTTGTTTTTTTAAAAGAAAAAACAAAATCAAGTGCAGGAAATTTAAGTGTTCAAATTTCCAAATTAGCTGAAGCAGATTATATTATTGTAAAAAAAACATTTAAAGATAATTATCCGCTAACAAGCTGTGTTATTACAAAAAAAGGAATCAAAGCCTTTGAAGAATATGTAGATTCGATAAAAGCATACATAAAGAAAAATTAAACAAATCAATTAATTTTAAAAACAAAAACAATGGAAAAGAGAGATGAACAGCTTTGGCGCATTGCAAAAAAACGCGCAGGATTTAAAAAACATTTAGCTTCCTACATTATTGTAAATGGATTTTTATGGGCAATGTGGTTTGTTACAGCAGGGCATCGCGAAGATTTTGATGATGGCGGAATGCCTTGGCCAATATGGAGTACATTGGGCTGGGGATTTGGCTTAGCATTTAGCTATTATGGTGCTTATCACGATAATCGCGAAGATGCAACAATGAAAGAATATCAAAAATTAAAAGACGAAGAAGGAAAATAGTTTTTTATTTTTTCATCAATACGGTTGTTGTTGGATATGCAAAACTACTTCCGTGTTGTTGAACAATTTCAATTATTTTATAATTGATTTCTTCTTTTACATTTAAGTACACATCGTACTCCAAGGTATCAACAAAATAAAGCACCATAATACTAATAGCGCTTGAATCAAATTCGTTTAAACGAACACGTGTTTCGCCTTGCAAAATATGTTGGTGCGATTCAATGTATTTTTGAATATCAGCAACAATTGCTTTAAATTGAAGGGAAGATGTTTCGTAAGTAAGTCCAATATTAAATTTTGCACGCCTTTGAACACGAAGCGAAAGATTATCCAATTCGCTATCAATTAATTTTTTATTGGGAACTGTGATAATGCTTTTTTCTAATGTGCGAATGCGTGTACTTCTAAATCCAATTTTTTCAACATGTCCTTCCAATCCTCCAACCTTAATCAAATCGCCTATTACAAAAGGTTTATCTAAAAAAATAGTAAATGAACCAAATAAATTTTCCAACGATTCTTTTGCAGCTAATGCAATTGCCAAACCTCCAATTCCAAGTCCTGCAACAAGTGAAGCAATATTTAACTTAAATACTGCACTAAACATAAAAAACAATGAAAGAATTACGATTATTACTTTTATTGCTTCTACCACAAACGGTACTAATTGGTCATCTGTTTTCGATTCAGTAAGTGATGCTTTGTGCATAAATACTAATCCTAAAAAATCGGCTAAACGCAAAAACATCCATGTGATGGAAACAATGATGGATAGCTGAAATAAGCGATAAAGAATCAGTCTTAATCCAAATTTTTCAATGGAAACTAAATTCCATTCTTCTGGAAAAGTCAAACGATTGAATGCAATGTAAAATGTGATGAACAAAATAAATGTTCCCATTGGTTTTTTGAATAGCTCCAACAATTTATCATAACCAACACCTTTGGAATATTTTTGTAAAAATTTGAAAACAAAAAGTGTTAATAATTTTGACAAGAGTTTTTGAAACACAAGTCCAACAAGGATTATACTGGCAAACCAACAATAATTTTCAAGTGTATTGTTTAAAAAAGTGCGTTGCAAAATGGTGTGTAGCATAATGAATGAATATATATTTGGCAAATTTAGCAGATAAAAAAAAGAAGTAGCCAAAAAATAATTGTTTAATTTTTTTTGTTTAAAAAAAAATTTTCAGAGATTTGTGTAACAAACAATAGTATTAACCAAAAAATTATTTAACCAAAATACTTGTTTTGTAAAACACATTTTTGATTTACAATGAAAAAAGCAAACAATTCAAAAAAAGATTCTGCTCCCAAAAAATTGGACAAAGCAAAAGAATCGGGAGAATTAAGAAAACCAACAAAACTTAAACCTCTTAAAGAAAAGGAAAAGAAAAATTGGAAAAACAATTTGGATGACGAAGAAGAAGATTTGGAAATAGAAGATGATGTGAAGCTTGATAATTTTGATGATGAAGAGGAAGAAGAATTTTATGATGACGATTACTAAAAAATAATTTTTGTTTTTATTTTAAAAAAACACCTCAACAAATGGAGGTGTTTTTTTTATTTCATATTATAAACCGCACCGCCAACACTATCTGCAAAAGCGCCTGTTACACTTTTCAAACAATTAATTTCATTTCGCATACGCAACACTCCCAAAAAGGCAAATATCAAGGCTTCTTTAAATTCAATTGTGTTTTTATCGGGAATAACAACTTGATGTGAAACATGTTTTTTTATACACTCCATTAAAAATGTATTGTACGTTCCGCCACCCGTAATTAAAAGTTTTCCTTTGGGCTTATCATTCAATGATTTTCCAATTTGTATGGCAATGTGTTCGCAAAACGTATGCAACACATCAGCTTCGGAAAGTTCGTATAAATCTAAAACAGGATTAATATTTTTTATTACCCACTCTTTTCCTAATGACTTAGGCGCGTTTGGCGTTTGTTTGTAAAAAGCTATTTGATTAAATTCATTGAGCAAATAATGACTTATCATTCCCGATTGTGCAATTGCTCCTCCATCATCAAATTGTTTTCCCAGTTTTTCGCAAATAGCATTCATTACAATATTTACAGGGCAAATGTCAAAAGCTATTCGCTGATTATTATATTGATAAGAAACATTTGCAAAGCCTCCTAAATTTAAACAATATTTATAATCTGAAAACAATAACATATCGCCAATTGGTACTAATGGCGCACCTTGTCCGCCCAAAGCAACATCGAGCGAACGAAAATCGCAAACAACTGGTAATTTACATTTTGATGCAATAGCACTTCCTGCACCAATTTGAACGGTTAATTTATTTTCGGGCTGATGAAAAATAGTATGTCCGTGAGAAGAAACAAAATCAACTTTCAAATTATTTTTAATAATAAAATCCGAAACCAATTGCCCTAAATAAAAACCATAATCAACATTTGTTTGCAGAAAAGTAATTGCGTCCGTTTTTTCAATATCCAATAATCTTTGTTTCCATTCTGGTTTATAATTTATTGTTTCGGCACAAACAATTTTATAGTTCCATTTGTTTTCCGAAAATGAAAATTGACAAAACGCAATATCAACACCATCAAGCGATGTACCCGACATTAAACCAATTACATTGTAGTTTTGATTGTTCATAATTGATGTAAGATTAGTAAATTTTAATATAAACCGTTACATTTGCGCCTCTCAAAAATAAAAGAATTTTTAAACATAAATTTTTATACCAATGCTATTTAACTTAACAGAAGAGCACTTAATGATTCAGAAAGCAGCTCGCGATTTTGCAAACGAAGTATTGAAACCAGGAGTTATTGAACGCGATGAACACCAAAAATTTCCTGCGGAAGAAATTAAACAAATGGGCGAACTTGGTTTTATGGGAATGATGGTTGATCCGAAATATGGTGGCGGTGGAATGGATGCTATTTCCTATGTATTGGCAATGGAAGAGATTTCTAAAGTAGATGCTTCAGCTTCGGTAGTAATGAGTGTAAACAATTCGTTGGTTTGTTGGGGACTTGAAAAATTTGGAACAGAAGAGCAAAAACAAAAATATTTAGTACGTTTGGCAAAAGGAGAAATCATTGGTGCGTTTTGTTTGTCGGAGCCGGAAGCTGGTAGCGATGCTACTTCGCAAAAAACAACTGCTATTGACAAAGGCGACCATTATTTATTAAATGGAACAAAAAATTGGATTACAAATGGAAGCACCGCTTCGGTTTATTTGGTTATTGCACAAACAGATGTTGCAAAAGGACATAAAGGAATTAATGCGTTGATAGTTGAAAAAGAAATGTCTGGTTTTGTTGTAGGTCCAAAAGAAAATAAATTAGGAATTAGAGGTTCGGATACTCATTCATTAATGTTTACCGATGTGAAAATTCCAAAAGAAAATCGAATTGGAGAAGATGGTTTTGGTTTTAAATTCGCGATGCAAGTGCTTTCTGGAGGACGTATTGGCATTGCTTCTCAAGCTTTAGGAATTGCATCAGGAGCTTATGAGTTAGCATTGGCTTATTCAAAAGAACGCAAAGCATTTGGAAAAACTATCAATCAACATCAAGCTATCCAATTCAAATTGGCAGATATGGCAACACAAATTGAAGCTGCTCGTTTACTTTGCATAAAAGCCGCTTGGATGAAAGACCAACATTTGAATTTTGATAAAGCAAGTGCAATGGCAAAAGTTTTTGCATCAAAAGTAGCAATGGATACAACCATTGAAGCAGTTCAAATACATGGTGGATATGGTTTTGTGAAAGAATACCATGTTGAACGTTTGATGCGTGATGCAAAAATTACTCAAATTTATGAAGGAACAACAGAGGTTCAAAAAATTGTAATTTCAAGAGCATTGTTAGCCTAAATTCAAAATCAATTTTTAAAAATGAAACAATCAGAAATAAAGTTTACTGTAACACTTGACGAAAATAATTTGCCCGAAAAAATTGATTGGAATGCAACTGATGGTAACGAGCAAAGCACGAGTAAAGCAGTAATGATTGCGCTTTGGGATGCAAAAGAAAACAACACGCTTCGCATTGATTTGTGGACAAAAGATATGATGGTGGACGAAATGAAACAATTTTATCATCAATGTCTTTTATCAATGGCTGATACATTTGAACGTGCAACAGGCGAAACAGAAGCATCAAAAGAAATGCGCGGTTTTGCTCAACATTTTGGCGAAAAAATGGAATTGATAAAAAAAGAAAATACACTATAAGCGGATGAAGGAAAAAACAGAATCTAATCTAATCCTTTAAAGTTGGTTTTGTAACAATTAAGCAAGATGCTTTAACCTATTTGCCACTGGTGCACCAGCGACTACTACAAATAAAAAAAAACTCCTTACAGATTTGTAAGGAGTTTTTTTTGTTTTTGTAAGCACAGCCTACATTTTACTTTTGCAACCGAAGTCCTACGGCACCTGCTTACGCTTCTGCTTCGCTCGTAAGGGACTTTTATACTTTAGATTTTCGCAAATAATTACTAAGGAATATTAATCCCATGCTCTCTTAAATTTCGTTTCAGATCATCTATTTCCCTTTCGAGTTGCCGTATGCGCTCAACTTGTCTTTCATTTAATTTTCTTGGGATGAAAATTTCATTGCCGTACCTTCTTTCAAGTTCCGCATCTACGTTTTGTGCATCTTTTAAAAACTGTCTATATTTTTCTTCTGTCATATTTGCTATTGTTTAGTGGTTTATAATAATTTTCTTTGATCCAATTCCTTGTTTGGTTTTTATCTGAACAAAATAAATTCCTTTAGGTAAATCTGGAACTGACACATAATGATCATTTTTTGCATTCAAACTAATTGTTTTAACTGTTTGTCCTAATTGATCAATAATTTTAAGAGTGCCTTCTCCTTCATTTGAAATAACAAACTGACCGTTGTTTGGATTTGGATATATTGAAAAGTTAGCTTCAATAGTATTTGTGTTTATGCCTGCTGTAGTAGTTGTAGCTGTAGTATAAACTCCTTTGTTTGTTGCAACCCAAAGTTCACCAAAACCATCAACAGCTATATCGTAAATAGAATCAACGTTGTTGTATAAAGGAACATTCATACTGTACATACTGCTTGAAGTATAATCACCATCTGATCCTGAAAAATCAATAATCTCTCCGGCTGCAGTACCACCCCAAAGCTTACTTCCATATTGATCCATTGTAAGAAAATAACTATTTGACAATGTTGTTATATTACCACACACACCATCTCTAGCAAAAGATGCCCATCTGTCTCTGGCTGTAAAAATGTTGTTATTCCAAATAGCAAGATCATTTATTTTAGATGTAAGATCATAAAGACAAGAAATAATACCGCCGCTTAAGGTATCATCGTTTACACGGTAAAAAATATTGCCCCAATAATTAGTACCATCAAAAGGATTTTTAGATACAAACATAGTATCAGCAATAAATTTAATAGCTGTAACACTACCGCCATAAGCTTTTAATTTAAACTGTTTAACAAGGTCGAAACTTGTCTTTATTACTATGCCACCGTTGCTACCAAGATAAGCTCCAACTGCATTAGTACCAATTGCCGTAATTCCAGCTGTTGGAGAAAGACCTAAAGATGCACATGTTATTTGGTTTACAAATGAACCGTCATTTGTAAATCTTATAGCATGAGTTTTACAACCAACATAAACATCCGAAGTAGTCCCTTCAATACAGTAGTATGTACCTTTACCTGTATCAACTGTCATTTTAATGTTTGTTGTAGGATCATATACAACGATGCGTTTGTCTATTGCTCCATCAGTAGCATAAAAAACTTTACCAGTTGAGCTTACATGAATTGTTTTTACAGGCTCAGTCGTACACACTTGGTGTAAGTTGGTCATATTTTGAGATTGTGCAACCTGTGTGATGGCGAACAATGCCGCGAAAACAAAAGCTATTTTTTTCATTTTTTTCATTTTTAAAATTAAAAAAATTTATATTACTCCTATACTTTAAAGTGCCAAGTAAATATTGCACTTGAATACAGCAGGGTTTGTATTCAAAAAAAACAACTGCTTGTAATACTCTTTGTTATTATATTTTTTTGTGAGCATCTATACAAAAAAATAAAAACCTGTTATTACCCACAGGCATTGGGTTGTATCGAGAACCATTTATAATTCATCACTCATAATTCATAATTTTTTCCCCACGTTCTCGATACATTTTTCTGAAAAAGAAAAATACTCGAACTGACATTTTCATTCTTCATTTTTAATTATTAATTATTTTTCATTTTTTATCCAACATTAATACTAACTACATCGCTCCATTGACCAACAATTTCATCGTGTATGAGACAAACAGCACGGTATTTCCAAGTGGCAGGAGCAGTTGGGGCAACGGTATCCAAATAATTAGGAATAGAATCAATTGCCAAAAACTGAAATCCTGTGCCAGTTCTGTCCACTTCTATGCGTATGGCATTGGCTGCGCCTTTTGTCCATTGCACATCTATAATGAAGGAAGACCGCGAGGCGATTCTGCTCGCGGACCAGCTTGGCTACGATGAGGCGTGGGTCGGTGAGCATTACTCGTGCAAGACCGAACCGATCGCCGACCCGCTGCAGTTCATGGCGACCGTCGCGATGCAGACCAAGACCATCAAATTCGGCA
>JAYTXX010000095.1:0-3812 GCA_043742725.1 Bacteroidota bacterium | reverse complement strand
AAATGTTACAACATTTTGTCCACTCTTAAACATTTCTTTTATTCCAAAATGTGAGGAAGAAAAATTGTCTGTTACTTTAATATAAGGCAATATTTTTTGAATGGTTTGCAAATCAAAACCATCAATACTTTGCAATTCGTAAATTGTAAACAGTTTTCCATTTTGCTGAATATGATTAAGCAAATTGGTAATTTGAATATCATTTAAAACCAACAATTGTTCAAGTTCCTCTTTTGATGTGCTGTTTAAATTGATGCGATGTTCTTTGTAATAATTTAAACCATCTAAAAGGTTAGTATAATCAGCATCTTCGCTTTGTGTATTTTCCGAAATGTTTTCGAGTTGTTGTTGAATATCGCTATCATCTGCTTTTGTTGGCGCTAATGTATCTTGTGCTTTTGCAGATGCAAAGAACAGTACAGCAAAAAATGCAGTAGCAATAATTTTAAAATAATATGATTGATGCTTATTCAAAAGATAAATTATTCAGCATTTGTAGTAGATTTTTTTGCTTTGGCAAAATTGTAGCTCAAGCCCAATTGAGGACTAATACCAAGCACTTGATGATAGTTTGCCGCAAAATCTATTTTTAAGTTTTTTAAATTTATTCCAAATCCAAAACAACTCAATGTTGGATTAGTAGAAATACCGATTCGTAAATAAAATTCTTTCACTGCTTTGTATTCAATGCCAGCTCTAAATTCTTCTTTTTGTGCAATGTCTTTTCTGGTTTCAATTGCAAGAATTACTTTATCCGAAAAACTATAATCAGCTCCTAAACGAATAATGGTAGGTAATCGTTCATCATTATAACTTGCAATTTTTGCACGTGTAGGATTATAAACGTGAACACCAATGGATAAATTTTTTATTGGTTTTGCAATCATACCCACTTCTGCAGCTAACAAGCCTTTGCTTCCATATCCTTCAGCAATTTTTGTAGTTAAATAATCCATTGCAATTCCCATTGAAAATTTTTCTCCAAAAGCTTTTGCAAAAGATAAACTGTATTTATTTTCGTTGTAAAGTGTGTAACCAAAATTAGTAATGCACAAACCAAATGTTCCACCTTTTACTGGCAAAGCAACTGCCGCACCTCTTATGCTTATTTCTTTTAT
Source organism: Bacteroidota bacterium (assembly GCA_043742725.1). Taxonomy (GTDB): domain Bacteria; phylum Bacteroidota; class Bacteroidia; order 2-12-FULL-35-15; family 2-12-FULL-35-15; genus 2-12-FULL-35-15. The sequence goes on along the minus strand of JAYTXX010000095.1, from coordinate 2,694 downwards.
TAAAAAACGATTTTCATAATAAACACCTGCCGAAATATCACGCACAAAGCCTAATCCAGCTTGGTTATGTTGTGCACTCCACACATCACTTAATGAAACGGAAGCATTGCCCATTGCCGATGAACGTGCTCCAATTGGATAATTATCATTTCCTGCAAATGCAACAACCGTGAAACAAATAGCCAAGTATGTAAAAATGTTTTTCATTTAATTTGTTTTGTATTCAAACTTTATTTCAGAAAGTTCTTTGTTGGCTTTCAAAATTTTATTTTTCAAATTTTCTTTATACTCAACAACTTTTTTTAATAGCTCATCATTTCCTGCTGCTAAAATTTGAACAGCCAAAATTCCAGCATTTTGCCCTCCATCCAAAGCAACTGTTGCAACAGGAATTCCTGGAGGCATTTGTAAAATAGAAAGTACAGAATCCCAACCATCAATAGAAATAGATGAACGACAAGGAACACCAACTACTGGCAATGGAGTGAAAGCTGCTACAACACCTGGTAAATGTGCTGCTCCACCAGCTCCTGCAATTATTACTCGAATACCTTTTGAATGTGCATTTTTTGCAAACTCTGCTACTTGTTCTGGAACACGATGTGCGCTCAAAGCATTGATTTCAAAAGGAATTTTAAACTCATTTAAAATTTTTGCTGCTTCTTGCATAATAGGCATATCAGATGTGCTACCCATGATGATACTAACTTTTGGTGTCATATTTTTTATTTAATTATTTGTTTTTGTTGTGGTAAAAATAACTTTTTTATGTAGAAGAATAAAATAAAAATATGTCAAATTCATTGTTGTATTTTACTTAAATTCGCAGTTCAATATTTATTTATGCAAAAAGTAACATTAAAAGATAAAACCTTTAGAATAAATATTTCTGCCAAAGAAATTGACAAGGCTGTTGATGAAGTTGCACAACGAATTAATACCGAATTGAAAGATAAAAAACCTTTGTTTTTAGGTGTTTTAAATGGTTCGTTTATGTTTGCTTCCGATTTGCTGAAAAAAATAACAATAGATTGTGAACTTTCTTTTGTGAAAGTAGCATCCTATCACGGAACTACCACAACTGGAAACGTAAAACAATTAATAGGTTTGAATGAAGATATAAAAGGGCGAACAGTAGTAATTGTAGAAGATATAGTAGATACAGGGCTTACTATAGAAAGTGTGATGGAATATTTAAAATCATTGGAACCTGTTGAAATTAAAATTGCAACACTATTATATAAACCAGAAGCATTTCGTAAAAAGTTTGAATTAGATTATGTTGCCATAGTTGTACCAAATGATTTTTTGGTTGGCTATGGATTGGATTACGATGGCTTGGGACGCAATTTGCCCGACATTTATGTGTTGGATAAATAAATCAACAAGGAATTAATTCACAAATTTTTCATTTCAAAAATCAACAATTCACATGTTAAACATTGTATTATTTGGTCCTCCAGGTGCAGGCAAAGGAACTCAATCCGAAAAATTAATTGCAAAATATCAATTGGTACATCTTTCAACCGGTGATATTTTTAGAGCAAACATAAAAGGACAAACCGAACTTGGAACACTTGCCAAAAGCTATATGGATAAAGGACAATTGGTACCTGATGAAGTTACTATTCGTATGTTGGAAAGTGAAGTGAATAAAAACCCGAATGCAAAAGGATTTATTTTTGATGGATTTCCGCGTACACAAGCACAAGCACAAGCATTGGATAATTTATTAAAATCAAAAAATACTTCTATAACATTGATGCTTGCATTGGAAGTGGAAGAAGAAGAATTAAGAAAACGATTATTGCTTCGTGGAAAAGACAGTGGCAGAGCCGATGACCAAGACCCTGCAATTATTCAAAAACGAATTGATGTGTATAAAAACGAAACCTTTCCTGTAAAAGATTTCTATACTTCGCAAAGCAAATACAAAGGTGTGAATGGCATTGGAGAAATTGATGAAATATTCAATTCGCTTTGTGAAAAAATTGATGAAGTAAAATAAATTTCAAAAATAAATTTTAGAGAATGGGAGCATTTACCTTATTCACTAATTTCTAAACTCATTAAATCTATAAATTAAAAATGTCTGATAGTAATTTTGTTGATTATGTAAAAATATGTTGTCGTTCGGGCAAAGGTGGTGCGGGTTCTGTGCATTTGCACCGAAGTAAACTCACTTCAAAAGGTGGACCCGATGGTGGCGATGGTGGAAGAGGAGGACACATTATTGTGCGTGGAAACAAACAATTTTGGACGCTTATACATTTAAAATATCGTAAACATGTAATTGCTGAACCTGGCGAAAATGGAGGCAGTGCACGCTTAACAGGAGCTGAAGGCAATGATGAAATTTTAGATGTTCCGCTTGGAACCATTGTGAGAGATGCTGAATCTGGCGAAGTAGAACACGAAGTTACTGAAGATGGACAAGAAATAATTATTGTTAGTGGAGGTAGAGGCGGATTAGGAAACGATCATTTTAAATCATCAACCAACCAAACACCACGCTACGCACAACCTGGCGAAGAAGGCAAAATGGAATGGAAAATTTTAGAACTAAAAGTTTTAGCTGATGTTGGTTTAGTTGGTTTTCCGAATGCTGGTAAATCTACTTTGTTATCAGTAGTTTCGGCAGCTAAACCAGAAATTGCTAATTATCCGTTTACAACTCTTACTCCAAACTTAGGA
>JAYTXX010000094.1:0-7183 GCA_043742725.1 Bacteroidota bacterium | reverse complement strand
AGGCGCTAATACCATTAACATCTTTTTACCTTCTAATACTGGCAATTGTTCTGCTTTTCCGTATTCTTCTAATTCATTCACAAAACGCAACAATAAAATTTCGCCTTGCTCTTTAAATAAAATAGAACGACCTTTAAAAAATACAAATGCTTTTACTTTTGAACCTTCTTGCAAAAACTTAATAGCGTGATTTTTCTTAAAATTAAAATCGTGCTCATCTGTTTGTGGACCAAAACGAATTTCTTTAATTACTGTTTTTGCCGCTTTTGCTTTTAGTTCTTTTTGTTTCTTTTTTTGATCGTATAAAAACTTTTTATAATCAACTACTTTACAAACTGGTGGTTCGGCATTTGGCGAAATTTCTACCAAATCCAATCCCGCTTCTCTTGCAATTTCCAATGCTTTTGAAATTGGAAATACACCTTGTTCTATTCCTTCGCCTACCACACGAACTTCTCTGGCTCTTATGCGCTCATTGATGTTGTGTAAATCTTCTCTTCTTCTTTGTCCACCTTTTCCAAAACGTCTATCAACATTGGGTGCTGGTGCGGTACTGGTTGTTCCTGGTTTAACAAATGGTCTATTGAATGCCGGCTTGTTGTTGTTAAATGGTGCTGCTATTGGTTGTTCCTCCTAAATTTGTTTATACTTTATTGACTTAAAATGTACTTACTCTGTTGTTTATTTCGGTATTAATGATTTTTGCAAAGTCTTCTATTGAAAAACTTCCTAAATCACCTTCACCTTGTTTTCTCACTGCCACTTGATTTTCAGCCTCTTCTTTCTCACCAACAATCAGCATATACGGTACTTTTTGCAATTCAGTATCACGTATTTTTTTACCAATTTTTTCGTTTCGGTCGTCAATGAGCCCGCGAATATCGTAATTTTTTAGCAATTCCAACACTTTTTTTGCGTAATCGTTATATTTTTCACTAATTGGCAAAATGGAAAACTGCTCGGGAGTTAGCCACAACGGGAATTTACCAGCGCAATGCTCTATCAATACTGCAATAAATCGTTCTAATGAACCAAAAGGTGCACGATGAATCATTACTGGGCGATGTTTCATATTATCAGCTCCAGTATATTCCAACTCAAAACGCTCTGGTAAATTATAATCTACCTGAATAGTACCAAGCTGCCACTTTCTGCCCAAAGCATCTTTCACCATAAAATCCAACTTGGGACCATAAAAGGCTGCTTCGCCTAATTCTACAACTGTTTTTAAACCTTTTTCAGCAGCCGATTCCACAATGGCTTGTTCTGCTAATTTCCAGTTTTCGTCCGAACCAATATATTTGCTTTTGTTATCAGGGTCGCGAAGCGATATTTGTGCAGTAAAATCTTGAAAGTCGAGTGCTTTGAAAACATAAAGAACCAAATCTATTACTTTGCAAAATTCTTCTTTCACTTGGTCGGGGCGACAAAACAAATGTGCATCATCTTGTGTGAAACCTCTTACACGTGTCAATCCGTGTAATTCTCCAGCCATTTCGTAGCGATACACTGTTCCAAATTCTGCAAAACGCAGTGGTAAATCTTTGTAAGAACGAGGCGATGTTTTATATATTTCGCAGTGATGCGGACAGTTCATTGGTTTCAAAAAAAACTGTTCGCCTTCGTGTGGCGTAAGTATTGGTTGAAACGAATCTTTACCATATTTTTCGTAATGTCCCGAAGTAACATATAATTTTTTGTTACCAATGTGTGGCGTAACTACTGGCAAATATCCTGCTTTCAATTGTGCTTTTTGTAAAAATTGCACCAATCGTTCGCGAAGCATTGCACCTTTTGGAAGCCACAATGGCAAGCCCATTCCCACGTTTTCGGAAAATGCAAATAATTCTAATTCTTTACCAAGTTTGCGATGGTCGCGCTTTTTGGCTTCTTCCAACAAGAGTAAATAATCGGTTAATTCTTTTTGTTTTGGAAATGTAATTGCATAAACTCTTGTTAATTGTTTATTTTTTTCATCGCCTCTCCAATATGCTCCAGCAACATTCATCAACTTTACTGCTTTTACAAAGCCGGTGTTTGGAATGTGTGGTCCTCGGCACAAATCGGTGAAATTGCCTTGTTTATAAAAGGTAATTTGCCCATCCTCTAAACCTTCAATTAAGTCTAATTTATATTCATCGTTTTTTTCGGTGAAATAGTTTATTGCATCTTTTTTAGAAACTTCGGTTCGGATGTATGCATTGTTTTGGCGAGCCAATTCAAGCATTTTATCTTCTACTTTTTTAAAATCTTCTTGCGAAAATGGCTTGCCTCCTAAATCAATGTCGTAATAAAATCCATTTTCTATTGGCGGACCTATTCCAAATTTTGTTCCTGGATAAATGGCTTCTAATGCTTCTGCCATAAGATGTGCAGAGGAATGCCACATTGTTGATTTTCCTTCTGCATCATTCCAAGTGAGCAATATTAGTTTAGCATCAGCATTTATGGGGCGTGTGGCATCCCACACTTCAAAACCTGTATTGAGCGAAGTCGAAATATTTACTTTTGCTGCTAAAACATTGCGTGCTAAACCTTCGGAGATAGATTGCGCTATTTGTAGCGCTGTGGTTCCTTTTGCGTAATCGCGAGTGGAACCATCGGGTAGTGTAATTTTAATCATTGTTTTTATTTTCCAAACACCCAAACAAACGGGCGCAGGTGGTTTATAATTTTAGAGGCACAAAGATAATACAGATATTGAATTGGTAATTTTTTATTGAAAATAAAAATTTAAGAGTGATTGTAAAAAGCTATTTACTTTAATTTTCTGTTTGTAATGTTGTTAGACAATTTTGTGATTTTTAGTTTTAAAAATTAATTTTAATTTCAAACAAAACATTTTTACCTTTAGCAACTATAATATAATTGTTTCGCAAAAAATAGTTACACTTTATGAATACTCCTTCAGATAAAAATGTACTTCCTCCATTTAGTTGTTCTAATACGGCACAAGTTCCCGAATTATTGATGCAATTAAACTGTACACTTGTTATAAGTACTTATCAGGCAGGAAAAGTAATTTTTATTAATTCGGATAATGATCAAAAATTAAATATGCTTCCTCGTTCTTTCAATAAAGCAATGGGTGTTGCAATTGATGGCGATAGAATGGCAATTGCTACTAAAGAGGAAATAATAAAATTGGTTAACTCAAAAGCACTTGCCGAATTTTATCCAAATCAACCAGGAAAATATTCAAGTTTGTTTGTGCCTCGTGCAACTTATTATACAGGCAATGTGGATATGCACGATTTGGAATTTGGCACCGAAGGTCTTTGGGCAATCAACTCTTCATTTTCTTGTTTGTGTTTAATTGATGATAATTATAGTTTTATTCCAAAATGGAAACCATCATTCATTACCGAATTAGCTTCGGAAGACCGTTGTCATTTGAATGGTTTAGCAATGGTTGATGGCAAACCAAAATATGTAACAGCACTTGGAACAGGAAATACATTTCAAAGTTGGAGAGATAATATTGTTTCGGGAGGTGTGCTTATTGATGTGGAAACAAACGAAGTGATTTTGAAAAATTTGGCAATGCCACATTCGCCACGAATGTATAAAGGCGAATTGTATATGCTACTTTCGGCAAGTGGCGAAGTGATAAAAGTAGATATGAAAAACAAAACCTATTCGGTACTAAAAAACTTGGAAGGTTTTGTGAGAGGCTTGGCAATAGTTGATGATTATATGTTTGTGGGCATGTCGAAACTCCGAAAAAACTCTTCCACGTTTGCCAAGTTGCCATTTGCAGATAAAGCAACCACAGCAGGAATAAAAATTATTCATCTTCCCACACAAGCATTGGTTGGCGAAATAACATACCAAACAAGTGTAGATGAAATTTATGATTTACAAATTATAAAAGAAAATAACAGAGCAGGAATTTTAAATACAATCAATGATATTTATAAGTATTCTTTACATTTACCCAATAGTACTTTTTGGGCAAACCCAAATCAAAATCAAAAATAATTTTTTAATTAAGTAATAACAAAAAACAAAAAAACATGAAAAAAAACAGACACTTAACGTATGGTATTGCATTGAGCCAATATAAGCGCTACAAACGCAAATACCAAAAATTGTTTCTCGATGAAACAACAAACACAAGTAAATTAGAATTCTTAAAAAAACGTATTGCACGTTTGTTTGAGTTTTTAATGGAACGAGTGAAAATAGCCAAATTAGTTGCCGCAGGAGGAGCATTAGGGTTATTATTAGTAGCTCCAAATGCAAAAGCACAATCGTTTAGCCTAGCTGCAAAAGATACATTTAGTTTAGTACAAACTGGAACTTTTTCAACTCCAACATTTGTTGATTTAGATGGAGATGGAAAAATTGATATGGTTTCAGGAAGTAGATTGGGAGATTTATACATATTTGCAAATACAGGAACGAATACAGCACCAATATATGCTACTGGTACAAATGTTGGAAATTTGGGAACTACTTTTATTGCTCCTACTTTTGCGGATCTTGATGGCGATGGAGATAAAGATTTAATGATTGGAGAATATGGTGGCAATTTTTTATACGCCCAAAATACAGGAACGGCTACAGTTGCTAATTTTCCAGCATTTGTAACTAATCCATTTGGTTTGGCAAAAACGAGTTATATCACAAGACCTTTCTTTGTAGATTTAGACAATGATGGTGATTTAGATATGATGTCGGGAGACTACACAGGTAATTTCTATTATTTTCAAAACACAGGAACAGCATCAGCACCAGCATTTGCAGCCGCTCAAACGAATCCTTTTGGTTTAACTGATATTGGCAAATGGTCAAGCGTAAGCCTTGCCGATATTGATTTGGATGGAGATTTGGATTTATTTGCAGGGGAATATTCTGGAAGTTTTTTCTATTTTAAGAATACAGGAACAGCATCAGCACCGGCTTTTGCAGCAGCAGCTCAAGACCCATTCGACTTGGCAGCATATAGTTATCTATCAACAACCGCTTTTGCTGATGTGGATAATGATGGAGATTTGGATTTAATGTCTGGAGATTATGCGGGTGATTTTTATTATTTTGAACAATGCACGCCACCTGCGCCAACAAACCCTGTAACTCAAACAATTTGTAATGGAACTACTGCAACAATTTCTGCAACAGTTACTGGTACTATTGGTTGGTACGATGCTGCAACTGGTGGAAATTGGATAAGTGCTGCTTCAAGTTTTACTACTCCAGTACTTACTGCAAATGCAACCTATTACGCACAAGACAGTAGTGCAACTTGTGGTAAAAGTATTAAGCGCACAGCCATTACTGTAACAGTAAATGCGGCAATTGATAATACAACCTCATTGAGTGGAGCCACAATTACTGCAAATCAAACATCAGCAACATACAGATGGCTTGATTGCAATGCAAGTAATGCTGTAGTAGCAGGACAAACAGGACAAAATTATACATTAACAGCTAACGGAAGTTATGCAGTTGAAATTACTGTTGGTTCTTGTGTTGATACATCTGCTTGTGTAACTATTGCCAATGTTGGAATCAATGAATACTCAACTCAAAATGGAAAATTATCAGTTTATCCAAATCCAAACAATGGAACATTTACTTTGCAAACAAAATCGGCTGGTGAATACAAAATTGTAAATGTATTGGGACAAACCATTCAAACATTCAAATTAAATGCTACTAATAATTTCAGTATCACTATTGAAAACTTAAATGTTGGTATTTACTTTATTGTTGAAAATGCGAGCAATGCAAAGCAAAAAATTGTGGTTACTAAATAATTACATTTTTTATGTTTAAAAAAGGGAGGGTTAAAATTAACCCTCCTTTTTTATTGAAAATAAAATATAGAAAAAATGAATTGAAATAATTGAAGCAGATAGGAAATTTTGTAAATTTAGTTTGAATTAAACAACTTTATTTAGCATATCTCACAAAGTGGATTTCTTCAATTAATTACAATTATTTTTTCTCTTGCAACTATTTTGTTGTTTTCAATAATGTTTATAAAATACATTCCAGCTAGAAGTTCTTCGCGATTAAAAACAATGCTTTGTCCGTTTATGTTATTTATTTTTTTTATCATTTGTCCACAAATTGTGTAAATAAATAGTGTTGCATTTTGTATTGTTTTAGTAGTACTAATAATTGTTTGCGAACTAAAAGGGTTGGGCGAAATATTCAAGCCAACAGTTGTATTTTTTTCGGAGATGTTGGCAGTAGCATTTTTTGGCAAAAACCAAGGGTCTAAATCAAACATATCGCTGCTATCATTTAGAACAGTATTTTGATACACCAAAGCAAATGAAATGTCTCCATTGCGAGTAACAGTGGGCTCTCCAATACCCAACGAATTTCCTTTTGAAATTATTTTTTCGGGTGCCGACCAACTGTTCCAATCATTTGCAATTGTTTGTTTTGCTCTTACAATAAATGAGTTATCTAACGAATAATACAGCCACCATTGGTTTGTATCATCTTTGTAAAGACAAGGATGCTCAATGTGTCCCAAGCTATTGTTGATTGTGGTTATTGCTTGAGGATTACTCCAAGTTGTGCCTGTATCGTTGCTGATGCTTATCATAAATGTTCTTGCGGAAGGGTCAATATATTTTTCATAAACCAAAATAATGCTATCGGAATTTATGCGTTCAAGAAATGCATTATCGGCATTAAATTCGTTTGTAGTTGGATTGATGCTTGTTGGAAGTCGGATGGCACTATTTATTCCAGCTGGATTTTTGTTTGTGTTTTTTATTTCCCAAATATCGCTATTGCCAGTAAACATAAATAAGTCAAGTTTGTTTTCATCGGTTTCGGAAAATAAAGTTGCTGGACTTCCTTCAATTGCTCCAGCTCTTGCAATACCTGATAATTGCCAGCTTGAGAAACTATCTTGCAGGGTATTTCGGTGCGAATAAAGTATATCAATGTTTGCAAAACTATCGCAACCAAAAGAGTTGGTTACTAAATCCATTCCATACGTTTGAGCATAATTTCGCACATACGCCATATTGCCAAATAAACTACAAAATGGTAGTGTAGTATGAGTTGAAATAAATGTAAAACTTGAAAATAAATCGGAAGGAGAATAAAGTGCATATAAATTCAATCCATTCGGAGAAATTTGCAAACCATCTTCCCAACCATAATCCGAAAGAGGCTGTTTGAAAGGCGTTCCATAAGCAGTACTAAATGCAGG
>JAYTXX010000093.1:0-8521 GCA_043742725.1 Bacteroidota bacterium | reverse complement strand
AGAGAAACATCAAGTTCAAAAAGCAATTGATGAGTATATAAAAGCAATTGAAATAAACCCTAATTTTAATTTAAGTAATTTTTTTAATCTCGCTCAATTAGAAATTAGCATTGGAAAATACGATGATGCGAAAAAAGATTTTGAACATTTTTTGAAAAAACAATATGCCAATCCCGAATCAAAAGATGTGGCAATGCGACAAATTGCTAATTGCATTTTTGCAATCAATGCAATAAAAAACCCCGTTCCGTTCGACCCTAAAAATATGGGTGATGCTATCAACTCCACGTTTAGTGAGTATTTCCCAGCTGTTACGGCTGATGACCAACTATTTTTATACACAAGAAATAATCGCACGGAAAAAACTGCAACACAAGAAGATTTTTTAATTGCTAAAAAAACAGATGGTGTTTGGCAAAAATCTTCATTAATTGGTTATGGAATTAACACAACAGGAAACGAAGGTGCACCAACACTTTCGGCAGATGGACAACTTTTATTTTTTACAGTTTGTATTGATGAAATGGGAGGTTGGGGAGCAGGAAGAAAAGGATATGGCGGTTGCGATATTTTTTATTCTCAAAAAGTAGGAGAAGGTTGGTCGAAACCATACAATCTTGGAAATTCAGTAAACACAAAATATAGAGAAACACAACCATCATTTTCAGCTGATGGAAAAAATTTATATTTTGTAAGTAATCGACCAGGTTCTTTTGGACAACATGATATTTATGTATCTACTTTGAAAGACGATGGTAGTTGGGAACAACCAATAAATCTTGGTAATAAAGTAAACACAGATGGTGATGAAGAATCTGTTTGTATTTCGGCAGATGGAAAAACACTTTATTTTGGCTCAAACGGTCATATTGGAATGGGAGGATATGATATTTATATGTCGCGAATGGATGATAAAGGACAATGGGGCGAACCAGTAAACCTTGGTTATCCAATAAATACTTATGCCGATGATCATAGTTTGTTAGTTAGTCCTTCGGGCAAAGTAGCTTATTTTGCTTCGGATAGAGTAGGAGGTTTTGGTGGTTTAGATATCTATCAATTTGATTTGTATGAAGCCGCACAACCTGGAAAAATTACTTATGTGAAAGGAAAAGTTTACGATGCGAAAACAAAACAACCGCTTGGAGCACATTTTGAATTGATTGATTTAGAAACAGCTAAATCGGTTATTATTTCTGATGCTAATAGTGGTAATGGAGAATTTTTGGTAACACTTCCAATTGATAAAAATTATGCATTGAATGTTTCTCAAGCAGGTTATTTATTTTATTCCGAAAATTTTTCGTTGAAAAATTTAGCAGATAATTCAAAACCATTTTTAATGAATGTTCCTTTACAGCCAATAGATACAGGCAATGTGGTGGAGTTGAAAAATATATTTTTTGAAACTGCAAAGTTTGATTTAAAACCCGAATCAAAAGTGGAATTAAACAAATTGATTTCATTTTTGAATTTGAATAAAACATTGCGCATAGAGTTGAGCGGACATACGGATAATGTTGGCGAAAAAAAATCAAATATCATACTTTCACAAAATCGTGCAAAAGCAGTTTATGATTATTTAATTGCGAATGCTATTGATGCAAAACGATTGACCTACAAAGGTTACGGAGATACTAAACCAAAAGTGAAAAATGATTCGGACGAAAACCGAGCATTGAATAGAAGAACAGAATTTAAGGTGATTGGAAAGTAATTTTTAGTAGGTTGCTGTATCTTCCAATCCAATTTTCCTTTGTCAGCAGCAGAAATAATGGTGTTGTAATATTTTTCATTTCAAACGAATGATTTATAAATGTACTAATATTTCCAATAAAAATATTTCCTAAAAAATATTTTTGCCAAACATAAGGGAATAACTAACTTGCAGATTATTATCAGAAATAATTATTTTTAACCTATGGATATTTCAATAGTTATACCTTTATTCAACGAAGAAGAATCGTTGCCCGAATTGCACGATTGGATTGAGAAAGTGATGAATGAAAATAATTTTTCGTACGAAATTATTTTTGTGGATGATGGAAGTAAAGATAAATCGTGGAGTGTGATAGAAACACTTTCTTCAAAAAATAAAAATGTTCGTGGAATAAAATTTCGCAGAAATTATGGAAAATCAGCAGCTTTGAATGTTGGATTTGAGGCTTGTCAAGGAGATGTAGTAATTACTATGGATGCCGATTTACAAGATTCACCCGATGAAATTACTGAATTGTATAAAATGATTTCGGCTGATGGGTTGGATTTGGTTTCGGGTTGGAAAAAGAAACGTCACGACCCATTGAGCAAAACAATTCCTACAAAATTATTTAATTGGGCTACTCGCAAAATGAGTGGAATAAATAACCTTCACGATTTTAATTGTGGATTGAAAGCATATAAAAAAGATGTTGTAAAAAGCATTGAAGTATATGGCGAAATGCACCGTTACATTCCTGTAATTGCCAAATGGGCTGGATTTACAAAGATTGAAGAAAAAGAAGTTACACATCGTGAACGAAAATATGGTGTAACAAAATTTGGGTTAGAACGTTTTGTAAATGGTTTTTTGGATTTATTATCCATCACATTTGTTTCGAAATTTGGTAAACGCCCAATGCACTTTTTTGGTTTATGGGGAACACTTTCATTTTTGTTTGGCGGAATAGTTTCACTTATTCTTATTATTGAAAAAATTTACAAATCGCATTATCTTATTCCTACACGCGATGTAACCGAAAAACCATTGTTTTACTTGGCTTTGGTAGCAATGATTATTGGAACACAATTATTTTTAGCAGGTTTCTTGGGCGAACTCATTTCTCGAAATTCTTCCGAAAGAAATTCGTATTTGATTGAGAAAAAAGTGTGAGAAATCAGTTTTTTATACTTTGTTATTCCAAAAATAATTCTACTTTTGTGGTGGGGTAAGTCTTATACGACCAGCTCCCTTCAACCCTCCAGGTGCGGAAGCAAGCAAAGGCAATAGGTTGAGCGGTGCGATGTAAGTAGCTTGCCCCTTTTTTATTTTAATATCCCTTTTTCTCTTTCTTGTAATATTTATCTACATAGGATTTGGTTGCCTCAATAAGTGCATCGCCCCAACCAGCCAATGATGCTCCTCCGTGTCCTCTGCCATTAAGTTGCTGTGAGTGAATAATGGCTTTTGTATCAATATCAAACCACACAAATTCTATTGTAAAATTATCTCTATCTTCATTAAACGATTCGGGTATTAAAACCATTCCAATTCCTCTTCCATTTGATTTGTAATTTTTTAAATGTTCTTGTATTTCTGCTGAAGAAACACCACGAAAATCATTTGAAATCCATGTTTGTTTTAAATTGGTTCGGTATAAACTTTCGGAATATTCTTTTTCTGCTGCAAAGCTTATTTTATTAAACCATGCTTTTAATTTTAATGGAGTAATTTCATTTTCATAGCGTCTTTGCCAAGAATTTATTTTTTCTAACAATTGATTTTCTTGCCCCATTTTTTTTGAAAACGTAAATGTGAACAAACTAAAATCTACTCCAAACCAAGTAATATTAGGTTCTTTATAAATATCACTTCTTGTATAAGATGTAGTGGAAGCAGGTGTTGCAGAGTTGCCATTATAATAATCTGAATTTTCTGATGTGTTTTTTTTTGTTTCAAAATTATTTGATAAAACATCATTTAACGAAAACGAATACATTTTTCCTAATCCATAAAAAGTATATTCACCTGGCGATAGCCTTCCGTTTACAACAATTTCGTAGCAACCATCGTCAAGCTTGCTGTATGTAACTGGCATATCAAAATCTCTTTTTTCGCTGGTAGAAGTTCCTGCATAAGCCGCTGAAGTACTTTTGTAAGCTGCCATGTGACGACAAGGTTCTTTTTTACCCAATATTTGAAATTTCACAAGACGAAACATATCTGCAGGATTTACTCCGTCAGCAACTTTTAAAATGAAAGATGTATTTGCGTTAATCATTACATCTGATTTTGTTCCTGAAATAGTCCAAAAGCTTGTGGCTTCAGAATATCCATAACCAACTTTTGCTTGTGTTTTTATTATAGGAGTATCGTATTCTAAAGGTTTAACAGAATTATCTGTCTTATTCCAAGCATATACTTGATTGGTAAATTCAACCATTGGCATTGCCATCACCACAGGGCTATTATCTACAGCTTTAGTGGTAACTTTCCCACTTTCTAATTGTTTTTTCAATGCAGCTGCTTTTGTGTAATCTTCAGCGGCAATAGCTTTTTTTATATCTTCTTCTAACTTTTTATTTTTATCAACATTGCTAGTTCCATCTACTTTCAATGTTTTCAATTGCTGCTTTAGTGTAGCCGCTTTGGTATAATCTTCTACTTTTATAGCAGCGTCAATTTGTGTTTTTAAATCAATTGCTTTTTTATAGGTAGCGGCATCCGTTAAATTTTCTTTAGCAACTGCTTCCTTTTTCTTTTGATCCAATTCAGCAATTGTATAATCTGCTAATGCTTTTTGATTTTGTGCAATAGCATTAAGTGATAAAAAAATGAACGAAAGAAAAATGATTTTTTTCATAGTGATATAGCGTTGGTTAATTATAGTGTAAAACTTTTATTGCCTACTTTGCTTTAGCTTTATACTTTTGTACAAAATTAAGATAAAACAAACAACTATGAAATTTTTTATTGACACAGCAAATCTTGCACAAATAAAAGAAGCACAAGACCTTGGCGTTTTGGATGGCGTAACTACAAATCCTTCTTTGATGGCAAAAGAAGGCATCAAAGGACAAGAAAACATTTTAAAACACTATGTGGATATTTGCAACATTGTTACAGGCGATGTGAGTGCAGAAGTAATTGCAACTGATTATGAAAACATTGTGAAAGAAGGAGAAGCATTGGCAAAACTTCACAAACAAATTGTAGTGAAAGTGCCGATGATAAAAGATGGAATAAAAGCCATAAAATATTTTACTGATAAAGGAATTCGTACCAATTGCACTTTAGTGTTTTCTGCTGGACAAGCATTGTTGGCTGCAAAAGCAGGTGCAACTTATGTTTCGCCATTTATTGGAAGATTAGATGATGTTTCAACAGATGGTTTACGATTGATTGAAGATATCAGAGTGATTTATGATAATTATGGTTATGAAACGCAAATATTAGCTGCATCAGTTCGTCATCCAATGCACATTATTGATTGTGCTATGATTGGTGCCGATGTAGCAACTTGTCCGTTGAGCGCAATTTTAGCATTACTCAAACATCCTTTAACGGATAGTGGTTTGGCGCAATTTTTAGCTGATGCAAAAAAATAAAAAATAAAAAGGGATAATTTTAATTGTCCCTTTTTTAATTCATAATTTTAATTTCCTTGTTTTTAAGAATAAATCCTACAAAACCGAGTTACGATGAAATTGCAACAGTTGTAAAATGCTTGCAAGATGGAGGAATTGTGATTTATCCAACTGATACGGTTTATGGTTTAGGTTGTAATATTCACAAACAACGAGCTGTTGAACGCATTTGCAAAATCAAAAATATTCAACCCGAAAAAGCAAATTTTTCATTTGTTTGTAGCGATTTAAGTCATCTTTCCGATTTCACAAAACCAATTGATACAGCAACTTACAAGTTAATGAAGAAAGCACTTCCAGGACCATTCACGTTTATTTTGGAAGCAAACAATAATGTTCCAAAATTATTTAAGAGCAATAAAAAAACAGTTGGTATTCGTATTCCCAACAATGCAATTTGTTTGGAAATAGTAAAACAATTAGGAAGTCCTATTATGAGTACTTCTATTCACGATGATGATGAACTTATTGAATACACCACCGACCCAACATTGATATACGAACGATACAAAGATATTGTTGATATTGTAATTGCAGGTGATTATGGAAACAATGAAGCTTCAACTGTTGTTGATTGCACCAATCATCAACCCGAAATTATAAGGCAAGGTTTGGGCGTGTTAGAAGATTTTTTATAATTCAATAAAACCTTATTTGTAGGCTCAATAAAATACTTAAATTTGCACATCAACGTATTTCGATAAAAGAAGTGAAAATAAAAAAAGAAGTTAAAGTAGGTATTATTACTGTTGTTGCCATTGCCTGTTTTATTTATGGTTTTAATTTTTTAAAAGGCAAAAACTTTTTTGTAAATCAACGCACTTATTATGCTGTTTATAAAAACATTGATGGTTTGGTTGAAGCTAATCCATTGATGATTAACGGATATAAAGTAGGTTTGGTTGGTGAAATAAAATTGAGAAGAGACACAGCAACAAGTGTGATTGTAGCATTGCTTTTAGATATCGATATTCAAGTTCCAAAAAATTCTATTGCAAAAGTTATTAGCTCCGATTTATTAGGTTCAAAAGCAGTGGATTTAATTCTTGGAAAATCAATGGAGTATGCAAAAAGTGGCGATACTCTTGAATCTGCGCAAGAAGACAATTTAAAAGAATCGGTAAATAAAACCATTGCACCTTTAAAGAAAAAAGCGGAAGGTTTAATTGCTTCTATTGATTCGGTAATGATAACTGTTCAACAAGTTTTTAATGAAAGTGCGAGAGAAAATCTCGCTAAAACTTTTGAAAAAATAAAAACCACCATCACTTCGCTTGAAACAACTTCTTATCGTTTGGACACATTGGTTGCTAATGAAAAAATGAAAATTTCAAATATTTTAACAAAAATAAATATTATAGCTACAACCCTTGCCAACAATACTGATAAACTAAATAATGTTATTGGTAATTTTTCAAACATTAGTGATTCATTGGCAAAATCAAATATAAAATCTACAATTAATAATGCTAATACTGCAATTGCTGAAGCATCGAGTGTATTAACTAAAATAAATACAGGACAAGGAACAATGGGAAAATTGGTTAATAATGATTCGCTTTATATAAAGCTAGATAAGGCGGCAGAAGAATTAGATAAATTATTAAAAGATGTTCGTTTGAATCCAAATCGTTACATCAACTTAAGAAACAAGCGTAAGCCTTACAAAGATTAAGAATAGAATTGAGTCGCTGTTAATAAATGCAAAGGAAATAACAAATTTTTTAGAAATAATAAAAAAATATAAATGAAAATAATTTATAACTCTGTATTAATTGGGTTTTTAGGTGTAGGTAGTTCTGAAATGATAATTATTTTATTCATTGCTATATGCTTTGGATTATTACCGACTATTTTTTATTTGGTTGCGCTTCAAAAAACATTAAACAAAGTAAGTGAAGAAAATAGAAAAATTCCATCAGGACAAGTTTGGCTAATTTTAATTCCATTATTTGGTCTTGTTTGGCATTTTATAGTTGTTAACAGAATTGCCGATTCTTTAAAAGCTGAATTTTTAAAAAGAAAAATTGATATTGTCGAGACCAGACCTGGTATTTCATTAGGATTGACATTCTGCACTTTGTATTGCATTAGAATAGTAACAATTGGTGGTATGTCATTAGCATCGTACAGTACAAACAATAGAATGGTTGTACAATTTATCCCATTAACTTGGTTGTTAATTTCATTAAGTGCTTTAATTTGTTGGATAGTGTATTGGGTTAAAATTTCAAACTATAAATCAAAATTAGTATTAGTAAACTCATCTATTCAAGATTTATCAAAGCCCTTATCAGCAAAATCAATATTAAGTAATGAGGATGGATTTATACAAATAGAAAAGTTGGGAAAACTTAAAGAACAAGGGTTAATTACAGAAGAAGAATTTAAAGAACAAAAAAGCAAAATATTAAATAGCTAATGCATACAAAGTGATAAATCAGTTATGCTTTTCATTGCATAAATTTAATTTAGTAATGGCAGATATTTTTTATTCATTTATATAAGTAAGATTTAGAATAATATCACTATGATTTCAAGTATACTCTTCATTATTTTATTATCCGCAGGAGTAATTCTTTTCACTATTAATGCTCGTAAAATAAGACGAAATATTTTATTGGGAAAAGAAGTTGACAGAAAAGATAACCCTTTGGAACGGTTGAAAATAATGACTCGTGTGGCACTGGGACAATCGAAAATGACTACACGACCAGTTGCTGCTACACTTCATATTTTTGTTTATGTTGGTTTTGTAATCATCAATATAGAAGTGTTAGAAATAATTATTGATGGCATTTTCGGAACACATCGCATACTTTCTTTTATGGGAAAATTTTATAGTTTTCTTATTGGTTCATTCGAAATATTGGCTTTACTTGTACTTGTTGGATGTCTTATTTTTTTAATACGCAGAAATGTTATCAAGCTAAAACGCTTTATTAGCAAAGATTTGGATGGCTGGCCTCGCACCGATGCAAATGCTATTTTGATTACCGAAATTTTATTGATGGGAGCATTTTTAAAAATGAATGCGATGGATGCAATGCTGAATAGTATGGGAAGTCAGCATTATTCAGTTGCATTTTCAAATCCTGTTTCACATTTTTTAATTCCGCTGTATTCAAGTTTGGGTTTTAGTGAAGCAACTTGGGTAATTTTTGAGCGTTCTTGT
>JAYTXX010000092.1:0-4892 GCA_043742725.1 Bacteroidota bacterium | reverse complement strand
TACACAATATGTTGTAATCTTATTGAAATCTTTTACATGAAAATTGTCTTCATAATCTATAAATGATTTTTTTGTTAAAATATTATAAAATTTACATACCCTTAAAAAAGAACGTTTATCAGTTATTAATTGTATTTTATTGAATATTATTAGTATAAGTTCTGTTGGTAATGTTTCCATTATTGATTATAGGTAAATAATTATTAAATATATAGGGTTATTGTTTCATTTTTTATGATTATAATAATAATCGTTTTGTATTAGTGGTAACACAAAATTATTATTGTGTAAGTACAATTGTTTTAAATCTGGTAAAAAATTGAACCCATAATTCCATAACACCCCCAATACTACTCAAAAGAAAAAAGATAAGAATGAAATATTGAGCGAAAAAGCTATAAATCAATTCACTAGATATTTGGAAAAAAAAGATGACAAGGAATTATTAAAAAGGTATAATAATGATACCAAATTAATTATGTATAATAATAGAAATATTGTTTTGAAAAATAAAAAATTTATTGACAATAAAGTTAATATTAATTAATAGGATAATTATTTAAAAATTGATTCCTATAATCCATATTATATATGGGTTATAGGATATGGGCATTAGAATTAATTTTTAAATTAACATATTGTTAATAAGAATGGAGGATATTTATTATAACATTTTATTGAGTTTACCAATAGAAGATATTATTAAATGCAGATTAGTTAATAAAATGTTTTATGGTATTACAAAATGGGAAATATTGTGGGAAAAAATGTTTGAATTACATTTTGATGATAGAACAATTTTTAAAATAAATTATTATGAAACATGTAAATTACATATGTTACTAAAATCATTATGTAGGGAACTTAAGTATCAAGAAACATATGTACACTTATACAATGAAAAACAATTTAAATCAACATTAAATAATGGAAATTTGGTTTCACTTCCAAAGAAAATTGGCTTGTTAAATAATATGGAAGTATTAACAATGATTAGGACGCATTTTGTTACTATACCATCTGAAATAGGATTGTTAACAAATTTAAATTGTATTAACACAATTTCCAATAAATTTAAAACATTGCCTTCAGAAATTGGTAATTTGCATAATTTAGAGAGTATACAATTTTATGATAGCAAAATTATATCTATACCATCTGAAATTGGGCAGTTAAATAATTTAAAGAAGATTAATTTTTGTTCTGGCGAATTAACTTCTATACCAACCGAATTAACACAATTAAATAATTTATATAGTGTTTCTTTTGCTTGTAATTTTATTACTAATTTACCATCTGAATTAGGTCAACTAAGTAATTTAAATATGTTATTTTTAGGGGTTAATTTAATAACTGTTATACCACCTGAGTTAGGGATGTTAATTCAATTAAAAGAGTTGCATTTAAATGATAATAAGATTATTGTTGTACCACCAGAGTTAGGTAAATTGAGTAATTTACGTGAACTTAATTTGGGTTCTAATCAAATTAACATGATACCACCAGAACTGGGAAATTTGGTTGGATTACAAGAACTTTTTTTGCATAATAATAAATTAACTTTTATACCTGATGAATTAGGTATGTTAGGTGGGCTGCAGAATGTTTATATTATGAATAATTGTTTGGATGGGTTACCTATGGAATGGGATTTGTTGGTGAGGGATGTGTTACCATATTTGCAGATATAGTGAGTACTTATTAAATTTTTTATATTTTTTTTAAATATATAAAATTACTCAAAAAACACTAAATATAACCATTTGTATAGTGAAAAATACATTATGTGTGGGAAAAATAGTTAGGTAGTGAAATAAATTACTTTTACTTGGTGATGATAAAACTAATATTAAAAAATATATTGATTGTATATATATTATGAATGTAGGAATGTAGGGTAATGTAGGATTTTATTAAAAGTTTTAAAAAATAGAATAAAAAAAACGAGTCCTTTTAAAACTTTTAATAAAATCCTACATTACCCTACATTCCTACATTCATAAAAATATGTATGGAACTGGAGGATTAATGATGATATTTTGAATAGATATAATGACATTTCTTAGTTTAGTTTATAATATATGATAATTTTTACAATTTACGATGGTGCTGGAGGATTAAGGAATTAAAAAATATAGTTACTTATTGATAGATATTAAAAAATATTTCAATATCTATAAAAACGGGCGGTTTCCAATAACACATGGGTATCATCCCTCTTTTAAAAATAATTAAAATTTATTTAGGTAAAAAAGAGAGATGATACCCATGTGTTATTGGAAACCGCCCGTTTTTATAATAAATAATTCACAAATTTTATAAATAATAAATTGTAAACTGTAACAAATTATTATATATTATAAACGAAGTGAGAAACGTCATTATATCTATTCGAAATATCATCATTAATCCTCCAACCCCTATATATAATTTTTTATTTTAATTCTATACCTTTAAATCCCATTCCTTTTGTTTTCCTCAAAGATTCATATCCTTTTTCTTTCATCATTGTTGTGAACATTTTTTGGGTTATATTTTTATCATATTCATTTTTATATTTTTCTATCAATGTATTATGATATATAAATCCGTCAGTTTTTATTATGCATATTTCATTCAAAAAATTGTCCAAATCATTATTCTCTTGTAAATATTCATTTGTTGCTGTATTTACTTTATTAGGGACATTATCTAACTTTTCTTTAAAATATCTTACAGAACCATTAACCAACCAAACTAATAACTGATCCAATTTTTGCAATAATTCTACTTCTATATCTGGATTTCCTAATCTATGTTTTTCATTATTTTCATCATATTTATCTTTATTTTTAAATTCTGCTAAAAAAGGAATTAATATTAATCTTCTTTCCATTGATTGGTTAACTGCAATTTCAGGTTTATGATTTGTTAATAAAAATAGCTGAAAAGATGGCTCAAATGTTATAGGATTACAAAATAAAGGTCTAGCTGTTATTGACGACCCTCCTGTTATTGATTTAACTGTACCTTCATTTAATTTTCCACCTAATTCACTCTCATCAACAAAAGCCAATCGTGCTCCTAATAATTGCATTAAATGGGGACTCGCTGCACCAGCACTATTTTTTCTACTTTCCATTATAACATCACTAGTTAACTGTCTATAATAATCACCCATTAATATTTTTAATATATTTTGCAAAACCCCTTTAGAATTACCCCCTACTCCATAAAATATAATAAAACGTTGTTCATTAACATGGCCACTAATACTATAACCTAATAATTTTTGTAAATATAATATCATATCAGTATCGTTTAACATTATGTCGTCAAAAAATTTATTTATGTCTGGAGTTTCATACTCTAATCCTTTCCATATTACATTTAATTCAAATGAAAAATAATCTTCTTTTGTTCTTTTTCTGAATTCCCCTGTTTTTAAACTAATAACTCCGGTTTTTACTGGTAGTAAGTCTTTTTCATTATTTAATTTTTTTAATATTTCTTGATTATAAAATATTGCAGAAATTGCCCCCATTAATCCCTTTACTTTTGGTAATTTATTAAATTCTCCGGTATTTTTAATTTTTAATGATCTCTTATCATATTCTTTTGCTTTGTCTATATAAGTATCCCTTATTTTATTTGCTTTTTCTTTGTAATAATTTACTAACGGTTCTATTAAAATTTTTATGTTTTTTATAAAATGTAACTGTATTTCTTCTGATGTTTTTTGTTCCCATAATTGTGTTGTATCATTGTACAATAAAAAACTGTGTGTTTTTATAGAAATACAAACTAGATCTTCCTTATATTTTTCATGATAAATTGCAACATAGCCTTCATCCACTTTATTATAAAGTTCATTCAATTTTAAAATATCATCACTAGTTATTTGTTTTCTATTTTTTTTTATTATATTATTATATTCAATCTCGTTATCTATTTTTGCATAATAATATAAAGATTTTACAGTTAATTTATTATCTTTTTGTTTAAATTGCTTCCAAAAATGTTCGCAACATCCTTCAGTATATTTATTTGATTGTTTGCTCCAATCAGACCATATGTTAAAATAATTAATAGATAAATCATTATTATTGTTATTTAAATCAAAAAATATAAACCCTATTTTAATCCATTCATCAAAATTATCATTTCTTTTTTTATTTAAAATTGATAATAATTCATGCACTATTTTAATATTTACTTTATTTTGTATAATTATGTTAAGATGTTCATCTTTTATATCTTCATCAATATCATCATTTTTTTTGATATTTTCCTCATTGTTTAAATAATTAACAGTTAATTTGTTACTTTCAATACAAATACTGTTTTTATTTATATACTCAACAAAATGGTCTTTTATTGTTCCTGATATTATTCTATGGATTCCTGATTTTGAATTATTTGGTTTCTTTTTTGGCTCTTTTGATTGATTTGGTAATCTAAACCAATGTTCTGCATAAATTGTAGTGTCTATTGCAGGCAATATTTTTTTTAGATTTGTATGTATTTCTTTTAACTTTAAACAAGAACAATATAATAATGGAATTGAATAGTGAAATGACCCTTTTGTTGTATCATTTTGTGTATGTACAATATCATTTATGGTTATTGTAATATCATAATTAGTTAATAGAAAATTTGTTATTATCTCTTTAAATTCTTCTATACTTTTGTCATATTTATCTAAATCTCCAAAAAATGTATAGTTATTGGTTTCGTGTACACGGATATGATAAGCATTATCCTTTTTCAAAAGAGTTATGATATCTTTTAAATTGTACTCTTTGTATGATTTGTCTATGAATGTTTTTGTTCCTTGGGAATATTGTCCTATTGAATACATTTTGTACATTTTTTGGATTGACATTTGTTATATACTATATATATATAAATAA
>JAYTXX010000091.1:0-18701 GCA_043742725.1 Bacteroidota bacterium | reverse complement strand
TTCAGAAGAAATAATGAGTAATATTTCTCCGGAAGGAAATGTGTATCAAGCAGGAACATTGAGTGGAAATCCTGTTGCAATGGCTGCTGGAATAGCACAATTAACAGAATGTTTGAAACCAAATTTCTATGAAGATTTAGAACAGAAAACACAATTTTTGATTGACACCATTTTAAGCAGTCTTAAATCTCAAATCTCAAATCTCAAAATTTTTTCTGTTGGTTCTATCTTTTGGATTGCATTTACAGACAAAGAACATCTTCGGACTGCTGAAGAAATTGATGCAGATTCGATGAAGTACTTTAGAATTTTACATAAAGAATTATTGGAACGTGGAATTTATCTTGGACCATCGGGTTATGAAGTTGGTTTTGTTTGCGAAGCACATACAGAAGATGATTTGATAAAAACTGCAAAAGCATTTTCAGAATCCTTGGAAATTGCAATGAGGTAATTTTGAATTAAAAACAAGACACCAATATTAATACAAGCCCTTGCAGAATCATTGTTCCATCAATTCCTGCAACATAAAAGTATTCGCTGCGTTTAGAAGAACTCATTAATACTAAAATTGTGTTTATAAATGCTGTGATGAGTAATGCAGTTGCTATTTTAGTATTAACCATTTCAAAAATAAATTCAACAACAATTAATAAAATATACAAAAGCATAAATGCGAATGCGAGCCATCGTGTTTTATTTTCGCCTATTAAATGTGGCAATGTAGAAACATTATCTACCTCATCAATTTGCAAATCTCTAATATCAAAAGGAATACAAATGCCCATCATAAAACAAAATCGAACAGTAATGTGAAGCAAATTGTATTTTGTAAAAAGCGTTGAATTGTCTAATAAAATTGGCACTACAGCAGTTACCATTGTCCAAACAAAAACAAGTGTTAGTAATTTGAACCAAGCACTTTTTCGCAATTTTATTGAAGGAATAAAATAAGCAATGGATAAAAAAAGCAAAGGCGATAAGTACAAAATGATTTTAAAATCATTGAAAAAAAAAGAAACAGCAACTCCCAAAAATCCTACAAATGCAAGCAGTTTAATGGTGCGTTGATTTTCAAAAATCCATTTTCTGCGAACAGAATGAAGACTGTTATCTTTTTGTTGATTGTAAAAAATTCGTTGAAAATTGTAAATAAAAAGTGTTGCAAAAAAAACAAGTAGAAGATAGAAAAAATTTGTTGAAAGCCCCAATTGAATAGCTGTGCTTTGAACCAAACAAACAGCACCAAATGAAACAAAAATATTTCCAAAAAGAATAAAATCGAAAAACCGTTTCAAAGAAATATAAATACAAAAATTATTTGATTAAATCGTATCCATTGGCTTTTAATACTGCAAAAGAACCTATTCCCAATCCTAAACCTATGCCGCCACCAACTAATGATTTTAATTTTCGTTTTCCACGAGCAACTCTTTCATAGCCCATCACATAAGATTCTTGCGTTAAGTTTTCTAAATTTGAAACCGTTCCTTTTTTTATTTTTATTTTCGGAATTCCAACCAACAAACTAAATGCAAACGGAGCTACAGGAGACAAAAAAGTTCCTAAAATTCCCGAACCATAACCAATTGCAAAGCCACCCCAAAATGCTCCTCGTGCTTTAAATCCTTTTTCTGCATCTTGTTCACCTTTTATAAAATAACGCATTTCATCAATTGTAAATTCATTTCCAATAATTGAATCAAAAACGTAATACAAAAATTCTCCTTTGCTATTTGTTATGGAAAAAATGCGGTCATTATCAAGCACTATATTTTTATTAGGATGTTTTGGGTTTTTGAAACTTACGCTTCCACCAGTAGTATCAATAATATTAGTAATAACAATATTTCCATTCAGCATAAGAATTGTATCGCTTTGCGAAAAACTTTTTGAAGCAATAAATGTTATCAATAGTGTTAAAAAAGATGATTTTAAAATTGGCATAGGTCTATTTTTATTTTCCAAATATACTCAATAATGTATTTGATAAATATGGCAATAAAAAAATCAACAATTCTAATTATATTTGCACTCCTTTTCAAAAACACACCTTATGATTACTACCGATAAATTTGTGAACCGACACAATGGTCCACGCGAAAATGATGTAACAGCAATGCTTTCAACGATTGGAGCAAAATCTGTAGATGAATTAATAGACCAAACTATTCCAGCAAACATTCGTTTGAAGACGCCATTAAACCTTGCAAAAGGAATGACGGAATACGAATACCACAAGCACTTACGCACGCTCGCTGCAAAAAATAAAGTATTCAAAACATACATTGGATTGGGTTATAACAACACCATTGTTCCGCCTGCAATACAACGCAACGTATTAGAAAATCCAGGCTGGTACACCGCTTACACGCCATACCAAGCAGAAATTGCACAAGGTCGTTTGGAGGCTTTGCTCAATTTTCAAACAATGATAATGGATTTAACAGGAATGGAAATTGCCAACGCATCTTTGTTAGATGAAGCCACCGCAGCAGCCGAAGCAATGGCAATGTTGTTTAGCAATCGTTCGCGCGAGCAAATAAAAAATGGCGCAAATAAATTTTTTGTTTCCAACGAATGTTATCCTCAAACCATTGATTTACTTAAAACACGCGCTACTCCAATTGGTATTGAATTAGTTATTGGCGATTGGAAAACAATACAATTAGATGCTTCTGTTTATGGTGCAATGCTACAATACCCAAGTGTTGATGGTGTAATACACAACTATACGGAGTTTGTAAAAACAGCAAAAGCAAATGGAACTTCCATAGCAGTTGCTGCCGATATTTTAAGTTTGGTTTTATTAACGCCTCCTGGCGAATGGGGCGCAGATGTGGTGGTTGGTAACACACAGCGCTTTGGTGTACCAATGGGGTATGGTGGACCTCACGCTGCTTTTTTTGCTTGCAGAGAAGAATACAAGCGCATTATTCCGGGTCGTATTATTGGAGTTTCGGTTGATGCCGATGGCAATCCTGCATTGCGTATGGCTTTGCAAACACGCGAGCAACACATTCGCAGAGATAAAGCAACATCTAACATTTGTACTGCACAAGCATTGTTGGCAATAATGGCAAGTATGTATGCAGTGTATCACGGGCCCGAAGGCGTAAAAGGTATTGCACAACAAGTGCATTTATCTGCTGTTGCTTTAGCCAATGAATTGAAAAAGTTAGGATATAAAATTGATAACGAAAACTTCTTTGACACAATAAAAGTAAGCGGAACAGACAATGCAAAAATTAAATCTTTGGCAGAAGCTGCTCAAATTAATTTCCGTTATTCCGACAATGCAATTACTATTTCTATTGACCAAACTACCAGTGTTGACGACTTAAATGCAATTATTGAAGTGTTTGCAAAAGCAACAGGAAAAGAAGTTTCAAAGCTATCGCAAGAAACAATTTTCAACCAAAAATTAAACCTTAAACTTCGTACTTCAAACATATTATCACATCCTATTTTTAATACATATCATTCCGAATCGGAAATGATGCGTTACATCAAGCGTTTGGAGAATAAAGATTTGTCCTTAACTCATTCAATGATTTCCTTGGGTTCTTGCACAATGAAATTGAATGCAGCATCGGAATTGATGCCAATCACTTGGAACGAATTTGCAAACATTCATCCATTTGTGCCAATTGAGCAAGCCGCTGGATATATTGAAATGATTGATGAATTAGACAAAGCATTGAGTGAAATTACAGGCTTTGCCAAAATGAGTTTTCAGCCCAATAGTGGTGCACAAGGCGAATATGCCGGATTGCTTGTTATACAAGCATACCATCAATCGATGGGAGATGCGCATAGGAATATTGCATTGATACCAACCTCTGCACACGGTACCAATCCTGCAAGTGCAGCAATGTGTGGTATGAAAATAGTTTTAGTTAAATGCGATGAAAAAGGAAATATTGATGTGAATGATATGCGCGAAAAAGCAATACTTCACAAAGACAATCTTTCTTGCTTGATGGTTACATACCCAAGCACACACGGTGTTTACGAAGAAAGCATTATTGAAATCACCAATATCATTCACGAAAATGGCGGACAAGTATATATGGATGGTGCCAATATGAATGCACAAGTTGGATTAACAAGTCCAGGAAATATTGGAGCGGATGTTTGTCATTTGAATTTGCACAAAACCTTTGCAATTCCTCACGGTGGAGGTGGACCAGGAATGGGACCAATTGGAGTTGCCAAACAATTAGTACCTTTTTTACCTTCACATTCTATTATTAAAACAGGTGGAGATAAAGGCATTCACGCAGTTTCTGCCGCACCATTCGGCAGTGCGTTAATTCTTTTAATTTCTTATGGATATATAAAAATGCTGGGCGGAGAAGGTGTTACCGAAGCAACACGTATGGCAATTTTAAATGCAAACTATATCAAAGAATTATTGAACGGACATTATCCAACCTTATATACAGGTAAAAATGGACGTTGCGCACACGAAATGATTTTGGATTGTGTTGCTTTTAAACGCGAAGCAGGAATTGAAGTAGCCGACATTGCCAAACGATTGATGGATTACGGTTATCACGCACCAACGGTATCATTTCCGGTACACGATACCTTAATGATAGAACCAACCGAAAGCGAAAGCAAAGAAGAGTTGGATAAATTTTGCGCTGCAATGATTGCCATCAAAAAAGAAATTGATGAAATAATTGAAGGTAAAGCAGATAAGTTGGATAACGTAATTAAAAACGCACCACATACAGCAAAGGCTGTAATTACAAGCGATTGGAAACATTCTTACACCCGCGAAAAAGCTGTTTATCCATTAAAATGGGTAAAAGACAGCAAGTTTTGGCCAAGCGTTGCGCGTGTGGATAATGCACACGGTGATAGAAATTTAATCTGTGCCTGCCCTCCAATTGAGAGCTATGCGGAGGCAGAAATGGTTTAAAATAATTTTTTTACAAAAAAGTACTTTTTTTCTGTAAAAATAATTCTATTAATAATTTGGTAACTTAATAATAGATATATACATTTGTCCAATAGGAAAATTTAATTACTAATTAAAACAAACATCAAATGAAAAAAATTTACTCACTTATTGCTGCTGTAGCTGTGGTTTTATCAGCTAATGCACAAGACAGAGCTGTTCCGAATTCAACCAACAACTCTCACAAATCAAGTTCAACTTTAAAAGTTAAACCAATGGCTACCGATCGTGCTGTGGGTGATACTATAATGTATTTCCCTGGTCAAGAAATTTATCTTACAAACTCTGCCGATCAAGCTTCTTTTAATGTAGTAACTGAAGATATTGACCAACTTCCAACAAACAATGCGGGTCAGGAAATGGCATTTGGATTATACTATTCTATAAATGCAGATACGACTGCCATTGGAGCACCAACTAATGATAACATGTACCACCCATGGGAAGACCCATTGGTAGATTCATCATTCTTTTATTTGGCAACTTCGTGGTTTAATCCTGCTGGAACTGCAAACAATTGGTTAATTTTTGGACCAATCACTGTTGGTGCTGCAGCTAATCTAAATTGGTACGACAGAACAAACCCTGCTTACAGAGATGGTTACAAGGTTTATATTGCTAACACTGTTTCCAGCCCTTATACTTTTGCTGATTTTACAGATGCTGCAATTTATACTAAAACGGATGCTTACCCTTCTCCAACTTATACAACTGATACAACTTGGGTAATGCGTACAACTTCTATTCCAGCTCAATATTGCAATGCTCAAATTTATGTAGCATTTAATCACACTGCAAATGATATGGATGTGTTGTATTTAGATGAATTCAATATTACAGAAGCCTCTCTTGGTATTGAGGAATTTGAAAATGGTGCAAAATTGTTCCAAAACATGCCAAATCCATTCAACAATCAATCAACAATTAGCTATGAATTGAACAAATCGGCTAAAGTTGCTTTAAATGTTTATGATGTTACTGGTAAAAAAGTAATTGAGCAAATAGAAGGTAATCAATCTGTAGGAAAACATAATGTTGTTTTAAATGCATCTAATTTATCGGCTGGTATTTATTACTATTCATTATCTGTTGATAATAACAAAACATCAACAAAGAAAATGGTTATTGTAAAATAATTTTACATAGTTCCATTTATTAATAAAGAATAAAAAAACGCCTCACATAATGTGAGACGTTTTTTTTATATAGAAATAAAAATAAATACTATAAATTATGTACTACTTTCAGTAGCATCATTTTTCTTTTGTCAAGATTTATTTTTTTGTATTCATTTCCGCAAGCATCAATTCTTTAATGTATTTAACGGGTGCACTTCCATAACTCAAGAATTTTTCGTGAAATTGTTTTAAATTAAATTTATCGCCCATTTGTTTTTTCAATTCTTCACGAAAATCATAAATCTCTGTGTAGCCAGTAAAATAAGAGCATAGCTGAACTTGCGTAACCGAAACACGTTTCCATTTTCCTTCTGCTTCTGCTTTTTGTTGAAATGCTTCATTAATCAATAAATTTAAGGCATCTTCTTTGCTCATTTCTTTTGTGTGAACACTATAATCTAAAATAGTATTGCACGTTGCACGCAAATTCCATTTGTAATACATCAACCACATTTCATCTTCATTATTTCCATAACCATTTTCAATCATCATTCGTTC
Source organism: Bacteroidota bacterium (assembly GCA_043742725.1). GTDB lineage: Bacteria > Bacteroidota > Bacteroidia > 2-12-FULL-35-15 > 2-12-FULL-35-15 > 2-12-FULL-35-15. The sequence continues at coordinate 12,056 of JAYTXX010000091.1, read as the reverse complement.
GGTATAAACTGCCCAACCTTCTACCATTGCTCCATTTCCAAACAAAGATTTAATTAAACTTGGCGATTGATTGCTATACACCAATTGCGTGTAATGTCCAGGAATTGCCTCGTGAATATTTAAAATTTGTAAAATGTAATGATTGTATTCGCGTAAATAACTTTCCGATTTTTCTTTGCTCCAACCCGAAAGACTTCCAACATTGTAATATGTATTTCCATTTTTATCATAAGGTCCGGGAGCAGAAATAGAAGCACCTGCCACACCTGCCATATAATCTGGCTCTTTGCGAACTACCAATGGTTTTGATGGGTCAATGTAAATCAAATCTTTCTTCTTTATAAAATCAATTAACACTGGCATTTGTTGTTCAATAGCTGTTTGAAATTCTTCTGGCTTCACATGTTTTTCCGAAATTTTATCAATCACTTGTTTTATCAATACCAATTTATCTGTTGGTTTTGTTGTGTTGTTCATGTATTTCGTCCAAAGTTTATCGGCTAACTCAAACATTTTTTCGTGCAATTCTTTTTTATGCGCAATTGCTTTTTCATAGATTTCATCAGCTGTGTAGCCCGATTGAATATCAAACTCAAACTTTTTTGCATACAAATCTTTTCCTAAACGAAAACTGCGAGGTGTTTTATTATCCAACTTTTTCAACCATTCAGCATATTCTTTTATTGCTTTGATTGATTCTTTCGCACGCATTTCAATTTGTTGTTTTTCTTTTTCATCTAAATGCGATTTTTTCAATGCCTCTGGCAAATCTTTTTCAAACACCGACAAACCTCCTAGATTCTGGTCAATTGCCAATTGTGTGTGTTCAACCGTTGGATTTTTAATGTATGTTTTTGCCGCTTCATAAAACGCAGGAATGTTTTGCATTTTCAAATTAAAATTATGCAAACGCACATCTAACGAATCATAATTATTATTTAGCATCTCTGCAAAAGAGCCACAAACATTATATTCCGAAGGATTCCATGTGTATGATTTTTGTTCGTTGGTTCCCCACACTGCCGACTCCAATTGATTTTTAATCATATAAAAATCTGTTTTGTTATTGTCGGATAAACCAGCTAAATCAAATGCTTTTAGCGAATCTAAATTTGCATTTACAAATGCTAATTCTTTTGTTCTGCCCTCATCATTTGGCACCACAAGCATACTATCGTATTTGTGATAACCTTGACTACTTGCCCATCCTGGATATATTTTCCAGAGCTCTTCAATAAATTGTTCTTTGTATTTATCAAAACGAGGATTCATATCGGCAACTGTTTTGTTTTCCGATTTTTTTTTGTCGTTACCACAAGAAGCAACCACAACAGCCATTATAGCTATAAAAAATGTTTTTTTCATATTGATTTTTATTTTGTTGGATAAAGGTAAAATAATTTTTCAGTTCATAAAATTTTCATTTACCGCAGCGAAACGCAAAGAAAAAAATTCTGAGTTATAAGTTATGAGTGCTTGTCAGTTCGAGTGTTTTTCTTTTTCAGAAAAATGTATCGAGAACTTTTTTTACCGCAGAGAACGTAACGGAAATATTTCTCGCAGAGACGCAGAGAACGCAGAGAAAAAAAAATAAAAAAATGATTTTGCAAAAAAACTATTTTATACTTATACGGAATGAAAAAACAATTTATTTATTTCGAACTTCATACCATTTATTGCGAGGCGCGATGTGCTACCGATATTTGTTCGGAGCGTTTTCAAAATCCGCATAAATCTTTTGTTAGCTGCTGTGCTTTGTTTTCAGGTGTTTCGTCAAGTTAAAAGTTTACCTCCAAATGTCAAGTCGGCTTATGTTTTTAAATCCTCCTCCAAACAAACTCATATGTCCGAGTTCTTTCATATCAAAGGTTCCGACAATTATTACATATCTTTTGCTATAATCTTTTAATGTTTTTTTTGATTGAATGTCTTTAGAAAAGTCAACCCAAAATCCATTTCTTGTTAAACCATTTTCATAATCTTCTTTATGAAGGTAAATTGCGTTTCCTTCAAATTCTAAATTTAAGTACCCGATTACTTGTATTGTCTTTCCATTATATTTTTCGGGATTAGCAATTAATTTAATTAATGAAACGTCATATTCTCCATCGCTTGTCCCTAGTTTAATAATTGGAGGAGGCGTATCCAAGCTATCTTTAGTTGGCTTCTGTCCATAGCAACCAATTGTCGCAAGGCTAAATAATAAAAAAATGATTTTTAGTCGTCTCATAAATTTTAATTCAGTTTATAGTTCGCACAAAGTTCGTAGCATTGCAGCTAACATTCCGCTAAACGAAACTTTTGCGTTTATTTCAACCTTATGTGTTTTGTTTTTGCTTGAAATTCAAGTACTAAGCAATAAAAGTGATAAACTGCTCACACATACTGGCTCAAAGGTGCACCGCACCTTTGCCCTGTCTTTGCCTTTTTCATTATTCGCATTAATTGTAAATTGTTGTATATTTTTATATGCAACTAAATTATATTATTTTCTGTTATATTCAAAATTCGGTTTTATTATTTTTATCCTTTATCGTTAAGTAGTTTATCCAATCCATTTTTAAACGAAACGCTTGTTCTAATTTTTTATACTTTTATAAATAATAAATAAAAAAACAAAATGATAAAAAAAATTTCGCCAATTATGCTGCTTACAATTTTAAGTGCATGTTCTAACAATGAAAATAAAAATCAATCTGTAAAAATTGATTATCCCAAAACAAAAAAAGTAGATACCGTTGATACTTATTTTGGAACAAAAGTTCCCGACCCATATCGTTGGCTGGAAGATGATAAATCGGCTGAAACAGCTGATTGGGTGAAAGAAGAACAAAAAACTACTGAAAATTATTTGGCAACAATTCCTTTTCGTGATAAACTAAAAAATCGCTTAACAAAAATTTGGAATTTTACAAAAGTGAGTGCACCATTCAAAAAAGGAAAAAATTATTTTTTCTATAAAAACGATGGCATTCAAAATCAAAGTGTATTGTTTGTGCAAGAAGGATTGAATGGAAATGCAAAAGTGTTGTTAGACCCAAACACTTTGGCAGCCGATGGAACAGCTTCATTGGGCGGAATTGCAGTTAGCAAAAATGGAAAATATTTGGCATACAGTATTAATCGTGCTGGTAGCGATTGGAGCGAAATTTATGTTACCGAAATTGAAAGTGGAAAAAAATTAAGTGATGAAATTAAATGGGTAAAATTTTCGGACATTGCTTGGAAAGCTGATGGATTCTATTATTCAGCCTATGATGCACCAAAAGCTGGAGGAAGTGAATTGTCGAACAAAAACGAATTTCACAAAGTATTTTATCACAAACTTGGCGATGTGCAAAGCAAAGATGCATTAGTATTTGAAGATAAAAATCATCCTTTGAGAAATTTTTCGGCAAACACAACTGAAGATGAAAAACTATTATTGATATACGCTTCCGAATCTACAAGCGGAACATCGCTTGCGGTAAAGGATTTAACAAAATCGAATTCTGATTTTTATTATGTAGTAGAAAATTTTGAAAACAATTACACAGTAATTCACAACGATGGAAATAAACTTTATGTGATTACAGATAAAGGCGCACCAAAATATCAATTGCTCGAAATTGATTTTACTAAAAAACCTGATTATGAAAATTGGAAAAAAATTATTCCTGAATCAAATGATTTGTTAGAAAGTGTTTCGCTTTGCAATGGAAAATTGGTTGCAAAATATTTGAAAGATGTTACTACGCGTTTGTATGTTTTTGATATGAATGGTAAACAAGAAAAAGAAATTCTATTGCCTGGCATTTGCAAAGTGGATGCTTTTGATTGCGACAAAGATGATAGCCTTGCTTTCTTTTCCTACAACACGTTTACAGCACCTCCAGTAATTTACAAATACAATATTGTTACAAATAAAATGAACATTTGGTTTAAATCAGATATTGATTTTAAATCGGATGATTATGAAACAAAACAAATATTCTACACGAGCAAAGACGGAACAAAAATTCCCATGTTTATTACTTGCAAAAAAGGACTTGTGTTAGATGGAAACAATCCATGCTTTTTGTTTGGCTATGGAGGTTTCAATTCGTACTATTCTCCCGAATTTAGAATTGACCGTGCTATATTTTTAGAAAATGGTGGCGTATATGCAATTCCTGGATTGCGTGGTGGTGGCGATTATGGTGAAGAGTGGCATAAAACAGGAACAAAATGTCAAAAGCAAAATGTGTTTGATGATTTTATTGCAGCTGCAGAATATTTGATAAAAGAAAAATATACATCTTCCGAAAAACTTGCTATTCACGGGCGTTCCAATGGTGGTTTGTTAATTGGAGCTGTGATGACACAACGCCCCGATTTAGCAAAAGTAGCAATACCAACCGTTGGTGTTATGGACATGCTCCGTTATCACAAATTTACAATTGGCTGGGCTTGGACAAGCGATTATGGCTCAAGTGATAACAAAGATGAATTTAATTGTTTGATAAAATATTCGCCATTACAAAATATTAAAGAAGAAAAATATCCTGCAACATTAGTAACCACAGGCGATCACGATGATAGAGTTGTTCCTGCACATTCATTCAAATTTATTGCTACGTTGCAAGAAAAACAAAAAGGTTCAAATCCTGTTTTAGTTCGTATTGATACAAATGCAGGACATGGTTCAGGAAAACCAACTTCAAAACAAATTGATGAGTTTGCAGATATTTGGAGTTTTGTGTTTTATAATTTAGGAATGAAATATTAATTTACCTTTTACTACAAATAAAAAACACAAAGCAAAAAATTTGCTTTGTGTTTTTTATTTAATTGTTTTTTTAATTCTAACGAGTAGAAATCATTAGTTCATTTTCTTCAATCAATTTTCTCATATTGAGTAAAGCATAACGCATACGCCCCAAAGCAGTATTCATACTCACATTGGTTTGTTCGGCTATTTCTTTAAAACTCATATCATAATAATGACGCATCATTAAAACTTCGCGTTGCTCGGGCGATAACTGTTCTATCAACACACGAATATCTTTACGCAATTCTTTTTGAGAAATAATTTGTTCGTGATCACGCACTTTTTCTTGAAAAGGAAGAACACTAAAAATATCTATTCTTTTTCCATCAGCATTTTTAACGGAGCTCATCGTTGGCATACGCTTATCAATTCGGAAAGAATCCATAATTAAATTATGAGCAATGCTCATCACCCAAGGCAAAAATTTTCCTTTTTCATTATATCTACCTTGTTTTAATGTTCTAACAACTTTAAAAAAAGTATCCTGAAAAATATCTTGCGCAGCTTCTTTTTCTTTGACGGTTTGTCGGATATACGCAAAAATTTTGCGTTTATGACGATTAATTAAATTTTCTAAAGCTGATTCGTCCCCTTTGATGTAGTTGTGAACAAGAGTTTGATCATCAATAAACTGTTGAACAGGCATAGGTACCTCCTTTTTTAAATTAATATTAATTATAAAAAAGTAACAGTTTAATCTATATCGTTTTCTCCTTTGTTTTTAGGGCTTTCTAACGTTTTGTTAAAAAAGCGATGGTGAATAATAAAAAAGATTTTTTTATTTGAACACAACAATCGTTGAAATAATGTGTTCTGTAAAAAACATTTTACTTACACAAATATACATCTATAAACGAGAAAACCAAAATCTATTTGACTAATTTTGCAAACTCTAAAAAAAATTATGGCAAAAGCAGTTGATATAGAAAAAATAAATTCGAAAGAAAACATTATTATAAAAGGTGCACGTGTGCACAATTTAAAAAACATTGATGTAATAATTCCTCGCAATAAATTAATTGTAATTACTGGTTTATCAGGTTCTGGAAAATCATCTTTGGCATTTGATACATTATATGCCGAAGGACAAAGACGTTATGTAGAAAGCCTTTCGTCTTATGCGCGACAATTTATGGGACGTATTCACAAACCTGAAGTAGATTATATAAAAGGCATTTCACCTGCTGTAGCAATTGAACAAAAAGTAAATACACGCAATCCTCGCTCTACAGTTGGTACGTCAACAGAAATTTATGATTATTTAAAATTACTTTTTGCTCGAATCGGAAAAACATATTCGCCCGTTTCAGGAAATCAAGTGAAGCGCGACACTGTTTCTGATGTTGCAAATTATATTCAATCATTACCTGCAGAAACAAAAATTTTAATTCTTTCTCCGCTTAAAGCAAAAGAAAACAAAACATTTAAAAGTCAATTAGAATTATTGAATCAACAAGGTTTTATACGAATTCAACACAAAGGAGAAATAAAAAAAATAGAAGATTTTATTGAAACAAAAATTTCGGAAAAAGAACAAATCAATATTTTAATTGATAGAATTACAGTTCGACCTGATGATGAAGACAATGAAAACAGAATTTCGGATTCTGTTCAAACTGCTTTTTATGAAGGCGAAGGGGAATCTATCATTGAAATATTAGATGATACAAAACAAAAAAAAGCAACAAAACATTTTTCAAATAAATTTGAATTAGACGGAATTACTTTTGAAGAACCGTCATTGCATTTTTTTAGTTTCAATAATCCTGTAGGAGCTTGCAAAAATTGCGAAGGCTTCGGAAGTGTCATTGGTATTGATGAAGATTTAGTTATTCCAAATAAAAATTTATCCGTTTTTGAAGATGCAATTGTATGTTGGAAAGGCGAAAAGATGGTGGAATGGAAAAATGTTTTGGTAAACAATGCACACAAATTTGATTTTCCAATTCACCGTCCTTACTATGATTTATCAGCAAAAGAAAAAAAATTACTTTGGACTGGAAATAAATATTTTCAAGGATTAACAAACTTTTTCAAACATATAGAAGAACAAGTTTATAAAATTCAATATCGAGTAATGCTATCACGCTATCGAGGAAAAACAGTTTGCCCCGAATGCAATGGAACACGTTTGCGCAAAGATGCAAGTTATGTTAAAATCAACGAAAAGTCAATAAATGATGTGGTTTTAATGCCAGTGAAAGATTCGCTTCAGTTTTTCAAAAAAATAAAGTTAAACGCTTACGATACAGAAGTGGCAAAACGAATTTTAGTTGAAATTACTAATCGTTTGCAATTTTTAGAAGATGTTGGTTTAGGTTATTTAACATTAAATCGATTATCAAATACATTATCAGGAGGAGAATCTCAACGCATCAATTTGGCTACATCGCTTGGCAGTAGCCTTGTTGGTTCAATGTATATTTTAGATGAACCGAGTATTGGTTTGCATTCGCGTGATACCGAACGATTGATAAAAGTGTTGAAATCCTTGCGTGATATAGGAAATACAGTTGTGGTTGTTGAACACGATGAAGAAATTATGCGTGCTGCCGACCAGTTAATTGATATTGGACCATTGGCAGGAACACACGGTGGAGAGCTTATTTTTCAAGGGAATCATAAGGATTTGGCAAAAGAAGAACGAAGCTTAACAGCACTTTATTTGAATGGAAAAGAAAAAATTGAAGTACCAACTTCAAGAAGAAATTGGAATCATTTTATTGAATTAAAAGGTGTGCGCGAAAATAATTTAAAAAACATTGATATAAAATTTCCATTGAATGTAATGACTGTGGTTACAGGTGTTTCGGGAAGTGGAAAAACTTCTTTGGTAAAAAGAGTTTTGTATCCAGCACTCAAAAAAATTCACGGTGGTTATAGTGAGCAAACGGGGAGTTTTGATAAATTAAGTGGTGATTTTAATTCGGTTACTGCAGTTGAAATGATTGACCAAAATCCAATTGGGAAATCTTCACGCTCCAATCCTGTAACGTATGTAAAGGCTTACGATGAAATTCGCGCTTTATATGCAGAGCAACAATTAGCAAAAAATAGAGGTTACAAACCTTCGCATTTTTCATTTAATGTTGATGGTGGAAGATGCGAAGTGTGCGAAGGTGAAGGTGAAGTTACAGTAGAAATGCAATTTATGGCAGATATTCATTTGGTCTGTGAAGCTTGTAATGGCAAGCGTTTCAAACAAGATATTTTAGAAATTACGTTTCAAGAAAAAAATATTTCGGATGTGTTGGAAATGACAGTTGATGATGCCATTACTTTTTTTAATATGGCTGAACGACCTACCAATACAGAGAAAAAAATTGTACAAAAATTAACTCCACTTTCCGATGTTGGTTTAGGTTATGTGCATTTAGGTCAAGCATCAAGTACATTAAGCGGTGGAGAAGCGCAACGTATAAAGCTTGCATCGTTTCTGGGAATTGGACAACACAGCAACACTCCTACTCTATTTATTTTTGATGAACCTACAACAGGTTTGCACTTTCACGATATTTCAAAATTATTATTTGCATTCAATGCATTAATAAAACAAGGACATTCATTAATTATTATTGAACACAATGCTGAAATAATTAAAAGTGCTGATTGGATAATTGACCTTGGTCCCGATGGTGGAACAGATGGCGGAAACATTGTATTTGAAGGAACTCCTGAAGAGTTAATAAAATCAAAAACATCTTACACTGGAAAATATTTGAAGAATAAAATTTGATTAGACAAATTTCAACTTACTCTACCACTTCTTCTTTAAATTGTAGTTCAAATAATCGTTTGTAATGACCATTTTGTTTTAATAATTCTTGATGATTTCCGCTTTCAATTACTTCACCTTTTTCAAGCACAATTATTTTATCTGCTTTTTGAATAGTTGCCAAACGATGGGCAATAACAATAGATGTACGACCTTCTGTTAATTTTTCAGTTGCATACTGAATCATTTTTTCCGATTCGGTATCAATGGAAGATGTGGCTTCGTCAAGCACTAAAATTTTTGGATTATAAACATACGCTCTAATGAAAGAAATCAATTGCCGTTGTCCCACCGAAAGCATAGCACCTCGTTCCATTACATTGTAGTCATAAGCATTTGGTAGTTTTGAAATAAAATCATGCGCACCAACTATTTTTGCTGCTTCAATAATTTTTTCACGAGTAATTTCAGAATTGTTTAATGAAATATTATTTAAAATCGTATCCGAAAATAAAAATACATCTTGCAATACAACTCCAATATTTTTTTGTAAAGAAGTTAATTCATAATCTCGAATATCAATATTATCAATAGTTATAGAACCTTTGTTGTATTCATAAAAACGGCTCAATAAATTTATTACTGATGATTTTCCTGCTCCAGTTGCTCCAACCAATGCAATGGTTTCGCCACTTTTTACATCAAACGAAACATTTTTTAAAATCCAATCTTCATCATTGTATGCAAACCAAACATTTTTAAATTCAACATTTCCTTGAATTGCATCTGCTCGCTGTGCTCCTTTGTTTTCAATAATTTCATTGGTATCTACTATTTTAAAAACACGTTCCGAAGAAACCATTCCCATTTGCAACGTGTTAAATCTATCCGCCAATTGGCGAATTGGACGAAACATCATATTCAAATACATAATGAAAGCTACCAATTCGCCAACGGTTGTTTTTCCTTGCAACACACCTTTTCCACCCCACCAAATAAGTAATGCTAATGAAACAGATGAAAGAATTTCTACTACTGGAAAAAATATAGAATACGCCATAATGGAACGAATATTTGCATCGCGATGTTTTGCATTTATTTCTTCAAAAGCTTTCATTTCTACTTTTTCACGATTAAATATTTGTACAATTCGCATACCTGTGATATGCTCTTGCAGAAAGGCATTGAGCCTTGCAACTTGTGTGCGTACATCATGAAAAGAAGCGGCTACTGCTTTCTTAAAAATAAAAGTTGCAATGAGCAAAAGTGGAATGGATAAAAGTGAAATAAGTGTGAGTTGATAATTCATATACAACATCACACAAAGTATAACAATGAGTTTTAAAATATCACCGATGATAACTATTAATCCTTCTGAAAAAATATCGGCAATAACTTCAATGTCTGAAACAGCACGTGTTACAAGTGTTCCTATTGGTGTGTTGTCATAATATTTTAAACGAAGACTGATGATGTGTTTGTAAACTTGAACACGCAAATCTTTAATTATTTTTTGTCCCAAACTGTTTGTTAAAAACGAATCGGCAAATTGCATCAATGCTTCCAACATTAACAATCCAATTAATATCAATGTCATATTTAATAACATTGTTGTATTGGGTTTCATCACAAAATTATCGAATGTATATTGCGTTAAGTAAGGACGAATTGGAGAAAGCAAAGAAAGCGAAATGGTTGTAAATGCTGCCATTCCAAAGTTTGCTCGATGTGGTTTTACATATTTAAAAATACGTTTGAGTATGTTTAAATCAACTGCTTTACCTGTTACTTTATTTTTAGACATTGTTTATTTTCAAAAATTTATGATTCCAAAATTGCTATTGGATATTCCACTTTCATTAAATACAAACCACAAGCAGGAACCGAAAATCCTGCATTAGAACGATTTTTACTTTCTATTATTTTTTTAAATTCTTCAACTGATATTTTTCCTTTACCAACATCTATCAATGTTCCAACAATAGCTCTAACCATATTGCGCAAAAATCTATCGGCAGAAATAGTAAAAATCAAGCAATCATTTTCTTCTTTCCATCCGGCTTTTAAAAGTTTACAATCGTTTGTATAAGTTTGGGTATTGCTTTTTGAAAAGGCTGAAAAATCTGTATAATCAAACAACGCTTTAGCTGCTTTGTTCATTTCAGTTATATTTAATTCGCCATTAAAAAAATAAGCTTTATCAATTTCAAATGGATTTTTTTTTCGACTAATAATGTATTGATAGGTTCTGGAAGTTGCATCAAATCTTGCATTTGACTTTTCGTTTACTTTTATAATTTTATGAATAGCAATATCGGGAGGTAATGCACCATTAAATTTATAAATCCATTTATCGTGATTTGTAGTCAAATCCAAAATTGTTGAATCGAAATGTGCATAAAACTCTTTGGCATGAACACCAGTATCGGTTCGTCCACAACCTGTAACAACAATAGATTCATTTAGCAATGTAGAAAGCATTTCGTTCAAAATATGCTGAACTGTTTTTTGAGTATTCTCTTGTATTTGCCAACCATTATAAGCTGTTCCGTTATATGATAGTTGAATAAAGTAGCGTTGCACGTTTTTTAATTTGTTATCTTAAAATTCAAAATGTAAACCTAATTTCAATCCCCAATCGCTTATTTTATTTCCTGGGTTTGCTTTTTCATAAGCCGCTTTGTATGAATCATCATTATATGTTAAACGATATAAAAAATCAATTCTAATCACATCTAAAATATTGGTAATTCCCAAATCGGCTTCAAAATAAGGAACATCGTCCATCACCGTAAAATTATTATTGCTGTTGTAATCCCTATTTTTACTACTCAATGTTCCGTAAACCATATTCAATCCTACTACTTCGCGCAAATCTAATTTTTTGATTAATGGAATACGATTAAAAAGTAATCCACCAAAATGATGTTGCCAAAATGCTTCAATAAATTGGTCGCTCACAAATTCAAAATAATTCATTTGGTTAAAAGTATTTTCAGCAAAAATTCCTGTTTCATTTCCACGAGGAATTTCTAACAAGGTGTATGGGATTTTAGAAAATACTTTTCCAAATCTTACAAATACCTGTGAATAGCCAAGTGTAGCCATTCGAAAACGATTTGAAATAGAAATATTTATTTTGTTGTAATTAAAATCGCCATCAAATAAATTTTTTATTCCAAGTGTGTAATTAACATTTATGATTGGCGATTTATTGTTTCCAAAACTAATTCGTTCGGTACCATTTTGCACAAAACGTTCTTTCACCGAAATTCGTGCATCAAATAAAACTTCGGTAATAGAATATTTGCGTTGCTGAAAAATACTGAACTGGTCGCCAAAAGCAACAGGAAAAAGTGGTGTAGTACGAATGTTTTGAAAAGTAATTTTTGAATTGATACCAGTATTAAAATCTTTTTCATACCAAATTCTACTTTCTTGTTTACGCACTAATTTTGAAATATATCCAATTTGTGAAAATGTGTTGTACAAATTATTGGGTGATTGTCCAAAATTCATATTTCTCGAATAGTTATAATTCAAGCCTATTTG
>JAYTXX010000090.1:0-5759 GCA_043742725.1 Bacteroidota bacterium | reverse complement strand
CTGTGTACGTATCAATTCCAATGGCTTTTAGCCAATTTTGTAAATCAATATTTGTAAAAGAACGAATGCTATTTTCTAAAAATGATTGTGGTGTATAACGGGTAATAAATTGCTCTAAATTTTCAGAATGAGTTAAATTAAAGCCACCATCACCTGCAACTAAAAATTTGCGGGCTGGAGCAAAATTCTTTTCATAAATTGTAATATCAAATTTAGTTTCATCAAGTTCAGCAGCCAGTATTAATGCCGATGGACCACTTCCTATTATTGCAACTGATTTTTTCATTTTCATAAAAGTACAAGAAAAATTTAGTACTCATTAAACCTTATTGAAATAGAAGCGTCATAGTTTTAAATAAAAAATAAAAGAATATGAAAAAGAAAATTTTAATTTTATTTACCGTTGCGATAGCTTCAGTAAATATGTTTGCACAAGAGGGTGCACCACCAAGAAAAGATGCACCGAAGAAAACACCAGAAGAACGAGCAGAAAATATGACAAAGCGAATGACAAAAGAATTTGCTTTAACTGCCGAACAGCAAACAAAAGTAAAAGTTTTGATTTTGAAAACAGAACTGGAGAAAGAAAAAATGAAGAATGAATTGAAAGAAGGCAGAGCAAAAATGGAAGAAGAAATGAAAACAATTTTGACTTCGGAGCAGTTTCAAAGATTTAAACAAAAAGGCGAAGAGATGAAGAACAAAAGGCATGATAAACAAATGCCTCCTAATTCTCCAGATGGAAAAAATCCACCAGCACCAAATCCTGATAGAAAATAATAAATCAAATGTTGTATAAAAACGTCTCGTAATTTCAACGGGACGTTTTTTTTTCAGAAAAGGCAGTATCTTTGTAAGACATGAAAAAAACTAAAAAATGAGTTCAACAGAAATCAAACAATCTCTTTTAAAAATAGCAAATAGCATAAAAGCTACTACTACTATTGAAGATGTTTACGAACAGCTTGCTTTACTTTCTGATATAGAAAAATCGGAAGTGCAAGAAAAACAAGGCAAAATTTTTACACATTCGGAAGTAAGAAAAAAAGCTAAAAAATGGTTGAAGTAGTTTGGACAAAATTAGCAACTAATCAACTTGAAAGAGCCGTAAAATATATACGTTCAGAGCAAGGAGCGTTTTATGCGAAATTGGTTTTGAATAAAATATTAGATGCAGTGGAATCATTGAATGAATTTCACAAAATGGGTACAATAGAACCATTGTTAAAACATAAAAAAAGCGAGTATAGATTTTTAGTAACTTGGAGTTACAAAATAATTTATAGGGTTGGCACAAAAAAAGTTGTTATTTCGAGAGTGTTTCATACTTCCCAAAAACCTACTAAACTTTTCAAAAAATAAAATTCTATAAAACACGTTTTGCAGAAATGCAAAGCGTGTTTTTATTTTATCTGTAAATTCGCAGATAAGTTATGTCGAGCAATTTTTTAAATACTCCTATTGTTTACCTCAAAAATGTTGGTCCACAACGTGCGGAGCTTTTGCAAAAAGAGTTGCGCATTTTTACATTTGGCGACTTGCTGAAATTTTATCCTTTCAGATATGTGGATAGAACAAAGTTTTATAAAGTAAAAGAAATAAATGCCGATTTGCCTTATGTGCAATTGCGTGGAAAAATTGTAAGTACCGAATTTGTTGGCGTTAAACGCACAAAACGATTTGTTGCAACTTTTACTGATGGAACAGGAACGCTTGAATTGGTTTGGTTTCAAGGTGCGAAGTGGATTGCAGAAAAAATAAAACCACATCTAACCAACGAATATGTGGTGTTTGGAAAACCAACTTTATTCAATAGTAAATTTAATATTGCTCACCCCGAAATTGAATTGGTGAGTGAAGAAAATACTACATTGGCTTCTGCGTTACAAGCTGTTTATAACAGCACTGAAAAATTAAAAGCACGAACATTAGATACAAAAGGAATTGCTAAACTTCAAAAAACATTAGTTCTTCAACTGAAAAATAATATTTCCGAAACGCTTTCTAAATCTATTATTGATAAATATCAACTTGTTTCTCGAGAAGAAGCAACTAGACAAATTCATTTGCCACAAAGCCCAGAAGAATTAAAAAAAGCAGAGTTTCGTTTGAAGTTTGAAGAACTGTTTTTTATTCAACTAAAATTATTAAAACAAAAAACACAACGTGAAAAAACAGTTCGAGGAAATGTGTTTTCAAAAGTGGGAGATTATTTTAATAATTTTTATAATCATTATTTACCTTTTGAATTGACCAATGCACAAAAACGAGTAACGAGAGAAATTCGTTTGGATATGGGTAGTGGAAAACAAATGAACAGATTGGTGCAAGGCGATGTTGGTAGCGGAAAAACATTGGTAGCATTGATGAATATGCTCATTGCATTAGACAATGGATTTCAAACATGTTTGATGGCACCAACAGAAATTTTAGCTAATCAACATTTTGAAACTATTTCAGAATTGTTGAAACCTTTGAATGTTTCGGTTGGATTACTTACAGGTTCAACAAAAATAAAAGCGAGAAGAATTTTGCATGAGCAATTACAAAATGGCGAAATGCAAATTTTAATTGGAACACATGCTTTACTCGAAGACGTAGTTCAATTTAAAAATATTGGATTGGTTGTGATTGATGAACAGCACCGATTTGGTGTAGCACAACGAGCAAAAATGTGGGCTAAAAATAGCATTGCTCCTCATGTTTTAATTATGAGTGCAACGCCTATTCCTCGTACACTTGCAATGACATTGTATGGCGATTTAGATGTAAGTATTATTGATGAATTGCCTCCAGGGAGAAAACCAATACAAACCATACATCGCTTTGATAGCAATAGAGATAGAGTGTTTGGTTTTATGAAAGAGCAAATAAATTTAGGCAGACAAATTTATGTGGTGTATCCATTAATTAAAGAATCAGAAAAAATGGATTACAAAGATTTGATGGATGGATACGAAAGTATAGTTCGCGCATTTCCGCAACCAACCTACCAAGTAAGCATTGTGCATGGACAAATGAAATCCGATGCAAAAGAATATGAAATGCAACGATTTGTAAAACATCAAACACAAATAATGGTTGCAACTACCGTAATTGAAGTAGGTGTAAATGTTCCCAATGCAAGTGTAATGATTATTGAAAGTGCCGAACGATTTGGTTTATCACAATTACATCAATTGCGTGGAAGGGTTGGTAGAGGCGCAGAACAATCGTATTGTATTTTAATGACAAGTCATAAATTAGGAGTTGATGGAAAATTGCGAATGGATACAATGTGCAGAACCAATGATGGTTTTGAAATTGCAGATGTAGATTTGAAATTGCGCGGACCTGGCGATATGGCTGGAACGCAACAAAGTGGTGTACTAGATTTGAATATTGCAGATCTTGCGAAAGATGCACAAATACTTTATGCTGCGAGTAATACGGCAATTGAATTATTGTCGGAAGATGTTAATCTTGAAAATCCTGAAAATGCAAACATAGCATCTCAATTTTCTTTAATGAGTAATCCCAAAACAAATTGGAGTAAAATTTCCTGAAAATTTTTTGTGTTAGACATACGTTTCAAACACATTTTTCTGTTTTTTTTGTTACACTGTAAATTTGTGATTGCTAAATGCTTTGTTTCGATTTGGATGTAATCGTCATGCCGAACTTGTTTCGGCATCCCATCTGTTTGAGATTCTGAAACAAGTTCAGAATGACCAGCACGCGCAATCCATCAGTCGTTGGTGTATTCATTATCGACAACTATTAAAAAGCATTTTGCTTTTAACATCTATAGAACATACATAAAACAAAAAATAAAAAACCAAATCTTTTTGATTTGGTTTTTATTATGTAAACAAGCAATTACAAATGCGGATAGTTTTTTTACTTTACAATAATATTTTCACACCCATTACAAGAATATCATCGGTTTGTTCTATTTCTTTACGGTAATCAACAATAAATTTATCTAAAACAATTCCTTGTTCTTGCATTGATTTATTTTGAATGGATAATATTAATTCTTTGAAACGCCTTTTTGTTAGTTTTTTCTCACCTTCTCCACCAAACTGGTCTGCAAAACCATCAGTGAAAATATAAATACTATCACCTTGTTGCAATGTAAATTCGTGATTAGAAAATGGTTTACTTTCTTCGCTATTTCCTATCGATTGTTTATCGGCTTTTGTTTCAATTAGTTTGTAATCGTCATGCCGAACTATCTCATTTGTTTGAGATTCTGAAACAAGTTCAGAATGACCAGCACGCACAATCCAAAGTGGATTGTTTGCGCCTGCCCATTGAAGAGTATAGCTTGAGTTCTGCTCCCTCTCCTTTGGAGAGGGATTAAGGGAGAGGCTGCACAAACTTATATCCATTCCATCTTTTATTTCATCTTCGCTTTTGCTAAAATTTTCTTTTACTATTTCTGTTGTTTTATCAAGTATGTCCGATGGTTTTGTTAAGCCAAACTCACGAACAGCACGGTTAAGCGCATTATGACAAACTACCGAAACCATTGCTCCGGGCACTCCGTGACCAGTACAATCGCAAGCGGCAAATAATACAGTATTATTTACATTCTCCATCCAATAAAAATCTCCTGCTACTATATCTTTTGGTTTGTAAACGATGAATGAATTTTCGAGATACTGTTTTACTATTTTTTGGGGAGGAAGTATTGCTGTTTGTATGCGTAAGGCGTAATTAATACTTGATACTATTTCTCTGTTTTTTTCTTCTACTAAATGTTTTTGATTTTCTATTTCGTTTTTTTGAAAAATAATTTCATCATTCTTTAGTTTAAGTTTTTTCCTCGATTTCAATATTAAAAACACAAAAACAAATGCTAACAAAATTATAAATGATAAAAAAAGCGCTCCTAATTTTATAATTTTATTTCGGTGTTCTTTTTCTATTAATTCAGCTTCATATTTTATTTTTAATTCATCTAATAATGGAGGAAGTAATTCTTGTATTCTTCTTTTCATTGGGTCAAAGTCTTCCAAAAAAAATAAAAGCTCT
The DNA here is from genome assembly GCA_043742725.1 of Bacteroidota bacterium. Lineage (GTDB taxonomy): Bacteria > Bacteroidota > Bacteroidia > 2-12-FULL-35-15 > 2-12-FULL-35-15 > 2-12-FULL-35-15. The sequence goes on along the minus strand of JAYTXX010000090.1, from coordinate 740 downwards.
ATTCTTATAGTGTCATTATTATAAGATTCAAAAGAATTTAATCCATTCATTATTTTTTTGGAAACAAGAATGCAATCATCAGTTTTTTTAAATATTGAATTTATTTTTTCAAAATATTGATAAGGTGTTACTTTTAAAATTTTATATTTTAATAAATAATAATTAAGATATACATCTTTTCTTGTTTCAATCTTTGAAAAATCCCGTTGGCTACTTTGGACAAAATACCATCTTTGCGTACCACTAAATATTTTTTCCATCAAATTCTGAAAAGAAGTCAACTCTTGAATACTTTTATAAAGATTATTTTCATTAGCTTCAGTTTTTACTAATGTTTTTGCATCGATTTTCGGAAACACGCATAAAATAACAAACACAAATAGCAAATACTTTTTCATTTCCTTATTTTTTGATAAACCTAATACTTTTTCGCAAAAGCACCCACAATTTTTGTAACAAAAATGTTTGTTTTTTTGATTGGGAGGAATTTAAAAAATCTAAAAACGAAAATATTGCCAATCAAATTTTTTATTAAAATACTCCCAAAACAAATTGGAGTAAAATTTCCTGAAAAATATTTTTCAACAATCCTCCAAAACTGTTGAAAATATTATTATTTACAAGCCTTTTAGATAATTATATTTGCTTTAATAATTTAATTATACTATGTCCGAAATTCTTTTTTACAAAAAAATAGCTTTACAATTAAATATTTCCGAAAAGCAAGTGAGTGCAACCAT
>JAYTXX010000089.1:0-8301 GCA_043742725.1 Bacteroidota bacterium | reverse complement strand
GAAATATATAATGATTTAAAAAGCAATAAGAATGCTGATTTTATAGATTCGACCAAAGAAAAAAAATCTGTAAAAGATTCAACACCTGTTTTGCAAGGTAAAATAAAACTCAATTAATTTTTAAAATATAAAATGAATACAATCAAGGATATGCCTAATGATGCTCGTTTGTGGGTTTATCAAAGCAACAGAAAATTATCGGATAATGAAGTTGATGAAATTAAAAAAATTGGAATTAATTTTATTGCTGAATGGTCGGCACATGGAGCAAGTTTGAAAGCAAGCTTCGATATATTGTATAATTTATTTATTGTAATTACAGTAGATGAAAAACAAGCATTAGCAAGTGGTTGTAGCATTGATAAGTCTGTTCATTTTATAAAAAAAATAGAGCAAAAATTTAATTTGAATTTGTTTGATAGGATGCGAGTTGCCTATAAAAATGGAACTGAAATTTCCTCTTGTAGTTTGTCAGAATTTGAAAAATTAGCAAATCAAAAAATAGTTGATGAATCAACAATTGTTTTCAATAATATGGTTACAACAAAACTGGGTTTTGATAATTCTTGGGAAATTCCTTTAAAACAAAGTTGGCAAAACAGAGTGTTGGCTTAATTTTCAATATCTTTTATTTTTTTCCAACCATCGCTAATGGAAATTTTTTCTAAAAGACTTTCTAATTTTTTTAATTCTGCGGGAGCACCAAAATAGTCTTCTATATTTTTTGTCTTTCCATTTATAGAATAGCCAATGTAGGTAGTAGGAAAATCGCTAACAAGTTTTGTGTACTTATCTTCAAAATCAAAAAAATGAGCATTTTCAAACGCTTCCTTAAGTGATGAAATTTCTTTATCAGTTATTGATTTTTTGTATTCTCCAATTTTCTCAACATTGTATTTTCCAATATAAGTTATGGTGTGTGTGTGTCCTTCTATAGTCATAGAAAATACAGGACATTTTCCAAAGCAGGATGTTTTTTGAAAAGTAAAAACAACAGAATTATTTTCAGAATTGTTGCTTGTTTCTTTTGTGGTAGCACATGAAAAAAAGAATAGTGTAATAAAAATATAAAATAATAATTTCATAAAATAATTTTATTGAGGCGATGGTCCAACATATTTCAAGCAAGGAATATCAAGGGGAACAAAGCAAGCTTTGTGGAATGAAAAATTTAAGTTGCTTATATTTTCATTTTTCACTTCTAATAAATAATATGGTTTTTGCCACCATTCAGTCAAACATTTTTCATCCACATCAATAGTTTTACTTTTAAAATTGCTGGCTTTTATTTCCGTTAGCTGTTCTTCTTGAACGATGGAGTAAATTCCAGATGGTAATTTGAAAGAAAAATTTCCAATACTATCAACTGTAAAATTTAAAATTACTTTTTCATTTATATTATTTGTATTTCCTTTTCTGATATAGAATTTTTTCCCAGCATATGGAGTAGGAGTTTGTAGCCTTTTCAAAATTTCGGGAGATGGTTTTGCACCACCGCAATAGGAGCGAGTTTCCTCCACTTTTCCTGAAACAGAATATTCTTTTGATGTAGAATTTGTTTCATTTTCTGTTTTTGCTGTTGTGCTACTTGTTTTGCAATTTGTTATTGAAATAGCAACAACAAAAAATAAAATTGAAATGTTTTTTTTCTTTTTCATAAAATTATTTTTTACCAATTAAATATATCACTAAATTTCAAAGGTCTTTCTAACGCTCGCCATGTGAAATCTTTTAATTTTAAATCCTTTAAATCAATTTGCTCGAGCGGATACAAAGTAGCATCAGGTTTTGTTACAAATGTAATTTTATCAATTTTATTTTCTTTCAAATAAATATGCAAATCGCTACAATCAGCACGGTTTACAGCTTTTATAGTTTCTTTTTCTTTTGCATAATAAATTGTTTGCCCATTTCCTTCCACATTTATGCGAGTCAATTTATTTTCTGTAAAAAATCCTTTCATGTATTTTCCTTTTATTTGATTGAAACGTAAACTATCTTCTTTTGAAACGATGAAGCAAGTTCCTTTTAATTCAATTGTTTTCAGCGATTTATTTCCTGTAATTATTTTCATACTATCGGCTGTCAATTGATTTTCATCACTCCATAGTGTTGGATTTTTATACATATTCATTGTTGAATCTGAAAGCGTATAAACCAACGAATCGCATTTTCCTTGTAAATCTTTTTTGAAAATTTTCACTTTGTGATAAGCAAAAAGTTGTTGTTGTTTATTGTTTTTTTCTTGCAAATTATTGTTTGGTTTTCCAATTGCTTTTAGCGTATCAGCATGTAAAAATAATGTATCATTTTCTTGTATTTTTGTTAGCAATGCTTGTCCTGTAACTATTGATAAATCTATTAGTTCGTAGTGTATGGCATAATCGCCTTTTATGTTTGTGTTTTGAACGGTATCAATTATATGAACATTTTTTATTGCTTTGCCAATTCCTTTTTTTCTATTGTAATACAAACTATCGCCAAACATTTTTTGCTCTTTTGTAAGTATGTAAGCATTTTTGCTAAAGCGTGATAAATCAGTTGAAGTATTGTACCAACCATCTTCGCAATAAATCATATTTTCTTTACTTTTTATAGTTGTTGGTCCAAGAAAATAGGTGATTTTTGAAAATGTGTTGTAGCGCAATGTGTCGCTATTAATCACAAATTGCGGATTCGTGAGCACAACATTATTTTTAAAATTTAGGTAATTTGTTTTTGCATAAAAATAACCTTGATTGCTCGTAAGTATATTTTCTTTGTTTACAATTTTTCCCGAATTAGTATAATATCCAACACTTGTAGCCATATCATAATTCAAGGCATCGGTTGTCAATTGCATATCTCCTTTGTTTACTATCACATTGTTTGTGAGAATTGCTTTTTTTGTATCGCCTTTGTAATTCAATAAATCGCCATACAAATGAATACTATCATTTTGTTGAATATGAACATGTCCAAAGGCATCTAGTGAATTGTCTTTATAAAAATAAGCACTATCACAAAAAAGCAATACGTTTTCATGTTTAAATTCTACATCGCCAATCAATCGTTTGGCGCCATTTCCAAGACGTTTGTCAAATTTTAAAGAACCAGCATGTACTATTTCTACTTTTTTTTGAGAGTAGGTGAGGAGTGGATTTACAAAAAACAAAAAGAAAAAAATACCAAACGTATAACTTGACATTCGATAATTTTTTTTCGTGTTATTATACATTTGGTATTCGTAATTAGGTGTTTTACAATTAATGCAATTTTTTTATAAAACTAAAAATTGCAAATTGTATAAGTCAATATTTATACCAATTCTTTTTTACGAATCAATGTTTGTGTTCTATCAGGTCCAACAGAAACAATGCTTATTGGAACACCTGTTTCACGTTCAATAAAAGCAATATATTCATTAAGTGATTCTGGCATTTGAGAAGGATTATTAAATCCTGTTAAATCTTGATTCCAGCCTTTTAGTTCAGCATATATTGGAGTTAATAATTCAGGAGAATAGTCGTAAGGTAAATAATCAATTTGTTTTCCTTGATAATTATAGCCAGTACAAACTTTAATTTTTTCAAATCCACTCAACACATCTGCTTTCATCATTATCAATTCTGTTACTCCATTTATCATCACAGCATATTTAAGTGCAGGAATATCGAGCCAACCTGTGCGTCTTGGTCTGCCTGTGGTTGAGCCAAACTCATTTCCTATTTTGCGAATTTGTTCTCCAACTTCATCATTTAATTCTGTTGGAAAAGGTCCACTACCAACACGTGTACAATATGCTTTGAAAATTCCAATTACATTTCCAATTTTGTTTGGAGCAATTCCTAAACCTGTGCAAGCTCCTGCACATATAGTGTTTGATGATGTTACAAAAGGATACGAACCAAAATCAATATCTAATAATGAACCTTGTGCGCCTTCTGCCAAAATACTTTTATTGGTCTTTAAAGCATCATTAATGTAATGTTCACTTTCAATATGTTTCAATGTTTTTAAAACTTCAATGCCTTCAAACCAAGCAGGTTCAAGCTCTGCAAGGTTGTATTCAAAATTATGATGACTTAAAATTTGTTTGTGTTTTTCAATTAAGGTATTGTACTTTTCTTTAAAATTAGGCAAACTGATATCACCAACACGTAATCCATTTCTTCCAGTTTTGTCCATATACGTTGGTCCAATTCCTTTTAACGTAGAACCAATTTTTTCTTTTCCTTTTGCTGCTTCCGAAGCTGCATCAAGCAAACGATGAGTTGGCAATATTAAATGAGCACGTTTGGCTAACATTAATTTTGACTTTACATCAACACCTAATTTTAAAAGTGCATCAATTTCTTTTTTGAAAATTACAGGGTCAATTACTACACCGTTACCTACAATATTAATTGCTTTATCATGAAAAATTCCAGATGGAATTGTATGCAATACATGTTTTATTCCATTAAATTCCAATGTGTGTCCAGCATTTGGTCCACCTTGAAAACGACCAATGATATCATATTTGGGAGTTAATACATCTACAATTTTTCCTTTTCCTTCGTCTCCCCACTGAAGACCCAATAATACATCTACCTTCATTTATTTATTGTGTTATTTTATTTAAAAATTATTTTTTATTTAAAAGTATAATTGCTTTTTCCTCTGTTTCACAAATATTGAAAATGCTATCAAGTTTTGTGATAACAAGCAGCTCGGAAATTTTGCTATTTACTGAACAAATAGCAACATCGCCTCCTGCTTTACGAGCTTTAGTAAGTATTTTAATTATTTCATTTAATCCGCTACTGTTGATGTATTTTAGTTCTTGCAAATTTAAAATAATCAAATTTTTGCCATTATCAATTTCAGTTTGAACTTCAGTCATTAGTGCAGCCGATTGATTTTTATCAATAAGTTCTCCTGATAATGAAAACGTACAGATATCCTTTTGTTTGCTTAATTTGTAACCAAATATCATGTTGTAATTTTTTTATCTTTTTTATTTTCACACATGCCATTTTGGACAAGTTTATTGCACTTTCCGTACAAATTGAGTGAATGATGTTGAACTTCAAAACCTAAAATATCACTTGCTGTTTTTTGTATTTGTTGAATGCGTGGGTCACAAAATTCAAAAACTTTTTCGCAATCTTGACAAATCAAATGGTCATGTTGTTTAAATTCATGAGCCTTTTCAAATTGTGCTAAATTTTTTCCGAATTGATGTTTTGTAACCAAATTGCTATTGAGTAGCAATTCAATAGTATTATACAAAGTAGCACGGCTGACGCGATACTTTTTGTTTTTCATTTGAATATAAAGTGATTCAATATCAAAATGTCCCGTATGCGAATATATTTCATTTAAAATCGCAAAACGTTCGGGTGTTTTTCTGTGTGAATGTTGTTCGAGGTATTCTGCAAAAATTTTTTTTACCGTTTCCTTCGTTTCAATGGTTGACATTTATTTTTTTATTGAGGCTTAAAAATACAAAAAATATTTGTTACACTATTTTAAATATTCTTAAGCCTCAAAATAAAAATTTTCTTTTAGCAGAATTAAAACTTTAATGTTAAACCAAGCATATAATTAGTTCCAGCTTGAGGGAAATAAAAATTTTCTATGTGGCGTTGTGCTCCGTAGTAATAGCCCCAAGTATAGCCATTTGATTCGTACATTTCGTTGAATAAATTATTAATTGCTAAAGTAATTCCAATGGTGTGAATAAATTTGGTTTTAATGCTGTAATTTATTCTAAAATCGTTTACAAAATAAGCATCTAATTTTCTGTTTGAATTAGAGGTGTTGTCTAAAAATTGTTCACCAACATATTTAGTTATAAAATTTAATTTTAAATTTTTAATGGGTTCGTAAGTAATGGTGCTTCCTGCAATTATATTGGGCGAAAAAGCAATATCGCTTTCGCTGTAAACAATTAAATTTTGTATTCCCGTGTCATAGTTGTCAATATACTCATGAAAATTTTTGATTTTATTTTTGCTAAATGTTGCATTCATATTCCAAGTTAAGTTTTTAACTATTTTTAAACCTACTTCAACTTCAATTCCTTCACGAAAACTATTTGCAACATTTTCTCTATTGTATGCACCAACATCATTTATTGCACCTGTCAAAATTAGTTGATTGTTGTACTGCATGTAGTAAAAATTTATTCCCCACATTGCTCTTTTAACATTGTGGCGATAGCCAATTTCAATGTCATTTAGTTGTTCTGATTTTGGTCTGCTCAATGCTGTTGATTGAACCAAATCATCTCTGCCTGGTTCTTTGTTCGCAACGCTGTATGATGCATAAAAATTGATATTTGTGTTTACTTCATAATTCAACCCAAACTTTGGATTGAAAAAATTATACATCACATTTTGTTTTGTATTTATAAAATTATTATCAAATCCTAAAAAGGAATAATCAATTGTTCTGTATTGTAAATCAGCAAAGGCATTTAATTTTTTTGCAATCAAATAATTTGCTTTTACAAACACATTGAAATCTGTTTTTTGAGCTGTGTCCTTGTAATAATTTTGATTTAAAACACTGTTGCTTGCATATTGCGCCCATATAATTTCGCCATAATGTAAACCATCATATTTGTTCCACGCTCCGCCTAATGTGATTGCAAAATTTTTGTTGTTGTGATAATTAATAGAGTAGGTAGTTCCATAAAAATCATTATCCAACCAACGTCTGCGAATTAAATTTGTGGTTGAAATAGTTGTGCTACCTACCATCAAATCATCATATCCATAATCTGCAAAAGCTTGATTTTTCATATATTCTTCATAATATCCTTTTCCTTTTGTATAATGCAATGCAATGTTTGCATTAAGTTTATTATTGAACTCGTGTGAATAATGCAACTGATAATAATTTTGAATATAATGGTCAACTTGATTTTTGTAAGTGTATGGATTATAAGTTCTATTGCTTGAGTTGAGCAAATTATCAGCTTCTGATTCATCTAAATAATTATTTGAAATATATGCATTCATTGTGTCCACATTTCCTTTCAATCGTGCTTCAGGAATGCCATACCAAGCTTGATACGTTTCCTCATAGCCTGTGAATGTTATAAATTTTAAAATATCTTTTTTGCCATAATAAGCTCCTGATAAATAAAAAGATTTTAAATCGGAAGTTGCTCTATCAATAAATCCATCGGAATTAATTTTTGAAAAACGAGCATCAACTGCAAATTTATTGTTGATTAAACCTGTTCCAACATTTACTGTGTTTTTAAATGTATTGAATGAACCCACAGAACTATTTACTTCGGCAGATGCAACAGGATTTAATTTTGTTGTTTGAATATTTAAACTTCCTCCAAAAGCACCAGCACCATTTGTTGAAGTTCCAACGCCTCGTTGAATTTGAATGTTATCAATACTTGAAGCAATATCGGGCAAATCTACCCAATAAGTTCCTTGCGATTCGGCATCGTTTACAGGTATTCCATTGATAGTAACATTTACACGGGTTGCATCGGTTCCTCTAATTCTAATTCCGGTATATCCAACTCCTCCTCCAGCATCGGAAGTTGTAACAATTGATGTTTGTTGATTTAGTAAAAATGGAAGGTCTTGTCCTAAATTTTGTTCAGCAATTTGTTCTTTAGTAACAGTGCTGTATGCCATTGCCGACTTATCATCTACACGTGTTGATGAAACAATTACTTCATCCATTAGTATAGAATTTTCATTTAATTCTACCACTATCGTTTTGTTTTCCGAAAGCTCAATAGTATCCATAAATGCCAAATAACCAACAAAACTTACTTTAATCGTATAAGTTCCTTTTTTCAAATTTTTTAATTCAAAATTTCCTTCTGAATTACTTTCTACTGTTGTAAATGCATTGTCAATTTTAATGTTCGCACCTGCAATAATTTCTTGGGTTTTTTTACTTGAAATTTTCCCCGAAATACTGAATTGTGAAAAAGCCAAAAATGGCATTGCCGTTAGTAAGCAACTTGTTACAGTTTTTTTTAAAAGATACATTTGATTTAATTTTTTTAGTTAAACATATAGCAGCAAAGGAGCAAGCAACTACTAATATTTTTAACAATACCTTATTCCCTACGCAGGCATTATCCTGATCAGGTGCACAAATTTTGTTTTTTAGAAACATTATTTGTTGGGTATAATCTCAGCTCTTTATTTAAAAAGAGCACCCCTTTTGATGGGACAAAACTAAAAATTAATTTTTGGTTTTTGCAATAAACTTATCAACGATTTTGATGGCGTTTTGCAAACGCTTGTTATTGTCGCCTTTCACCACTTTGTAATTAGCGTTAATAGCAATAAG
>JAYTXX010000088.1:0-7248 GCA_043742725.1 Bacteroidota bacterium | reverse complement strand
TTAAATTTTTCCAAACTTTAATAAACACATTTTGCAACACATCATCTGTATCATCATGATTTAATAAAATTTTTCGGATGTGCCAATAGAGTCGTTTTTGGTATTCCCTTACCAATAAATTAAACGCATAGGTTTGCGTTTCAGCATTACGAAATTTTTCTAAAAGTTCTTTGTCAGATATACTCATAAAATGGCTCAATCATTTTGTTAAAGATTTAGCCATTTTTCGACTAAACTTTTCTACCTATTACTTTTTTTGCAGCTGCTACAATGTTTACAGCATCTAAACCATACTTTGTCATCAATTGATCGGGTGTTCCACTTTCTCCGAAACTATCATTTACTGCAACCATTTCAATTGGTGTTGGCAATTCACGAGCCAATAGTTGTGCAATACTATCGCCAAGTCCGCCATTCATTTGATGTTCTTCGGCTGTAACAATACAACGTGTTTTTTTAGCTGATGTTAGGACAGCCAAATTATCTAAAGGTTTAATGGTATGAATATTTATTATTTCAGCACTAATTCCTTGTGCTGCTAATTGTTCCCCTGCTTCAATTGCTTTCCATGTTAAATGTCCTGTTGCAAATATTGTTACATCAGTTCCTTCATTCAACATTACCGCTTTTCCAATTTCAAAATTTTGGTCAGCAGGAGTAAAGTTAGGAACGGTTGGTCGTCCAAAACGTAAATAAACTGGACCTTTATAATCTGCAATAGCAATGGTTGCGGCTTTGGTTTGGTTATAATCGCAAGGGTTGATAACAACCATTCCGGGTAACATTTTCATCAATCCCAAATCTTCTAAAATTTGATGTGTTGCACCATCTTCGCCTAATGTAAGTCCAGCATGTGATGCGCAAATTTTTACATTTTTTCCTGAATAAGCTACTGATTGACGAATTTGGTCATAAACTCTTCCTGTAGAAAAGTTAGCGAATGTTCCTGTGAAAGGAATTTTTCCACCAATGGTTAAGCCTGCGGCAATGCCAATCATATTGGCTTCGGCAATACCAACTTGAAAAAATCTTTCTGGATGGTCTTTTGCAAAAGCATCCATTTTTAAGGAACCCGTTAAATCGGCACACAATGCAACTACATTCGGATTGGTTTTTCCAAGCTCCGATAATCCAGCTCCAAAGCCAGAACGAGTATCTTTTTTTTCAGTGTAAGTGTATTTTTTCATAATAATATTTTAAGCGATTTTTTTGTTTTTCTTTTTATAATTTTCGGTTGGTTCAAACAATACCATTTGACTTTCTTCAATAATTTGTTTTGGTAATTTTATTGGGTAATTAGAAATAAATAATTCTTTTCCAATTTGGTTGGATTGTTCACTAACATTACGCATTCCATAAGTTAAATCCCACGAAACAATATTTGCAAAAGCAAACAAGTCTCTTATTTTATCACTATCATCATAAGTAATTAACCATTGATGCTTGCAGTTTTTCATTGTTTCTGCAAATTCATCGTGGTCAAACGATTTGTGCATATTTCCATTTTTTCCATAAAGAGCCGATTTCGTAGCCGAGTAATATGGAGGATCGAGAAAAAGAAAAACATTTTCTCCTTTTTCTTCTACCACTTTTTTATAATCGTAATTACTTATTTTAGTGTTGTCTATTATTTTTCCCATATAGGAAAGTCGTTGAATGCTACTTTCTGTAAAACGTCCAACAAAAGAAGCATCGCTATATCCACCACTTAAACTTGTTCCTGAAAATGTAATGCGATTGTAAATAAAAAATGCAGCGGCTCTTTCTGTATCATTAAAATTAATTATGTTTTCATTTAAAAAAGAATAAAGCTCTTTGCCAATTTCAAATCTTTTTTTCCACTCGTAAATTTGTTTAATCACTATTTTTAAATCTTTTTGGCTCATTTCCCAAAATTTATATAATTCAAAATACAAATCGTTTATCCAATACTTTTTCGTTGGATATTTTTGTTTTAGATAAATATATACAGAACCACCACCAACAAAAGGCTCTCTGTACTCTTCAAATTTAGGAATGAGCGAAGCAATTAAATCCACTGCACGGCTTTTTCCTCCTGGGTATCTTAATGGACTTTTTATCATTTAACTTGTTTAATGCTAATTGTAAAACCATTTATAGTTGCTTCTTCAAATAATTTTTGAATAAAAATAATTTGAGAATTGTTGAATGTGTTTTTTTTGAAAAATATTTCTTTTTCCTTATTTGAAGAAGATGAAACAACTTCCCCTTTTATTTTAGTAGATGTTAAACTTAAAATAGATTCGCAATTTATTTTTTTACCATTGATTTTAGTCTCACTCAAGTTACTATACAAAATCATTTTTATCAAGCCATCTTTAATATCCGATTTTGAAGGTAGTAAAGCATTTTTAGTATGTTTTCCTTCAATTAAACATAATTTGTCTTTTACCAGTTTTATTTCATCAACTGTAAAAAAATATTGTCCTCCCAAATAATTATTTATTGTGATTTTTGCTTTTGTAAGTGTTGCTAAATTTTCTTTTGGTTGAATAGTTACATATTCTCTTGATTGTGCATTTTTTGCTTTTTCCCTTGAAAAATTCATAAACAGCGAAACATCTTTTCCAATTTTTTTCTGAAAATTATCAACTCCATCTATAGTATGAAGTTTAACTTTTGTAATCTTTTCAATGTTTTTATAAGCTATTTTTGCTTTGTCAATCACTTGGTGAAGATTGCTATTGAGTTCGTTTAAATTCCAATGCAAAGCCGAACTATGGTATTGTTCTATTTCTTTAATTTTTGATAAAATAAATTTCGAATCGAATTTTTGTTTATCAATTTTCATTTTTCCTATGCTATTTTTTTTCACGGCAGAGCTATAATATGCAACATCTAATAACGACATTAAGGAAACAGTATCCCATTGCAAAAAATCCCTATCTCCATCAAAGCCTTCATCTTTTACAATTGGGATAACAGTTATTTTTTTGGAAAAATTAAGTGTGTTGTAAACCCGTTCAAAAGGGTAAGAACGTGTTCTTTTAGGCGAAACCCATTTGGAAATAGAAAAGGAATTTCCCCCATTATTTAAAATACAAAATGCAGGACAACTATTTATATCAAATTTTTCAATGCTAATAATTTTGAGTTCATCAGCAATAACTGGTTTGTATTTTATGTTTTTTATTTTGCCTGTAATATCCATTAATATAATTTCACAGGAGTTGAAATTCCCGATTCTATTTTAAATTGTTTTTCTAATGTGTATATTGATTCTTTTGCATTTTTTGGTCTAAATTCAACTCTGTATTTTCCTGGTTGCAGAACGATTGTTTCTTGAATTAAATTGCTATTCAAATTACAAACCCAAACCAGCTTATTGTTTTCTTCTACATACAAACTTCCCGGACCTTCGCTTGGCTTGGAAATAATAACATTTCCCGATTGTGGAATTTCTATAGTTGTAGTTTTACTTTGAGCAACATCTACTTTGTTTATTTTTATTCTTGGAAGTGTTAATATTTCCAAATCGTACTTACCAACAATATATTTTTCTGTTGAATTAAATTGCTGAATATTAAGTGTTTGCATATCATTATATTTACGAATGATACAAGTTGGATTATTCCCAATTACTTTTAAATTCATATAACCCTGCGGAGCATCCACTGCAATAATATTGTGTTTTCCTGGAATCAATTCAATTCCTTTTTTCTCAACAGGTGGAATTGTGTGAACAATCATTTTGTAGGTTCCAATCGGGTCTATTACAAGTGTGTCAGGAACGCCTTTGTTATTGATAGTGTGCATATAATCGTAACGAATAGCTCCCGTTTGTTCATCATAAAAAGTCATATTCACATCCGTTTCACTTGGTTTTCCTATTTGGTCGTTTAGATTTACCTGAACTGTAGTGTTGTTCAACGCTTGAGAAATAACAATGTTCAATATGTTTTTGAAACTCGATTCGCTTGATGCATCGTAAAATTTACCAATGCAACCAAACGTATTCAAATAGCTTTGATCCATTCCAATACCAATAATAAAAGGTTTTAACACAATTCCTTTTTTCTGTAATGCTAACGAAACAGCACACGGGTCTCCATCACATTCTTCAATTCCATCGGTAATTAAAATGATGATATTTCGCAAACTTGGGTTTGATGGAGCAGGAAAATCGCCACCACATTGTTCAAGCGTATATGCAATTGGAGTTGTTCCTTTTGGAACTATTGTTTTTAATCTGTTTTTTATTGCTAAAAAATTGTCTTTTCCAAACGGTACTTCCAATTTTGTATCTTGGCAATTTCTTTCTGGGCGCAAGGAATATTGATGTCCGTAGCAACGTAATGCAACTTCAATATTGTCAATTCCTTTGATGCTATCCATAAATTCGCTCAACATTTTTTTTGCAATGTCCATCTTCATTCCACTTTGCCATTGACCAAACATGGAGAACGAAGCATCAAATACAAATTCAATACGAGTAAGTGCTTTTGGAGCAGGACTGCGCTTTTGAGCGAAGGAGGAGAAACAAAAAATAGAAATCAAGAAACAAGACAGAACAAGTTTTTTGAATGGATTATTGATAATTAATAATTTGTAATTCATAATTTATTTTTAGTAATCGCCCATTGTTTCCGCATTTTGATTCAAAGCCTGTGCCAGTTGTTCATCATTTGGCGCAACACCGTGCCATTTGTGGCTTCCCATCATAAAATCAACACCATTTCCCATTTCTGTTTTCATCAAAATCATAATTGGTTTACCTTTTCCAATGTATGTTTTTGCTTTGTTCAAAGTAGCAACGGTAGAAGCAATATCATTTCCTTTTTCTAAATCCAAAACTTCCCAACCAAAAGCCTCAAACTTTGCTCGCAAACTTCCCATTGGTAAAACGTGGTCTGTAGAGCCATCAATCTGTTGTCCGTTCATATCAACGGTTGAAATAATATTATCTACTTTTTTTGCCGCAGCATACATTGCCGCTTCCCAAATTTGTCCTTCTTGTAATTCGCCATCACCGTGCAATGTATAAACGATACTATTATCTTTATTTAATTTTTTTGCCAATGCTGCACCAATTCCAACTGACATTCCTTGCCCCAAAGAACCTGATGCAATACGTACACCAGGTAAATGCTCGTGAGTTGTCGGATGACCTTGTAATCGTGTGTTTAATTTGCGAAAAGTAGCAAGTTCTTTCACTGGAAAATATCCTGAACGAGCCAAAACACTATAAAATACTGGGGAAATATGTCCGTTTGATAAAAAGAAAATATCTTCACCATCGCCATCCATATTAAACTTTGTGGCATTGTGTTTCATAATTTCAAAATAAAGCGAAACTAAAAATTCGGTACAACCCAAAGAACCACCTGGATGACCAGAATTTACTGCGTGAACTTGTCTAACAATATCTCTACGAACTTGAGTAACAATTTTTTCCAATTCTGCTGTTGAAGCCATAATTTATGTTAATTAAATATTGAATTTTTGAATTAAGTTTTCAAAAGTACCAATTTTTACAAGCCTTATATCTATTGTTGAAAATATATGACGATTGTTGAAAACTATGACTAATTAAGGTAAATAAGGGTTTTATAAAACTTTTGAGTTGGCTATATTTGCAAGCTAAAATTTAGTCATTAGTTGTTTTATAAAACAATTTTTGGCTTATAAACTGAAGAACTTAGAACTATAAAAAAATGGCATTACAGTGTGGAATTGTGGGATTACCCAATGTTGGAAAATCAACTTTATTTAATTGTTTATCAAATGCGAAAGCACAGGCAGCAAATTATCCTTTTTGTACAATAGAACCAAATGTAGGAGTAATAACGGTTCCTGATGAGCGACTTTCTGCTCTTGAAAAATTAGTAAATCCCGAAAGAGTAGTTCCTACAACCGTTGAAATAGTTGATATTGCTGGGCTTGTAAAAGGAGCAAGCAAAGGCGAAGGTTTAGGAAATAAATTTTTAGCAAACATTCGTGAAACAAATGCAATTATTCACGTGTTGCGTTGCTTCGATGACCCAAATGTAGTTCACGTTGATGGTTCGGTAAATCCTGTTAGAGATAAGGAAATTATTGATACCGAATTGCAATTGAAAGATTTGGAAACAGTTGAAACAAAAATGAAACGACTGGAAAAGCAAGCTAAAACGGGCAATGACAAAGAAGCGAAAAAAGGATATGAAGTTTTATTAGTATTAAAAGATTTGTTGGAACAAGGAAAATCTGCACGTTCAGCAAATTTATCAGAAACGGATATAACCTATGTTGCCGATTGTTGTTTGCTTACAATAAAGCCTGTGCTTTATGTTTGCAATGTTGATGAAGCTTCTGTAAAAACAGGAAATAAATATGTAGATGCTGTGAAAGAAGTTGTGAAAAATGAAAATGCAGAAGTATTAATTATTACAGCAGCAATGGAAGCCGAAATTGCAAGTTTAGATACATATGAGGAACGTCAGATGTTTTTATCCGAAATAGGTTTGGAGGAACCTGGTGTGAATTACTTAATCAAAGCGGCATATCGTATTTTGAATTTACAAACCTATTTTACAGCAGGAGTAAAAGAAGTGCGCGCATGGACAATTACAAAAGGAATGACCGCTCCACAAGCCGCTGGTGTTATTCATACCGATTTTGAAAAAGGATTTATCCGCGCTGAAGTAATTAAGTATAACGATTTCATAACACTTGGTTCTGAAGCCGCTTGTAAAGAAGCAGGTAAAATGGGCGTTGAAGGAAAAGAATATGTAGTGAACGATGGAGATTTGATGCATTTCAGATTTAATGTGTAATAATAGAATGTTAATTGTGCGAAGGTCATTCTGAACTTGTTTCAGAATCTGCGCGAGGATCCTGAAACAAGTTCAGGATGACACCAACACACAAACTGTAGTATAATGGCAGAAAAAGAAGTAAAATACAACGAAGACAGTATAAAAACATTGGAGTGGAACGAGCACATTCGTTTGCGCCCTGGAATGTACATTGGTAAATTAGGCGATGGTAGTTCGCCCGATGATGGCATTTATATTTTGCTCAAAGAAACATTAGACAATTGTATTGATGAGTTTGTAATGGGCAACGGGCGCACCATTGATGTTACTATAAAAGACAAAACAGTACGTGTGCGCGATTATGGCCGTGGTATTCCTTTAGGTAAATTAGTGGATGCACTTTCAAATTATACACAATTGTTTTTTTTAATAGATATGTTTAAAATGGCGAATAAGTGAAAATAATAATATGAAAACTGACGATATTAAA
>JAYTXX010000087.1:0-6740 GCA_043742725.1 Bacteroidota bacterium | reverse complement strand
AATTTATTTTCAATTTCCGAAAATTGAGTTTTCTCTGTTTTCAGTTCGTGCTTAACTGTTTTACGATTTTCTCTTAAATATTTTTTTGCACCATCAAGCGTAAGACCTTGTTCTTTTACAAGATTGTAAATTATTTTCAAGTTATCAATATCTTCAGGAGTAAAAAGGCGATTACCTTTTTTATTTTTTTTAGGTTTTAAAGCTTCAAACTCTTTTTCCCAAAACCTCACCAACGAAGCGTTTACAGAAAACATTTCGGAAACTTCACCAATGGTGTAATACAATTTTACAGTATCAGTTTCTTTGTAAGGCAAATCAAAAATTATTAATTATTTCTAACAAATGTAAAATATTTTAAGGATTATAAAATAGTATTACAAAACTTGTTTATCATTAGTTTTTAACCGCTTTAAATTCTTTCAAATTAGGAATTATTAATCGTTTACGGTTTCGTTCGTAATTATAAAATTGTTTACCTAATTCAGAAAAATAAGGCAATGCAACAGAATTGTATTCATACACTCCATCATTCAAAATTTCATCTTCATTGGTATAAATTACTGCCGAAAGCATAAACTCTATGTTGTTTTTAAAATCGCAGATATAAGCCACATCGCTCATAAAACCATACGATTGACCAACAATATTAAAAACAGAAATGCTATCCGTATTCATTCTTTTTTTGCTATCGCCAAACAATAAATATTTTTTGTACGAATCGTAAAATGTGTTTGTGTCATAATGTGGAAAATCGCTTTCTCTTGGCAACATGCACAAATATTTCAATAAAAAATTTCTATCATCCGATGTTAAATTAAAATCTTTTTTGCCTAAAACACTTTTAGGAAAAATAATGCTTTTGAGCATCTCAGTGATGTCTTGTAATGATAAGTAATTTGAAAAAGTAAAATCTTTTGGCGTATCTATTTTTTTGTTTTTCGCATCGAGATAAGCTATACCAACACCCACTTTTCCTAATGGATTTTTATATTCACCTATGTTTTTTTGAGCAGGCTGATGATAGATTAATTTTTTAGACGAGCTGTAAAAATCAATAGCATTGGTAGATTTATTATTATCCGTGTTACAATTTGCATCAAAACGATGAATGATAAAAGCATTTGAATATCCTTTTTCAACTAATTTATCGTGAATATATTGTTGTCCTAAAAATTCATACGCACGGCTGTAAGCATCATTATCACTAACGAGCAACATTCTTTTAATATATTGTTCAATGGAAGGCAATCCATTTTTTGCAGTTGTATCTACAATTGTTTTTTTCTGACAAATGGAAGAACTATCGGTAAACATAATTGAATTTTTATCTAATCCTTTTATTTTCAACTCGTTCAATTTTTCTAACGACAATGCACAAATAGGCAATTTTACAAGGCTTGCAGCATAAAAATACTTTTTATTATCAAGCAAATAATTGTATTGTATAAATGAAGGTTTGTTGTTTTTATCTCGATTAATTTGGGTGTAAATAATTTGAATTTTATATTTTTTCGCATCGTTCAATACGTTGTTTAGTATTTCACTTTTGTGTTCAATAATAGAAGGGATGGGATTTTCTGACGGTTTTGAATTTTTTAATGGATAAGGAATTTGTGCATAAGAAATTGCACAAATTGAAAAAATAAAAAATGAAAAAAAGTAACTACATTTTTTTTTCTGCATTAATTTTTACGTTTAGCCAACATTAAATTTGATTCGCCTTTGTGAAATTTATAGCCAATTCCAAACGGCAAATTTTTTAGTTGAATAGAATCTTTTGTGTTGTAAATACGATACAAATCATCTTGATAGGAATTCTTAAAAAGATTGATTGGCTTAGTGTATGTGCCATAAAAAACCAAATCAAAATTATTTTTTTCTTTAAAATAATGCAAAGGAATTCCAGAATCATCTTGTAAAATAGTTTTACTTCCATTTAAAATAATATTTCTGATGTATGAAAAATAACTTTCATACATCAAGTAACTTGCAGACTTTAAATAAGTACTGTAAGCTCCTAAACTTGATACATATTTTTCAAATCCTTTATTTCTTTGTAATTCATTATTTACAAGGTTTGTAGAAAAATAATATACTTTTTTAAGTATGCTATCTGCATCTATAAAAGAAATTTCAGCACCTTTTGAACGCAATGAATCTGATTTTGACAAATTAAAATTTTCATAGTATTTTAAAGTTCCATCTGCCGAAATATTCACAGGTTTAACATCTGCAATTTTATTTCCAGTACGCTCAAGAAATAGTAAAATCAAATGAATTGTACCATTCAATTCATTCGGTTTATTCAAATCATTTTTCATAGCAATGGTTCTAAAAAAACTAAAATTTAAAATAGCATATAATGATTCGTTCACAGATTTAAAATAATTGTTCAACGAATCTTTATTGTTTTGTAAATCTGGCAATGTTCCCACAGGTTCCAAACCTACCATTACAAATGTTTTTGCATGAGGAAAAAGTGTGTAGGCATTTAGAATATCAGGTCCCGAAAATGGATAGAAAATAGTTGAAGTATTTTTGTTCAATTCTATCAATTCTTCATCTCTCCATTTTTTAATGCTATTCAAATGTGTTGTATCGTATTTTTTCCAGCGATTACTAAAATCGTTTGCAAAATTTTTCCAATCGTTATTGTATAAATTTTCATTCAATGTATTTCCACTTAAAGAATTTAAACCAGCAATGTATCTACCAATATCATCATAGCTTCTGTTGATTTTAATTACTTCCTTTTGTGTTTTCGCTACACTATCAACCGCTTTAACAACAACAGAAGGACTATTTACAGTTTGCTGATTTGCATTATTTCCGCAACTAAATAGAAAAACAAAAACAATACTGATGAACAAAAACTTAATTTTCATTTTTTGATTTGTATAAAATTTTATTAATAAAATAAAAAATCAATCCAACAAAAACCGTTGCAATTCCAACTTGCGATTCCATTGGTTTTTGAGTAAAACCATAATAAAGCAACCAACAATTAAACATTAAAAACAAAATTGGCGTTATCGGATAAAATGGAATTTTAAAGGAATTAAGCGTATTCAATTTTTTTATTCGAATAATAAATAATCCCAAAACAGTTAGAAAAGTAAATACGGTTAAAGTAAATCCAATGTAGGTAATTACTTGGCTAAAAGTAGCTGTGAAAATAAAAAACAAAGAAATAATGCACTGAAATATAATAGCATTTAAAGGAGTATTATTTTTTGTTTTTTTACCTAAAAACGAAAGTAGTTTTGTATCGCTTCCCATCACTTGCGAAACACGAGGACCTGCTATAATCATTGAACTTACTGATGATACAAGCAATATAGCAATAACTATGGAAATAATTTTTCCGCCTGTGTTGCCAAAAATAAAATTTGCAGAAACAAAACCTATATCATCTTTTCCTGCTAAATCGTTTATTGGCGAAGTGTACAGAAAAACAAAATTTAATAATACATAAAGTACCGTTACGATGGCTGTTCCAAGAAGTAATGATTTTGGTAAATTACGTTGTGGCTCTTCTATTTCTCCAGCAATGTAAGATGCTGCATTCCAACCTGAATAGGAATATGAAACAAAAAACAATGCAATAGCAAAGGCTGGCGTAGAAAAATCTTTAAGTGTATTTTCATTCATTAAAAAATTTGCATCGCCTGTATGACCAGAAAAAAAAGCAAACACAATGAATGTTGTAATTAGCAAAACTTTTATGGTTGTAAAAACATTTTGCACTTTGCTTCCTAAATTTATTGTTGATGAATGTATTACAGTTAAAATAATAACAACAATACTTGCTGTAATTTTAGGATTAACCGCAATTACATTATTTGCATACTTTCCTAAAGCCAAAGCTGCAGCTGCCACTGGTGCTGCAAATGCAACTGTTGAGGAAACAAAACCCGACATAAATCCAACCGCAGGATGATAAATTTTTGATAAATAATTATACTCTCCGCCCGAACGAGGAAAAATTGTTCCAATCTCTGCATAACATAGTGCGCCAATAAAAGAAACAACTCCACCAATTATCCAAAGTAATAAAATACTACTTCCATTTTTTATATCCAGCACTTGATAACCCAAACTGGTAAACACTCCTGTACCAATCATATTGGCAATTACAATAGAAGTTGCAGTATAAACGCTTATTTTACTATGTTGCATGAACAGCGTTTTTAGTCAAATGCTTGAGATGGAGAAGAAGCCATTTCTGTAAGTCGAGCATATTGTTCTGGAGTTAAATCGTTAAAGAAATAGTTAATTGGATTTACTTTTGCGCCATTTTTAATAACTTCGTAATGAACGTGTGGTCCAGTAGAACGACCTGTACTGCCAACATATCCAATTAATTCACCACGTTTTACTTTTTGTCCAACACGAACTTTAAATTTTAACATATGTCCGTACAATGTTTTATATCCAAAACCATGATTAATGATAACATGATTACCATAACCTTGCGCCATATTATCAGCCACTTCAACTACTCCATCACCAGTTGCATAAATTTCTTTTCCTTCAGCTGCTGTAAAATCTAACCCAGGATGAAATTCAGCAGTCTTATAGATTGGGTCTGTACGCCAACCAAAACCACTTGGTTGATGTTTCAAATCTTTATTAGAAATAGGTTGTATAGCTGGAATTGAAGCCAAAAGTTGCTCTTTGTTTTTTACCAATTTTACAACCTCATCAAATGATTTTGATTGAATATATAGTTGTTTGCTAATTCTATCAAGGCGTTTGGAAGTTTCAATCATCAAATCAGAATTGTCATATCCTTGCAATTCACGATACCTATCAACTCCACCAAAACCAGCTTTTCTAATACTTTCGGGAATTGGTTCCGCTTCAAAAATAGTTCTGTAAATATTATTATCACGCTCTTCAACATCATCTAAAACCTGTGTAAATTCGGTCATTCTATTATTCAAAATTTCATATTGAAGTGTGAGTTCTGCAATTTCGCGTTGCAATTGTTTTTCTTTTGGAGAATCTAAATATTTGTAGGCAAGCGTAATAGTAATTGTTGCAAAAACCAATCCTGTAGCCAAATACGAAAGTACTTGCCAAATGCGTTTTCGCAATGGCACAATATCTTTTTCGTAAGTAAGGGATTTGGTGTTAAACCGATATTTTATTTTACTCATTTTTTCTTTTGCACAACTAATGCGAATTTACGCAAATAAACTAAATTTGCAATCTGATAAAAAATAGCCATTAGCGAATAGCAAATATTAAATCAAAGTTAATTGCTATTCACTATTTACTTTTAAAGAAAATATGGAATCGAGTAAAGTACGTCAAACATTTTTAGATTTTTTTAAATCAAAAGGACATCAAATTGTGCCATCAGCACCAATGGTGGTAAAAAATGATCCAACGCTAATGTTCAATAATAGTGGAATGGCGCCATTCAAAGATTTATTTTTGGGCAATGCTCCTATAAAATTTCCACGTATTGCCGATACACAAAAATGCCTTCGCGTAAGCGGAAAACACAATGATTTGGAGGAAGTTGGTGTAGATACTTATCATCACACTATGTTTGAAATGCTTGGCAATTGGAGCTTTGGCGATTATTTTAAAAAAGATGCTATTAATTGGGCTTGGGAATTATTAACAGAAGTTTATAAAATTGATAAAAGTAAATTGTATGTAACCGTGTTTGAAGGCAGTAAAGAAGATGGTTTAGAATTTGACCAAGAAGCATACGATATATGGAAACAATTTATTCCAGAAGACAGAATTTTACGTGGAAATAAAAAAGATAATTTTTGGGAAATGGGCGATACTGGACCTTGTGGACCTTGTTCCGAAATTCATTATGATGGAAGAAGTGATGATGAACGCGCAAAAATAAATGGTGCATCTCGAGTTAATAATGATGACCCGCAAGTGATTGAAGTGTGGAATAATGTGTTCATGGAATTCAATCGCAAAGCAGACGGAAGCCTTGAAAAATTACCAGCGCAACATGTTGATACGGGAATGGGATTTGAACGATTAGTGCGCGTTTTACAAAACAAACAATCAAATTATGATACTGATGTGTTCAAACCTTTGTTGGATAAAATGGAGGAATTATCTGGACATCGCTACAAACCACAAGATGAGGAGCATCATAAAAAACAATTAATAATAAACATTGCCATGCGTGTAATTGCCGACCACATTCGTGCAATTTCATTTAGTATTGCTGATGGTCAATTGCCTTCCAATACTGGCTCTGGATATGTAATTCGCAGAATTTTAAGACGTGCTATTCGTTACGGTTATCAATCATTAAATTTAAAAGAACCATTTATGTTTCGTTTGGTCCCTGTTCTTGCAAACCAAATGGGACAAGCATTTCCAGAACTTGTTTCGCAAAAATTATTGATTGAAAAAGTAATTAAAGAAGAAGAAATTTCTTTTTTCAGAACCTTGGAAAATGGATTAAAACGCATTGACCAAGTTTGTATTACTGTTTCAAATGAAAAGAAAAAAATTGTTGATGGAGCAACCGTTTTTGAATTATATGATACGTTTGGTTTTCCTATAGATTTAACTTCACTCATTGCTCGAGGATACGATTTGAGTATTGATGAAGTTGGATTTCAAAAAGAATTAGAAAAACAAAAAAATCGTTCACGCGAAGCAACTGCTGTAGATACAGGTGATTGGCTACTTGTTGAAGGAAGAAAAATGGAAGAAGGTGGAAGAATTTTTGTTGGATATAAAACATT
>JAYTXX010000086.1:0-15493 GCA_043742725.1 Bacteroidota bacterium | reverse complement strand
ATGAACTTTTCAAAATTTATTTTTAGATGCTTTTTTTTTCTCGGAATAGCTTGTCAAATGGCTACTCAACTTATAGCACAAAATAATTTACATTTAATTGACAGCCTCGAAAAATCATTGGTAAATCTAAAAGATTCGGATCTTGTTATAACGATGAATGAACTTACTTGGCAATATCGTTCAGTTGATATTGGAAAAGCAATAATGTATGGCAACAAGGCGATTGAATTAGGTACTAAAATAAATTTTGAAAAAGGAGTAGCACAAGGATTCAATGATTTAGGAATACTATATTATATTAAAAAAGAATATCCAAACGCATTAGAAGCATATTCTAAAGCACTTGCCATTCGTGAAAAATTAGGCGATAAAAAAGGAATAGCTGCTATTCACAGTAAAATTGGCATTTTGTATCAAAGCAAAGGCGATTTGGAAAAAGCACTTCCCGAACAAATAAAAGCCTTGAAATTATACGAAGAAATTGGTTTTGATCATGAAAAATCACTTTCTTTTCAAAATATTTCAATACTCTATTTTGATATTGGAAACAATCAAAAATCCCTTGAATATAGCTTAAAGTCAGTTGAAATAAAGAAAAAATTAAATGATTTAGAGGGACTAATTGTTTCTTATGTTAGCATTGCCAATATTTATGTTAAACAAAAAAATTATCAAGGAGCAATTCTGTATTTTACCAATGCATTTGAACAAAGTAAAAAAATTGAAAACGAGGACTATGCAGCAGTGGCATTAAATAATCTTGCTACTTGTTATTTGGAATTAAAAAATTATTCCAAAGCATTGGAATTTGCAAAACAATCCTACACTATTCGCAAAGCCACAAATGATTATAATTCAATAATTTCAAGCTTAAGTAATATGGGACAAATTTATTTACATCTGCATCAACCCGATGAAGCTTTAAAACAATTGAATGAAGCGCTTGATTTATCAAAAAAAGTGGAGGCTCTTCCCGAGTTACCAAGTTTATATCAAAACCTTTCCAACTGCTATGAGCAGAAAAATGATTTCAATAAAGCGTTGTCATTTCAGCGAATGGCTTCTTTAGCAAAGGATTCTTTGGTGAATGAAGATTTGAATTCGAAAATCACGGATATGTCAGCTAAATATGAAACAGAAAAAAAAGAAAATGAGAACAAACTTTTGGTAAAACAAAATGCAATAAACTCACTGGAAATAAATCGGCAAAAAAGCCAACGAAATTTTTTAATTGTGTTTTTTTCTCTTCTTCTTTTACTTGGTTTGTTTTTCTTCAATAGAAATCGTTTGATAAATAAAAACAAAATGCTTGTAGAAAAAGATTTGCGAAACAAAGCAATTTTTATGGCGCAAGAAGAAGAAAAAGTAAGATTATCAAAAGAACTGCACGATGGTTTAGGACCTTTACTTTCCTTAATAAAATTAAATGCTTCGGGTATTCAACAGAATAACGATAATGAAAAAATTATTAATGAAATTAAAGAATTGGCATCGGAAGGAATGAAAGAAGTGAGAACAATTTCACATGCATTGATGCCAGCATTGTTACAAAAAAATGGACTTAAAGATGCTGTTACAAGTTTTGTTGAACAAATAAATACAGCTAAAACATTAGAAACAAAATTGAACTATAATGTTGTTTCAACCCTTCAAAACAAAACAGAAATTAATATTTATAGAATTATTCAAGAAGCACTAAACAACATAATAAAACATTCGGGTGCAACAAAAGCCTCCATTGAATTGACAGAGAAAGAAAACAATTTAAAATTAATAATTACTGATAATGGAAAAGGTTTTGATGTGAAAGAAACCAAAAATGGAAATGGATTAAACAATTTAGTTTCACGAATAGAAATATTGAAAGGCAGTTTTAAAATAAATAGTAATAGCGAAACAGGAACAAAAATCAGTATTGATATACCTTTAAACGAACATACCGATGTCTGAAAAAAAAATTACAGTAGCACTTGTTGATGACCATAAAATTTTTGTGCGTGGTTTAACTTCTTTATTAAATGCTGAAAAACAGTTGAGTGTTTTGGGGTTTTCTTCAGGTTCGGAAGTGCTAAATTACATAGAAAATAATCAACCTGATGTAATTATTACAGATATTCAAATGCCTGTGATGGATGGAATTCAATTGACAAAAGAAGTAAAAGAAAAATTTCCATTGATTAAAATTATAGTACTTTCTATGTTGGATAAACCAGAAATTATTAAAGAATTAATAGATGCAGGAGCTGATGGTTATTTATTAAAAGATATTGAAAAAACGGAACTAGTAAAAGCCATTGAAGAAGTGTTTGATGGTACTATTTATTATTCGGGAAGTATTGCAAAAACAATGATGGAAAGTTATTCCAACAAAGATTTTCTTACCAAACGTGAAAAAGAAATTATTCGTTTAATTGCTCTTGAGCATACCAACATACAAATTGCAGAAAAACTTTTTATTAGTGAATACACAGTAGAATCTCATCGCAAAAATATTTTCAGAAAAACCAAAGCCAAAAGCATTGTTGGCTTGGTTAAATATGCTTACGACAATAAATTAGTATAAATTCCTTTTATTTTTCTTGTTATAAAAATACCTGACGGAAGGGATTGTTTCAATCTTTTTTCTGATGGACATTTGTACTGTAACCAAAAAATTAAAAACATGAAAAAACACTTACTAAAATCAGTTTTAATTGCAATGCTCTTCGCTATTGGCGGATGGAGCAATATTGCAAACGCACAAACACTGTTTAAAGACCTTGTACCGGGAGCTAACCAAGGTTCCCAACCGCAAGATTTTATTACGGTGAACGGAACAATGTATTTTATCACTACTATTAATGGTAGCAGTCCCTTGCACCGCCTTTGGAAATCAGATGGAACTCCCACAGGCACCGAAATAGTAATGGACTCAATCATCAATACCAATGTTGGAGACGTTATTCACCTGATTAATGTAAACGGTACTTTGTTTTTTGCTGTCAACAAAAATGGTTCTTCCACCACTGCCACAAGAACAGATTTATGGAAAACAGATGGTACCACCGCAGGAACTGTATTTATTGATTCGCTTAAAAATGGGGATCCGCTTTCAGCAACAGGTGATTATCCTCCTCAAAATTTTACAGCTGTGGGCAATAAATTATTCTTTCAGATGGGTAGCGGAAATGGAATTGAACTATGGGTGAGTGATGGTACAGCAGCAGGAACGATGGAAGTAATAGATTTAGCAACTGGTTCGAGTGGTGGATATAAATTGGGTGGAGCGGAAAATGCGCCAATGGGTGCTTATAATGGAAAGGTTTATTTTGCTGGTTCTACAACAGGTTTTTCAGGCAGCTATAAGCTTTATTCAAGTGACGGCACAGCAGCAGGAACTACAATAGTGAATAATATAGAGGAACCAACTGGCTGGATTATATACAATAATGAACTCTACTTATTTTCGCAAACGGGTACAAATGCTGGTATGTGGAAAACTGATGGAACAACTTCTTCATTAATTTTTGCTGGCGAATTTTCAGGGGCTAAAATTTTTAAGAATGAAATGTATTTTAAAAACGGAATCAATCTTTGGAAATCGGATGGCACCACTGGGGGAACTCTTTTTGTTACTGATTCTGCAAATGTGATTACTGGGGCAAATAACGATTACCTTTTTACCAGTTATATGAAATCTATTTCTTCTCCACCTTATTATCAAATGATTTATAAAAGAACGGATGGAATTGCAGGAGGTACAACTGTTTCTAAAAATCTTGGAGCAAGTGCTTCCTTTAATGTTGTGAGTAATAAAATGTATCAGACTGTAGCAGATCCAGGCGGAGTTTATACTTCCAGTTTGTGGGTTTCAGATGGTACTGAAGTTGGAACATCCAATGTTTTTGCCAATCAATATTTGGGATATCCGTTTGCTTATGATGGCAATATTTTCTATTCATACTATGCAACAGGTATGGGATACGAATTGGGGTATTTTGTTACCGGAATTACCGGAATTACCGAAATTTCAAACTCAAATTCATTGCAATTATTTCCAAATCCTGCTGTAAATTCAGTAAAAATAGTTTCGCAAGAAAATGAAACAGCAATGGTGAAAATTTATGATATTTCAGGAAAAATAGTGTTTGAAAAACAAATTGCTTTACAAGCCAAAGTACCATCAACTATTGATGTGCAAAGCTTTTACGCTGGTGTTTATTTTGTACAAATTCAAACAACTAAAAACATAAAAACTCAAAAATTAATTATTCAGAAATAAATTAAATATTGATTTTTAAAAAAAGGTCGTCTATAGCAGACGACCTTTTTTCTTTTCATAAAAATACCTGACGGAAGGGATTGTTTCAATCTTTTTTCTGATGGACATTTGTACTGTAACCAAAAAATTAAAAACATGAAAAAACACGTACTAAAATCAGTTTTAATTGCAATGCTCTTCGCTATTGGCGGATCGAGCAATATTGCAAATGCACAAGTTCTATTTAAAGACATAAACCCTGGTGCAGGCCACTCTAGTCCTGCTGATTTTATAACGGTGAATGGAAGTATGTACTTTGTTACCAATTCTAATTACGTCCATGCAATATGGAAATCGGATGGAGCGGTTGCAAATACTACTTTATTGATGGACAATTTGATTACAACTAATGTAGGAGGAATAATTGAAATGATAGATGTGAACGGCACTTTATATTTCACAGTAAATCTTGATGGTTCTTCCTCTACTGCTACTAAAACAGTATTATGGAAAAGTGATGGCACTCCTGCAGGCACGGTGGTGATTGATACACTTAAAAACGGGAACCCAGGAAGCAATAGCGGTTTTCCTCCAAGAAATATGACAGCAGTGGGAAATAAATTATTTTTCCAGATGAATAAGACGGGTTACGTTCCAAAATTATGGATGAGTGATGGAACAAAAGCAGGAACAGTGGTTGTTCCTTCTACTGCAATGGGTACTAATGGATCTGCGAGCGGACCTATGATCTCTTTTAGTGGAAAGTTGTATTTTTCTGGAAGTACGGACGGAATTGTCTTTCAGCTCTATTCAAGTGACGGAACTGATGCTGGAACTACTTTAGTAAGTCCTTTTTATGAACCGAATAATTGGGCTATTTATAATGCTAATCTTTATTTCTCCGCTATGGATGTATGGAGCACCCCTATAAGTTTATGCAAAACCGATGGCATCACTACTACAAAAGTATTTCAAAACACACAAGATTGCAACGCTAAAATAGTATTTAAAAATGCAATTTATTTTGTAAATGGAATTGACCTTTGGAAATCGGATGGAACAACCGGAGGAACTGTTTTTGTTACCGACTCGGCACAATATTTCATCGGAGCAAATAACGACTATCTTTTTTCTAGGTATTTGAAAGGACTTGCAGTGCCCCCTTATTATAAATATATTGATAGAAAAACAGATGGAAATACTGCCGCAATAGTTTCTGATTATCTTGGAACAAGGACGTCCTTTAGTGTACTTAACAATAAAATGTACTCAAGCTCCTCGGGTACAGGTTTATCGGTTAGCGATGGCACTGACGTTGGAACATCTCAACTTATCACCACAAATACTGTGGGTCCTCCTTTTGTTTTTAATGGTACAGTTTTCTTCTCTAATTATGAGTCGAGTACAGGAACTGAATTATGGTCGCTCACACCGACAATTAGCGGAATAGACGATTTATTCAATTTTAATTCTTCTGTAAAAGCATATCCTAATCCCAGCAATGGAATTATAAATATTATTTCTTCTACTGTATTTTCTGAAATAAAAATCTACAATTCATTAGGTGAAACTATTTATGTGCGAAAAAACAATTCCTCTATCACAGAGATTGACTTAACCGGGCAACCGAAAGGAATTTATTTTTACTACTTGAAAGACAACAGCCAAGCTGGAAAAACAGGTAAAATTATTATTGATTAACTGCGACACTTGGAAGGAAACCAGCCCATAACCGCACATTTGCGATGTGGCGGGTTTAGTTGTAATTGAAACATTCTGCTTCTAATAAATATTAGTGGTAAAATGAAAGATAGTGCTACTAAGTCCGCCACATCGCAAATCTGCAAAACGGTATGGGATACGAATTGGGGTATTTTGTTACCAGAATTAACGAAATTTCAAACTCAAATTCATTGCAATTATTTCCAAATCCTGCTGTAAATTCGGTAAGCATAGTTTCGCAAGAAAATGAAACAGCAATGGTAAAAATGTATGACATTGCAGGAAAAATAGTGTTTGAAAAACAAATTGCTTTACAATCGAAAGTAGCATCAACTATTGATGTACAAAGCTTTTACGCTGGAGTTTATTTTGTACAAATTCAAACAACTAAAAACATAACAACTCAAAAATTAATTATTCAGAAATAAAATAATATTCTTGATTTTAACAAAAAGGTCGTCTGCAACAGACGACCTTTTTTGTTTTTAGGTATTACCAATCTATTATTTTAAAAATTGCGTAGAATTAATGTGATTTATCATAAAATCTGATTTAATAATTCTTAATTTCGCAAACAACAATACTAATAAATGTGAAACCAAGCATACCAAAAGGAACAAGAGATTTTTCACCAACAGAAATGGTGAAACGCAATTATATTTTTGATACCATTAAAAGTGTTTTTCAACGCTATGGATATTTGCCAATTGAAACTCCTGCAATGGAGAACCTTTCTACACTTATTGGAAAATATGGTGAAGAAGGAGATAGATTGATTTTTAAAGTTTTGAATAGTGGGAATTTTTTGGAAGGAATTAATTCAGACGAACTTCTGACAACTAATAACAAACAACTAACAACTAAAATTTCTGAAAAAGCTCTTCGTTATGATTTGACCGTTCCCTTTGCACGTTACGTTGTTCAGCATCAACACGAAATTACTTTTCCGTTTAAGCGCTATCAAATACAACCTGTGTGGCGCGCAGACCGTCCACAAAAAGGACGTTACAGGGAGTTTTATCAATGCGATGCTGATGTAATTGGTAGCAATTCTTTAATCAATGAAGTGGAATTAATTCAATTGATTGATGATGTGTTTACTAAATTAAAATTGCCTGTTACAATAAAAATTAATAACAGAAAAATATTAAGTGGAATAGCTGAAGTAATTGGCGAAGCTGATAAAATCATTGATATAACTGTTGCCATTGACAAGCTTGATAAGATAGGTAAAGAGGGCGTAAATAAAGAATTACAAGAAAAAGGAGTAGGAGCAGAAGCAATTGAAAAACTTCAACCATTGATTGATTTTACAGGAACAGGATTTGAAAAATTATTTTTCTTAAAAACATTCTTAAAGCAATCGGAGATTGGCAATGAAGGTATAAAGGAAATGGAATTCATTCTGAAAAATGTATATCAAATATCTCAATTAACGGAACCTAAAATAGAACCAGATTTAACATTGGCTCGTGGACTTTCTTATTATACGGGTACAATCATTGAAGTTGTTGTTGATAAAACAAATTGTAATTCGACATTTAATAGTAGTATTTGTGGCGGTGGTCGTTATGATGATTTAACAGGAATTTTTGGTTTGCCAAATATGAGTGGTGTTGGAATTTCGTTTGGTGCCGATAGAATTTATGATGTGTTGGAAGAATTAAATTTATTTCCAGAATCGGTTCAAGCATCTACAAAATTATTATTTGTAACATTTGGTGAAGCTGAACAAAACTATTGTTTGCCATTATTAGCAAGTGTTCGCAAAGCAGGAATTAATTCAGAAATATATCCTGATGCAAATGCAAAAATGAAAAAACAAATGAGTTATGCCGATGATAAAAAAATTCCATTTGTTGTAATTGTTGGAAGTGACGAAATGCAGAGTGGTTTGCTATCATTGAAAAATATGGCAACAGGAGAGCAAACAAAATTGAAAATTGAAGAAATTATAAATTCGTTAAAATAAAAATCACCACTAAGGCACTAAGAACACAAGAAACACAAAGACTTAGTGAATCTTAGTGCTCTTAATGATTTAGTGGTAAAAAACAAATTATGCATTACATTTCAACTCAAACATTGACCTTCGAAATTATTTCAGACATAATTTCTACAAATAAAAAATTGACTTTATCTGATGAAGCAAAAAATAATATTATTCGTTGCAGAGAATATTTAGATAAAAAAATGGCTTCTCAAAAAGAGCCTATTTATGGTATCAATACAGGTTTTGGCTCTTTGTGCAATGTGTTAATTCCGGATGCTGATTTGGAACAATTGCAGAAAAATTTAGTAATGTCGCACGCTTGCGGAACAGGTGATGAAGTGCCGCAAGAAATTGTGAAGTTGATGTTGTTATTGAAAGTTCAATCATTGTCCTACGGAAAATCTGCTGTTCAGCTACAAACTGTGGAACGATTAATTGATTTTTACAATCACGATATTTTGCCTATTGTTTATCAGCAAGGTTCGTTGGGTGCTTCAGGCGATTTATCTCCTTTGGCACATTTGTGTTTGCCATTGCTTGGTATGGGCGAAGTGCAATACAAAGGCAAAAAACAAAATGCTGGTGATGTGTTGAAACAATTGAATTTACAGTCAATTCAATTAAAATCAAAAGAAGGTTTAGCCTTGTTGAATGGAACGCAATTTATGAGTGCGTATGGAGTTTGGTGTTTGTTGCAAACGAAAAGACTTTCTTATCAAGCAGATGTAATTGGAGCTATTTCTTTGGAAGGCTTTGATGGTCGCATTGAGCCATTCAAGCCACATATACATTCCATTCGTCCGCACAAAGGACAGTTGCAAACTGCCGAAAATATGCGCACTATTTTAGAAGGTAGTGAAATTATCAAACGAAAAAAAGAACACGTTCAAGACCCTTATTCATTTCGTTGTATTCCGCAAGTACACGGTGCTTCAAAAGATACCATTGAATATTGTTCAACTGTTTTTCTAACAGAAATAAATTCGGTAACAGACAATCCAACTGTTTTTCCTGATGAAGATGAAATAATTTCAGGAGGAAATTTTCACGGACAACCACTTGCATTGGCGTTGGATTTTTTAGCAATTGCATTAGCCGAATTAGGAAGCATCTCCGAAAGACGTACCTATCAATTGATTTCAGGCTTACGTGGATTGCCACCATTTTTGGTTGCAAAGCCAGGTCTAAATTCTGGATTTATGATTCCTCAATATACTGCTGCAAGTATTGTTAGTCAAAACAAACAATTGTGTACACCTGCTTCGGTTGATTCTATTGTAAGTTCAAATGGACAAGAAGACCACGTTTCGATGGGAGCAAATGCGGCAACAAAATGTTTTAAAATTGTAGAAAACTTACAACGTATTTTAGCAATTGAAATGCTGAATGCTTCACAAGCATTGGAATTTAGACGACCATTAAAATCATCTCCAATTATTGAAAACATTATTTCCGATTATCGCAAACAAATTTCATTTATTGATAATGATAAAATTATGTTTACTGAAATTGAAAAAAGTGTTCAGTTTTTGAAAGGTGCAACTTTCAAATTATCATGAAAAAACAAATTTTATTTTTATTTTTTTTAATTTCAAAATTCACATTTGCCTGTGAATGTCCTCCTTTACAGCCTGTTTCAAAAGACCTGTGTAATTCTTATGATGTAATTTTTTATGGAAAAGTAGATTCTGTTTCTGCTTGTGGAATTAGTGGATTTGCAACTGTTTACTTTTCCATCAATGAATTGTATAAAGGAAATTCAGAACAAAAAACGAAAATAAATTTTGATTGTATTTCGGCTTGTTTAATGAGTTTTGAAAAAAATGAAGAATGGATAATATATGCTTCATACAAGCGTTTTGATGAACTTGCAATAAAACTTTGCGAACACAGCAGAAAACATTTTGCAAATGAAAAGGATG
Source organism: Bacteroidota bacterium (assembly GCA_043742725.1). GTDB lineage: Bacteria > Bacteroidota > Bacteroidia > 2-12-FULL-35-15 > 2-12-FULL-35-15 > 2-12-FULL-35-15. The sequence continues at coordinate 5,616 of JAYTXX010000086.1, read as the reverse complement.
ATTTTTATCAAATAAATTCTCATCGAAGTTTTGAGCAGGAAAAACAATTTTTAAATACAACATTTGGTATTCAATCCTTTATTCATAACAACGAATTGAACAATCAACAAGCTGATTTTAAGCCACACAACGATCAACCAAGTGGAATGAATAAATTATTGTTGTTGTTTATTTCGTTTGTTGCAATGGCACTTGTTTATTATGTAACTCGAAATAAAAAAAAGAATGACAACTAAATTTAAAGCACATCCTTGGCATGGTATTTCTATTGGAAACGATGCACCAACTGTTGTAACTGCATTTATAGAAATAGTTCCAACGGATACTGTGAAATATGAGATTGACAAAGAAAGTGGACATTTAAAAATTGATAGACCACAAAAATTTTCAAATGTTGTTCCAACACTTTATGGTTTTATTCCACAGACATATTGCGATGTTAAAATTGCAGAATTTGCAACTTTGAAGTCTGGAAAGCTTATTACAAAAGGCGATGGCGACCCATTGGATATTTGTGTTTTGAGCGAACGAACAATTTCTCACGGAGATATAATGTTACAAGCTGTTCCCATTGGTGGTTTTCGTTTGATTGATAAAGGCGAAGCAGATGATAAAATAATTGCAGTATTGAAAGGAGATGAAGTATTTGAAAATTGGAAAGAAATTACAGATTGTACCGAAGCAGTAATCAATCGTTTGAAACATTATTTTTTAACTTACAAAAATATTCCAGGACAAGAAAAACCAACTTGTGAAATCACTCATATTTACGGAAGAGAAGAAGCGTATGAAGTAATTAATAGAAGTAGAGAAGATTATAAAAATAAATTTTCGTAATAAATAAAAATTAAAATCTTTTTGGTTTGGTTTTAACCAAGCAAGCTGCTTTAACATAATTGCCATTGTCGATGACATCAGCTACTGTTTTGTTTTTGCAAAACAAAATTACATAACCTTTGGCTAACCTTTTTTTTATGAACTTCAACTAACAACTTGAATTAATTGGCGTTCTTTTACCCTCTATACATTGCTGTGTGTAAATCGTATTTTTAATTTTCTTTTATTAATCCTATTTGTACCAATTTTATTATCAGTATGCTTATTTGTTTATATTTACGAATCAAAAATGAAAACGGTTGTTAAATATTCCGAAGAAGAACTTGTAGAGTTGTTGAAAAAACAAGACAAGAAAGGGTTTGATTTTCTATATGAAAATTATTCTTCAGCATTATACGGCATTGTTTTTAAAATAGTAGATAAAGAAGGGGTAGCAGAAGATGTTTTGCAAGAAGTATTTTTGAAAATTTGGAAAAATATTTCTAATTATGACTCAACAAAAGGAAAGCTATTTACTTGGTTGTTGAATATTGCAAGAAATACGGCAATTGACACACTTCGTTCTAAAAATACTAAAAATGATTTGCAAAACCGAAAGATTGAAAATTCCGTAAATGAGATAAATCGAAATTACAATACTGATATAAATATCGATGTTATTGGATTGAAAGATACGGTAAACAAATTGAAAGAAGAACACAAGTTACTTATAACTATGGCATATTTTGGAGGATATACACAGGAAGAGATTTCAAAAGAATTGAATATGCCTTTGGGAACTGTAAAAACAAAAATAAGAAGTGCGATTGGTCAACTAAAACAATTTTTTAAAAATAATTAAGTTGAATATAAAAGATTACATAGAGTCAGGAATTATTGAAAGCGTTGTGCTTGGATTTGCTTCTAAAGAAGAAGTTGAACAACTTGATATATATGCTATTCAGTATCCCGAAATTAAAGCTGAATTGGATGCCACAAGAGAAACCCTTAATAAATTTGCCCAATCACATTCTGTAAACCCTCCTTTGCATTTGAAAGATAAAATTTGGTCGGCAATAGAAAATGAAACGCCAAAAGCACCTAAAATAATTCCTATCAATAATAATTTTTATTCATTCTCTAAAGTTTTAGTTGCCGCATCTGTTGCTATTATTTTTTTTAGTACAGCATTTAATATTTATTTATATAATAAATTATTGAACGTAACCGAAGAACTTGTATCATTGAATAAAGAGAAAGAATATTATGCTAATCAATTCAGTATTCAAAAAACTTCGTATCAAAAAATACAAAACTCATTAGCATTAATGAGTAATGTTTCTACTGTTATTGTTAAGTTGAACGGTTTAGAAAAGTCTCCAGAATCAAAAGCAATTGTGTGTTGGAATAAAGAAACGAAAGAAGTTCAAATAAATATTTCAGCACTTCCAAAACCTCCTGAAGACAAACAATACCAGCTTTGGGCAATTGCTGCAGGAAAACCTGTTGATGCTGGAGTTTTTGAAATAACTGATTCTTCTTCTTTTCAAAAAATGTTAAATATTTCCGATGCACAAGCATTTGCTGTTACGTTGGAGAGAAAAGGAGGAAGTCCTGTTCCGTCCATGGAAATGATGTACCTTATGGGTGGCATTTAAAAATTCAACTTTAAAAAAAATTATTTTCTGATATAGTCTGCTGTAGAACGATATCTAATAACTACTTCTTGCAAAATCACTTCAAAAAGCAATTAATAAATCCAAAGCTTAATTTTTTTCGTAGATAACACTAACAAACAAAATTTAGTATTAACTAATAATAAAAACACTATGAAAAAAAAATTACTATTAAGCACATTTGGAGCAATTTTATTTGCTTTCAATGTAAATGCGAGCCATTTAAAAGATAATCTTTTAATTACGGCTAAATTAAATGGTTCTCAAGAAGTTCCTGTTGTTACTACCAACGCAATTGGGGTAGGTAGCTTTATGCTCAACGCAATGCGTGACACTATTTGTATCAATATTGGTGTTACGGGATTAAGTGGAGCAATTACAGGCATTCATATACATGAAGGCGACATGGGAATGAATGGAGGAGTATTTAAAGACCTTACTCCATTTGTTGTTGGAAACAGAATTACAGCAATATTAACTGGTGCTGATGTTTCTTCTGCAAATGTTGCAAAATTTTTAAGTGGGAAATTTTATGTAAATATTCATACAGCAGCAAATCCAAATGGTGAAATTCGAGGGCAGTTAAACCTCGAAACTGACTGGAGTTTTCCTGTAATGCTTGATGGAAATCAAGAAACTCCCGCAGTTTCCACAACAGCCTATGGTGTTGGTGTTTTCAATCTTTCAAAAGATTTATCAAAAATTAATTTTAATGTAATTACACAAGGATTGATTGGAGGTATTAGTGGAGCACATTTACATTATGGTGCAATGGGACTTTCTGGCGGAGTGGCTGCTGATTTATCGAGTGATGTAAATGGCAATATTATTTCTGGTGTCATTACTTCACCATCTCAAATGCTTATTGATAGTTTAATGGCAGCTAAAGTATATCTCAATGTACACACTACTGCAAACCCAAATGGAGAAATTAGGTCGCAACTAATGAGCTCTTCAAAATATTTATACTTTGATGCTACATTAGATGGAAACCAAGAAACACCAATGGTTACAACTACCTCTTTGGGTTCAGCAACTATTAAATTGAATGCAAGTTATGATACATTATGGTATGATGTTGCTGCTGATGGTTTAATTGGAGGTATTAGTGGTGCACACTTTCATAATGCTACAGTAGGTAATAGTGGTGGAGTGGAGTATGATATGTCGTCTGATATTATGGGGAATAGAATTACTGGTAAAATTACTGGAGCTAGCCTTACCACGACACTTATTAACAAATTTTTGAGAGGAGAAATTTATATTAATATACATACTACTGCTAATCCCAATGGTGAAATTAGAGGGCAAGTGTATCGTTTAGCACGCGAAGGCTATACTATTTCTCTAGATGGCATGCAAGAAACACCTGTAGTAACAACTGCTGCAACAGGTGCGGGAATTGTTTCAATAGATCGCAATCAAGATAATGCACACTTTATGTTTGTAGCAAACGGATTAACTTCTGGTGGTGCACATTTTCATAAAGGAGTTATGGGACAAGCTGGTGGAGTATTATATGATTTATCAACTATTTATATGAACAATGGTGCTTTTGGTTATTGGAAAAGTTCTGATGCAACGCCTTTTACATTATCTAATTCACTTCAATTCAGAAATGATAGTGTTTATGTAAATATTCATACATCTTTAAATGCTAATGGAGAAATTAGAGGGCAAGTATTAAGTGGTTTTGGATGCTATACAATTACCACAGGTATTGACGAAAATACATTATCTGATATTTCAGAAATTGTATTATATCCCAACCCTACTTCGAATGTGCTTAATTTGAGCTTCAATATGGTTTCGACTAAAACAGTTACTGTTATTATTAATGATGTTTTAGGGAAAGAATTGTACAATCAAAAAATCCAATTAGCTGTAGGAATTGCTACAAAATTAATTGATGTGAAAGGTTTTAATACTGGATTGTATTTTGTGAAAATACAAAATGGAGACAAACAAGTTGTTCAGAAATTTATTAAGGAATAAATAGCTTATTAAAAAAGCGCAGAAAGAATTTAATCTGCGCTTTTTTATTTGTTCTAACAATTTAATTTTTTTAGAAAATGAGAAATGTTAATTGTTTACTTGTGATCATAATTCTTTTTGTCTTTATCACATCTTGTACAAAAGACAAGGGTTCTCTTCCTGCTCCAATAGTCTTGAGTGATAGTTGTACAACAAGCATAACATACTCACAAAAAATTTCTAAAATAATTAATAATACTTGTGCTATTGCTGGTTGCCATGTTCCTAGTGGCTATAAAGATTTTTCAACATACTTGACATTAAAATCTGAATTAGATGCTAAAGGTATAACTTACTTTCTTTCCAGAATAAAATCTGGAGGCGGAATGCCGCCATCTTATACATCTGGACCAACAAATATTTCGACTTGCGATTACAATAAAATAGAAACTTGGCTTAATCAATCTTATCCAAATAATTAATGCTTATTTGAAATTCATAGATGACTATTTATCGTAAATGATTTTAAAAATAAAAACAAATAAAAAAATTAATGTTAGTGCTTTCAATTACTGGATTTGCAGTTGCGACAATCGCTCAAGGCGACAAAAAAGAAAAAAAAAAGGACAATTTTAAAACCGAAAAAACAAAAATTACAGAACACGTTTGTACTTCGGCTTGCAAGGATGGAAAACACATGTATGCACATGGTGAGAAGAGGCGTATGAAGTAATTAATAGAAGCAGAGAAGATTATAAAAACAAATTTTTGTAGTAAATAAAAATTCAAATTTTTTTGGTTTGGTTTTAAGCAAGCAAGATGCTTTTAAATAGTTGTCACAAGTGATTACCTACTTTATATTTTTTGTAATTGTTTCATAGAAATCTTCATTATATCCAACTCCACTATTTATTAAATTACCTTTTTTGTCAAACAGTAACCAGGTAGGGTAGGCGCTAACATTAAATTTGTTATTTATTTTTTTGTAATTATCTAATGCAATGGTGTAGTTGATTTTTTTTGTCTTTACAAATTTCTTCACAAATGAAGTATCTTCTGCTTTTTGAATATTAATTCCAATAATTTTTATTTTTTTTGAATATTCATTTTGAATTTTTATTAATTCTGGTATCGCTTTAATGCAAGGTAG
>JAYTXX010000085.1:0-4378 GCA_043742725.1 Bacteroidota bacterium | reverse complement strand
AAATGACAATACACTAAAAAATTATTTCCTTTTTGGAAACATTCTTCTGAAATTGGCAAAACCACTTGAAGTATTGTCGGTAAACACTCCTTGATTTGCATTTTTAATTTCTTCGATGGAATAAAAGGCGCTTGGATTATAGCTTTCCAATAGCTTTACAACCGACTGAACATTTTTTCGTTGAATAATAGTAAATATCATTTTCACAGGACCAACCGATCCTTGCGCATCTACAATGGTTACACCATGATTGTTTTCTTTTAATGCTTTTAATAAATCATCGCAATTTTGATTGGTAATAATTCTAATAACTTGAACGCCCAATGCCAATCGTTCTTCTATCATTAACCCAACATACGTTCCAGTTGCGAAACCACTTGCCCAAGCCAAATAACACGCAACATTGTTGAGGTTTTTCATCACTTGTGCAACTACCACAATCCAAATCAATACTTCAAAAAAACCAAGTACGGGAACAATCTTACGAAAGCCTTTTGAAATAAAAACATGTCGCAATGTTCCTAAACTTACATCGCATAAGCGCGAAAAGAAAATAATAAGCGGTAAGGTTATCCAGCTGTAATAATCGAAATTTCCAAAAATAGAATGAAGCATAATTGATTTAATAATTTGATGCAAAAGTAATTGCAAAAAAAATCCTCCAATTGCTTGGAGGATTTATTAACTAACAATGAATTGTTGAACGAAATGAAATTATTTTACAATTATCATTTTGTTGGTTTTTCTTCTATCGCCAACAGTTAAGCTGTAATAATAAATTCCTGCTCGTAAATTTTTTCTATCAAAGGCAACTGTTTGTTTGCCTTCTTGCATCGACTGATTAATAAGCGTTTCCACTACTCTACCATATTCATCAATAATTTGAAGATTTACTTTTGCTTTTTTATTTAGTGTAAATTCAATAGTTGTAGTTTGAGAAACAGGGTTAGGATAATTTTTTAAACCGAAATCTGATTTCGATGCTTCAATATCTTTTACAGAAACAATATCATTCACACTTGTAATTTTTGTTGAATACATTCCTGTTGCATGTGTTGCTACTACTACTAATCCATCGGAAGGACGAGTTTCTATCATATCGCAAACTACATTGCCTATTGTGTTTGCTCCTTGTTGTACCCATTGTGTGTTTGGAGATAGTGAATCGGCAGCATACAATCCAGTGCTGGTAGCTACAAAATATAATTTACCATCAGAAACTGGTAAAATGCTTGCCCAACGAACAGAAGGACCAGCAACAGAAGATGTTTCTAAATTTCCTCCAGCTTTTGACCAAGTTGCACCAGCATCAGTAGAATAAAAAATGCTATAAACACTATAGTTAGAGAATATAACCATTAGTTTATTTCCATCAGTTGGATCCACTGCAATACAACTTACATAACCATTTGATGGGAACAAAGCTGTTGTTACTGTTGAAGAAATATCAACAGGTGTTGGCGTTCCAACATTGGCATTGTCAACTCTGTAAATTCTTTTTTTATCTGTTCCATAATACACACGATTGGCAGGAGTTTTACAAGCAACCACTGCTGTAATTTCGGAATTAGAAGTGGGAACTGAATCTGTCCAACGAGTCCAATTTGTGGAAATAGAATCCCAAGTATTGTTTAACGGAATAGCCGATAAATCACTATTTCGCCATAAATATTTTCCACCTGTTAAATACATCATATCATTATTGTTGGGGTCTAATACAAATGGATTCATCCATTGATAGCCTTTTCCACCAATAGGGTCAATACGAGCAAAACTTGTTGTGTTTCCATTTGCATCAAGATTTGCTTTTACCAATCGTTGTAAATTTTGTATTGAAAAATAATATGCAGATTGATTATCAGCAACGGCACAATATGCACCATCGCCACCATGTGCATGAAACCAAGGTGCTGTAGGTGTTGAATTATTTGTAAACCAAGAACCATTGTCCTGCGCTCCACCAATAACAATATCATTGTTTGCAGACGAGTGGTCAATAGCAACAGTATAAAACATGGAAGTTAAATAACCATTGTCTAATGATTGCCAAACCACAGCACTGGCTGTATTATCAGTTGTTTTAAAAACACCACCATCATTTGCACTAATCATGATATCAGGATTTGATGCAAGAAATTCCAATCCTTGTTGATCGGGATGATGATTTAAGTACGAATTAATTACAGGCAATGCTGAAAATTGTTCGTAACCACCAATAAATGCAGTATTTGTAGAATCTTGAAATGCTGTGGTTGAACGGTATAAATTTGTTCCGCCAATAAAAACAATATTTGAATTTCCTGGTTTTACTTTTATAACCATATCGTAAGAATCTTGTGTATGAAATTTATCAAACATACCACCAGTAGCTGGAAGGTTAATTGATAAATCTTGCCAAGTACCATTTGCTCCTGCTCCATCGCCTGTGATGTAGTTATATTTCCATAAGCTATTCCAATGAGGGCTTCCTAAATAATCCAATACTTTTTTTCCATAGTTTGGAGAGTTAGCTACAAAATAAATTTCGTTTTCATCGTTTGGATTTATTCCAATTGCTATTCTATCGTAGGTTGTAGGAAATATCGTAGGTTTTATTTGAGTATAGGTTACGCCATCCACCGAGCGCCAAATTCCTCTTTGGCTTCCATCACTACTCAAAGTAGCATAAACAATACCTGTTGTGGTAACGGCAACTTCTGTGAAATAAGAACCACCAGCACGAGCAGCCGACCATGTTGTTCCTCCATTTACTGTTCTGTATATTCCTCCGTTAATTGCGGCATACACCTCTTCTGTTGTGTCAGCGGCTGAAAAATCAGTTGCCATGTTATGCATCATTTGCCAACCACTTGTGTACGAATTAGGGCTAGCTCCTGCTGTTGCAGGAATTGATTGCCATGATAAACCACCATCAGTTGATTTAAAAACTCCATCTCCTAAATAATAGGCAGAACCACCTCCACCAGCTGAAGCCCAAGGATTTCCTCCTCCATAATACCAAACATTAGTATGTCCTGTTCTTCTATCTTGTACTAAACAATTTGCTCCTTTTAATTGTGTTGGAGTATTAGTAGGGTTCCAAGATGCGCCACCATCAGTTGAAAGCCATACTCCACCTGAATTTGTTCCTGCCAATATTCTATTTTCGTTGGTAACATCAATTGCAAAAGCTCTTGTTGTTCCTCCTACATTCCAAGGTCCACGGCTATTCCAAACAGCAGTACGATTTCCTGTAACTTGTGCATCATTAGGCAAAGTTGTGGCATACGCCAATTCTTCTGCACGCACATTTTCTGGAATTTTTCCTGTTGCTGGGTCGGCTAAACGCTTTAATTCCCAACGCATACGACCATCTGCATCATCTTCCATTCCTTCGCGAGAGATGCTATGTTGTTGTGAGTTTTTTATTGTATGTGTTGCTGTGTTTGCAATGTAGGTTACTGCTGAAGCAGATAATAGCATTGCTGAAATGATTGTAAATGTTTGTTTCATTTGTTTATGAATTGATATTCAAATGTAGTAATTTTTATAGATGAATGATTGATTAAAAAATTAAAATAAGAAAGTGTAAATGATTATTATAAACTAAAACAGAAAAAACATGAAACAAAAAGAAAGTTTTACTAAAAAAATAATTTTGCAGTAGAAGAAAAACTTCAACTTCTTTTCAAAAATATCTTCACTATTTCTGTTCAATTAAAAAACGGAATTGTATCTTCGTTTTCCAAATAAAACATTTTGTGTTTTGTTAGAACAAAAAATTTAAGCATCCCCAAAACAAAATTAAATTTATTCCATGAAAAAAATTTCCATTTTATTGTTCAGTGCATTCTTGTTTGCACTTGCTCCTGCTCGTGCACAAATGACTGTTACAGGAGGTTACACAGCACTTCAATTGGCACAAGCACTTGCAGGACCAAACATAACTGTATTTAATGCAACCTACACAGGAGCAAATACAGCTGCTGGAAAATTCAATTGGACAAATTCCAATATTGGATTAAATGGTGGAATAATGCTATCATCGGGCGATGTGAACAGCGCACCGGGACCAAACAGAAATGGTGGTACGTCCACTGGATATGGAAACCCAGGTGATTTACTTCTTGATAATTTAGCTGGTGGACAAACCAATGATGCTTCAACATTGGAATTTCAATTTCAAGTACAATCAAGCTCTATTGAGTTCAGCTATATGTTTGCTTCGGATGAATATTTAGAATTTGTAAATCAATTTAATGATGTGTTTGGTTTCTTTATTAGTGGACCAGGTATTACAGGGCAAGAAAACATTGCATTGGTTCCAAACACTACTTCTCCTGTTTCTATTAATACAATTAATGACCAAAGTTACTGGCAATATTATATTGATAATCCA
>JAYTXX010000084.1:0-21229 GCA_043742725.1 Bacteroidota bacterium | reverse complement strand
ATACACATTTCCTTCGGGAGAAATATTACTCATGATTTCTGCACTTGCGCCATACATACCAACAGGCAAACCACCACCAATAATTTTTCCGTAAGTAATAATATCTGGTCGAATTTTATAATAACCAGCAGCACCTTCAAAACCAATACGGAAGCCATTTATAACTTCATCAAAAATTAACAATGAATTATTTTCTGTGCATATATCACGCAAAAATTGTAAGTATTCTTTTCGTTGCAAAAGCAAACCATTGTTGGCAGGAATAGGTTCAATAATTACACAAGCAATTTGATTTTTAAATTCAGCGAATGCTTGTTTTACAGCTTCTTCATTATCTAACGAAACCACAATTGTTTCATTTACAAAACTCTCTGGAACTCCAGCCGATGAAGTATTTCCAAATGTTACCAATCCCGAACCTGCTTTTACTAAAAGTGAATCGCTATGTCCGTGATAACAACCTTCAAATTTTAAAATTTTAGTTCGTTTTGTGTAGCCTCTCGCCAAACGTATTGCGCTCATTACAGCTTCAGTTCCCGAACTTACAAAACGTATTTTTTTTATGTAGTTATTATTGCTTAAAATTAATTCAGCCAATTCATTTTCCAATGCTGTTGGGGCTCCAAACGAACTTCCATTTTCCACCGTTTTTTTTATCGCATCAATTACTTTATCGTTCGCATGACCTAAAATCAATGGTCCCCAAGAGCCACAATAATCAATAAATTCATTTCCATCAGCATCCCAAATGTGTGAACCTTTTCCTTTTTCAATAAACAAAGGTGTTCCACCAACCGAACGAAATGCACGCACTGGACTATTCACACCTCCTGGAAAATATTTTTTTGCTTTCTCAAATAAAGCTTCCGACTTTTCTCTCTTCATTTTTCAATAAATTAGGTTGCAAATATATATCTTTGGAAGCAATAAACTCTGCGTCTCTCTGCGAAAAAACTCCGCATACTCTGCGGTTAAAATTTACTGCTGAGAACCGTTGAGGTAAAATGAGAACCATAGAAATATTATGAATTACGAAAACACACTTGAGTTTGCAAAGCAACAAGATGCAAACGATGAATTAAAAAACTACAGAAATAAATTTTATTTTCCAATGATGCATGGTCGTGAAACGGTTTATTTCACAGGCAATTCGCTTGGGTTGCAACCAAAAGCAACACAAGATTATGTGTTGAATGAATTGGAAGATTGGGCTACATTTGGTGTTGAAGGACATTTTCATGCACGTAATAAATGGCTTACTTATCATGAACAATTTGCTGAACCTATTGCAAAAATTGTTGGTGCAAAGCCTGAAGAAGTTGTAGTGATGAATCAACTTACTGTAAATTTACATTTGTTGATGGTAAGTTTTTATCGTCCAACAAAAACACGATACAAAATTTTATGCGAAGCAAAAGCTTTTCCAAGCGACCAATATGCTATGCAATCGCAAGTGAAGTTTCACGGTTATAATCCAGATGATTCTATCATAGAAGTATCGCCACGAGAAGGAGAGCAGTGCATACGACACGAAGATATTTTAAGTGCCATTGAAAAAAATAAAGATTCAATTGCACTCATTATGTTTGGTGGAGTAAATTATTATAGCGGACAAGTGTTTGATATGAAAGTCATAACAGAAGCAGGACATAAAGCAGGAGCAATGGTTGGTTTTGATTTGGCACATGCTGCCGGAAATTTAAAATTAGAATTGCATAACTGGAATGTGGACTTTGCTTGCTGGTGTAGTTACAAATATTTAAACTCCGGACCGGGCGGTGTTGCTGGTGTTTACATAAATGAGAAGCATTTGAATGATAAAACTATTCCTCGCTTTGCAGGCTGGTGGGGGCACGACAAGGGAACTAGATTTAAAATGGAAAAAGATTTTATTCCTATTCCTTCTGCCGAAGCTTGGCAAATGAGCAATGCGCCTGTAATTTCAATGGCTGTGCTCAAAGCAGCGATTGATATTTTTGATGAAATAGGAATGGATAAATTAGTTTCAAAAGCTGAAAAACTAACTGGTTATTTAGAGTTTGTGATTGATGAAATAAATAAATCATTAGAACAAAAATTAGAAATAATAACTCCACGAGATAAAAAGCAACGTGGTTGTCAAATTTCAATTGTTGCACACGGAAGAGGAAAAGATTTGTTTAATAAAATAACACAATCTGGCGTAATTGCCGATTGGCGCGAACCAAATGTGATTCGTTGTGCACCTGTTCCATTGTACAATTCATTTGAAGATGTTTTTCGTTTTGGTGAAATTTTGAAAAATGCTTTGTGAAAAAATGAGCAAACAAAAATTTAAAACTGTATTACAAAAAGTTGGTAGTTGGACAATTGCTCCAGCAACAATAAACACCCGAAAAATATTTCAAAAAAACAATAGCATAAGAGTAAAAGGAACTATCAATGGATTAGCATTTAAAGATGTTGCTTTAATGCCAATAAAAGATGGAAATCATTTTTTGGTTGTAAATAGTCAAATGCGAAAAGCAATAAAAAAAGAAGCAGGAGACACAGTTGAAATTGTTTTAGAAAAAGATGATTCAACGCTTGAAATTCCAGAAGAACTTACGCAAGCATTTGAAGCAAGTGAGGAAGCAAAAAAAATGTTTGAAGCATATTCTCCATCACACAAAAGAAATTATGTGAGAATTATTAATAGTTCAACTAAAAAAGAAACAAGAGAAAAACGAGCAGTAGAAGCAGTAATTGCTTTAGAAAAAATATTTTTTGAAAAAGGATTACCTAAAAAAAGCAAAAATAATAATTGATAAAAATCATTTTTTTAGGATTTAAAAATTAATTCATTTGTATAAAAAAATTTCACAAGTTGTTTTTGCTTGTGAGAAAAAATAAAATAATTATGAGTAAAAAAATAACATTAGTAGGAGCTGGTTTGGTAGGTTCATTATTGTCAATTTATTTGGCAAAACGAGGATATAAAATTGAACTTTTTGAGCGCAGATCGGATATGCGGAAAGCAAAAATTTCGGCAGGAAAATCAATCAATCTTGCATTGAGCGACCGAGGTTGGAAAGGATTAGAGGGAGTTGGAATTGCGGATGAAATAAAAAAAATTGCCATTCCGATGTATGGTCGCTCCATTCATCACAAAGATGGAACAACTGCTTATCAGCCTTATGGCAAAGACAATCAAGCCATTTATTCCGTTTCGCGTGCCGAAATAAATATGCGTTTGATGGATTTAGCAGAACAACAATCCAATGTAAAAATTCATTTCAACGAGCGTTGTACAAACATTGATAGAAAAAATTTAGAAGCAGAATTTGAAAATTCAGAAACGAACACCACAACAAAAGTGAAAAGTGATTTGCTTTTTGGTTCCGATGGTGCATTTGCTGCATCTCGTTTAAATATGCAACTTTCAAGCGATCGATTTGAATACAACCAACATTATATTGATTGTGGTTACAAAGAATTAATTATTCCTCCAGCGAAAAATGGTGAATTTTTATTAGAAAAAAATGCGCTTCACATTTGGCCTCGCGGAAGTTTTATGATGATTGCACTTCCCAATATGGATGGGAATTTTACTTGCACTTTATTTTTTCCTTTTGAAGGAGAAAAATCTTTTGCATCATTAAAAACTCGTGATGATGTTCAAAAATTTTTCGATGAAGAATTTCCAGATGCAGTTCCTTTGATGCCAACTTTGTTGGATGATTATTTCAACAATCCAACTTCTTCATTGGTTACTGTAAAATGTTTTCCTTGGACATTTGATAATAAAATTGGATTGATTGGAGATGCTGCACACGCCATTGTTCCTTTCTATGGACAAGGTATGAATTGCGGGTTTGAGGATTGTGTAGTGTTAGATAATTTAATTGAAAAACACAAAGAAGATTGGACAAAAATATTTCCTGAATACGAATTGTTACGAAAACCCGATGGAGATGCAATAGCTGATTTGGCAATTGCAAATTTTGTGGAAATGCGTGATAAAACTGCTGATGCAAAATTTTTATTGCAGAAAAAAATTGAAGCAAATTTTAGCAACAAGTATCCTGACAAATGGGTTCCTTTATATTCAATGGTAACCTACAGCCCTCATATACGTTACTCTACAGCAATGCGCGAAGGACAAAAACAAGAAAGTATAATGCAAAAAATTATGTCTATTGCTGATATTGAAACGAAATGGAACAGCGAAGAAGTGGAAAAAGAAATTTTGAAATATTTAGCATAAGTAATTTATTTTTTTGCTCAATAAATGATTTACCACAAAAAATATCTCATTGTAAAATTGCTGATAGAAAATGTGAGCAAGTACGAATTGATGGGTATTTATCGACCACAAGCGTATGCGAAAGGAGCGAAAAGTTATTCAACAGAATGTCAAATTGAATTGTATAAAAAACCTTTAGAGCAAGGCGAAAGTGTGGTATTAAATGCAGTACTTTATGCACCACATGGTTTTGGCGAACATTTAAAACAAGGAAGTTTACTAACTTTACGAAATGGTTTGGAGATTGAAGCAAAAGCAGTAGTGTTGGAAATTGTAGGGTATAAAAATTAAAAAAATCTTGAGGTCGCAAATTGCGACTTCAAAATAAAAAATGCCCATCTCCTTTAGAGAGGGATAAAGGGAGAGGTTAATTGAAAAACATAAAACACATAGTATTCCTTTTTTCATTTGTACTTGTAAGTGCATTTAGCATTGCGCAAACAAGTACCGATGAACAATTGGCATTACAATTTTATCAAAACAAAGAGTTTGATAAAGCATTGGATTATTACGAAAAACTTTACAACAAAAAATCGCAAGAACTTTTTTACAAATACTATTTGAATTGTTTGCTCGAAACAAAAGATTTTAAAAAAGCAGAAAAAGTTGTAAAAAAACAAATCAAACAAAATGCTGAAAACCTTAATTTTTCAGTTGATTTAGGAATAGTATATAAAGTTTCGGGTGATGCTGAAAAAGCAAAATTGGCTTGGGAACAAACTGTAAAAGCTATAAAATTAGATGACCAAGTTTTTGCTACAGCCAATGCATTTATTGCTATTCGCGAATATGATTTTGCAATTGCAACGTATTTAAAAGGTAGAAAAATTTCACAAACAAATTATCCATACAGTTTTGAATTGGCTGAAGTATATAATAACAAAGGCGACAAAATGAGTATGATTAAAGAATATTTAGATGTGTTAGAAATTAACGATTCATACATTGTAAGTGTTCAGAATGCTTTGCAAACAAGCTTTGGTTATGATGTCGATGCGAAACAAAATGAATTATTAAAAACAGAATTATTGAAACGTATTGCCAGAAGCCCTGATAAAACAATACTTTCGGAACTATTGATTTGGATGCAAATTCAACAAAAAGATTGGGAAGGAGCATTTGTTCAAGGCAAAGCATTGGACAAACGCAAAAAAGAAGAAGGCAATCGTATGATGGGTTTAGCGCAATTGTTTGCGCAAAACGAAGCATACGATGCTGCCATAAAAGCCTATCAATATGTGATTGCAAAAGGACCAACTATTTTTTATTTTACCAATGCACGAATAGAATTGTTGAATGTATATTATCAAAAAGTGGTTACAAAAAGCAACTACACATCAGCAGATTTAATTGAACTTGAAAAAAATTATAACAATACAATTGCTGAATTAGGAAAATCATCAAGCACTGTTTCTTTATTAAAAAACTTGGCGCACTTACAAGCATTTTATTTAAACAAGTCGAATGATGCTATTTTATTGCTTGAAGAAGCCATCGCAATTCCTCAATTAGAACTTACAATACAAGCCGAATGTAAATTAGAATTGGCAGATATTTTATTAATGACAGGAGATATTTGGGAAGCATCGTTGCGCTATTCGCAAGTGGAAAAAGCGTTCAAACACGATGCAATTGGCTTTGAAGCAAAATTTAGAGTTGCAAAAATTTCGTATTATACTGGCGATTTTAAATGGGCACAAGCTCAATTAGATGTGTTGAAAGGTGCAACATCAAAACTTATTTCGAATGATGCAATGGATTTATCTATGATGATTAGCGATGCCTTGGCAATAGATACTAACGAAGCTCCATTGTTGATTTTTGCTCGTGCTGATTTATTAGCATTTCAAAATAAAGATGAACAAGCTACCACAACTTTAGACTCAATCAACACACTTTTTTCAAACCACGCATTGGCAGATGATATACTTTATAAAAAAGCACAAATTGCCTTGAAACACGCCAAATATAATGAAGTTGCTGGCTTTTATGAAGAGATAATAAAAAATTATGGCGATGATATTTTAGGCGATGATGCACTTTTTAAATTAGCCGAACTAACCGAAAATCAATTTAAAAATTTGGATAAAGCAAAAGAGTTGTATCAACAACTTATCGAAAAATATCCAGCAAGTTTATATATCGTAGAAGCTCGTAAACGCTTTAGAAGATTGAGAGGCGATATTATCAATTAATATAATTTACTGAAAATGATAATTTATAATGTAACAATAAACATTGAAAATGATGTGCGAGAAGAATGGTTGAATTGGATGAAAACAGTTCATATTCCTGATGTGATGGCAACAGGACATTTTTTAGAAAATAAAATTTGTAAAGTATTAGTTGATGAAGAGCAAGGAACAACTTATTCCATTCAATATACTTGTGCTAATATGGAAACCTTGAAAGAGTACCAAACAAAGCATTCTCCACGTTTGCAAAAGGAAGTGTCAGATAAATTTCCAAATAAATTTGTTGCATTTAGAACATTACTAGAAGTAGTATAATTGTCATTGGTTAATTGTTTATTATTACGAATAAATTATTAAACCAATAAACTAATAAACCAATGAACTAATGACCGAATTTGTAAGAGCAAAAAAACATTTAGGACAACATTTTTTAAAAAACGAAACCATTGCGCTTGATATTGTAAAAGCATTAAAGCATACTTCGTTGTATAAAAAAGTATTGGAGGTTGGTCCTGGAATGGGCGTACTTACTAAGTATTTGGTGGAAGATAAAAATTTTGAAACGCATATTATAGATATTGATAGAGATTCTATTGCTTATTTAAAACAAAATTTTTCTGCGCTTGAAAATAAAATTATTGAAGGTGATTTTTTGAAATTAGACTTTAATAATTTGTTTAACAACGAACCATTTGCAGTGATTGGAAATTTTCCTTACAATATTTCTACAGAAATTTTATTCAAAGTTTTAGACCATAAAAATCAAGTGCCAGAAGTGGTTGGTATGTTTCAAAAAGAGGTAGCAGAACGTATTGCAGCCAAACCTAAAAATAAAACGTATGGAATTACAAGCGTTTTACTTCAAGCATTTTATGATATAGAATATTTATTTACAGTTGGCGAAAATGAATTTAATCCTCCACCACGAGTGAAATCTGCTGTTATTCGTTTAACACGAAATACAACACAGCAATTAAATTGTGATGAAAAACTTTTCAAACAAATGGTGAAAGCAGGATTTAATCAACGAAGAAAAACATTACGAAATTCGATTAGAGCATTCAAATTAAAACCAGAATTTTTAAATCATCATTATTTAACACAACGAGCAGAAGAACTTTCTGTTGAAGATTTTGTAGCCTTGGCAAATATGGTAGAATTGTAAATTTTCATAAACTACTTCTTCAATTAGTATAAATCTTACCTTTGCAACCGAAAATAATTTTTAAAAATAGTTCAGGTGCAGTTTGAATTAACAGACGAATTTTTTGAAACCCTTCAAAACGCTATCAATACTAATGATACAGTATTTATAGAATCGCAACTCAAAGAGTTGTATCCGCCTGATATTGCCGAAATTTTCAACAAACTTGAACTGGAGCAAGTAAAATTTTTATTCAATTTTATAGATGAACAAATTGCCGCTGATGTATTGGTGGAATTGGAAGAAGATGTACGCGAAGAAATTTTAACATCACTTACATCGAAAGAAATTGCAGAGCAATTGATTGACAATATGGATTCGGATGATGCAGCTGATGTGATAGCCGAATTGCCCGATAATGTTCAAGATGAAGTATTAGCACAATTAGAAGATAGCGAACAAGCCAACGATATTGTTGATTTGTTGAATTACGATGAAAACACTGCTGGTGGCTTGATGGGAAAAGAGTTGGTGCGTGTTCATCTAAATAGTAATTCTATTGAATGTGTGCGCGAAATTCGTAAACAATCAGAAGAAGTAGAAAATATTTATGCTATCTATGTTGTTGACGATGATGAAAAACTGGTTGGTTTATTATCGTTAAAAAAATTAGTGATATCACCAACACGCTCTAAAATAGCTGATATATACGACCCTAAAATAATTTCAGTAAAAACAAATACCGATGCTGAAGAAGTAGCCAACATCATGGATAAATACAACCTTGTTGTATTGCCAGTTGTGGATGCATTAGGAAGATTAGTTGGGCGCATTACTGTTGATGATGTAGTTGATGTTAGAAGAGAAGAAGAAACAGAAGATGTACAAAAAATGGGTGCTATGGAGGCTTTGGAAGAACCTTACATGAACACACCTTTTTTACAAATGATTCGTAAACGTGTAGGTTGGTTAATTATTCTATTTCTTGGCGAAACACTAACCGCAACAGCAATGAGTTTTTTTGAAGACCAAATTGCAAAAGCAGTTATTCTTGCATTGTTTATTCCACTTATTATTTCGAGTGGAGGAAATAGCGGTTCACAAGCATCAACATTGATTATTCGTGCATTGGCACTTGGAGAAATAACGGTAAGAGATTGGTGGAAAATTGTAAAAAAAGAATTTTCAACAGGATTGTTCATTGGTTTAATACTTGGAATTATTGGATTTACAAGAGTTGCGCTTTGGTCTTATTTCATTAGTAGTTATGGTCCACATTGGCAACTAATTGCATTTAGTGTTGGTTGTTCATTAGTTGGTGTAGTGTTGTGGGGAACATTAATGGGTTCATTGCTTCCTCTTGCATTAAAGCGTTTTGGGCTTGATCCAGCGGTTTCTTCTGCGCCATTTGTAGCAACATTGGTTGATGTTACAGGATTAGTTATTTATTTCACATTCTCCATTATTTTTCTAAAAGGAGTTTTGCTATAATGAAAATTTTATTCATCGATTCAAATCATTCGTTGTTACATGAAACACTTGAAAAAGCTGGACATACCTGCGATTTGAATTATGATTGGACAAAAGATGAAATCATAAATAATATTCACCTCTATGATGGAATAGTAATTCGAAGTAAAATAAAAATCACAAAAGAAATTATTGATAAGGCTGAAAGGCTTAAATTTATTGCCCGTGCAGGAGCAGGTATGGAAAATATTGATGTTGCTTATGCAGAAAGTAAAAACATAAAATGTTTACATGCTCCTGAAGGAAATAGAGATGCAGTGGCTGAACATGCATTAGCAATGCTAATTTCATTGTTTAATAATTTATGCAGAACAAACAAAGAAGTGCGAGAAGGAAAATGGATTCGGGAAGAAAATAGAGGAATAGAATTGATGGGAAAAACAATTGGAATTATTGGTTATGGAAATATGGGAAGTGCTTTTACTCAAAGATTAAAAGGCTTTGGAGTGAAAGTATTAGCGTACGATAAATACAAAAATAATTTCGGAAATGATTTTATAATTGAAACTTCGTTACAACAAATTTTTGATGAAGCAGATGTTGTGAGTCTGCATACTCCTTTAACAGATGAAACGCATTATTTAATAAACGACACCTTCATTAATCAATTCAAAAAAAATATTTACATCATCAACACTGCTCGTGGAAAGTGTTTAAATACAGCTGATTTGGCAAAAAATTTAAAATCAGGAAAAGTGCTTGGAGCTTGTTTGGATGTATTAGAATATGAAATGACATCTTTTGAAAACATTGATATTGCTATGCTTCCCGAAGCATTTCAATATTTAGTAAAAAGTGATAACGTAATTTTGTCTCCACACATTGCAGGTTGGACGCATGAAAGCAACGAAAAAATTGCAAGAGTTCTTGCCAATAAAATTTTGAATTTATAATTCCAACTGAAAAATATTTTTGCTAATGACAGTTGCAGAAATTGAACAAGAATTAAAACAACTTTCGCACATGCCACCTTGGGGCAGAAAACAAAGCGATGAATGGGATTTATTGACTCGATTTATATACACAACACCTAAATATTTAGATTTTTGCAATGAACTTCAACAAAAAAACAATAGAAATGATTTTGAAGATTGGAAAAATTATGCAATTCACAGGTGGTTTAATTACTGGTCGGCAAAAGGGGTTGAGCAAATTTTTTGCGAATCAGAAAATGTGATTGCTAATAAAAATGAAAAAGATAAATTGGTTGATTTCTCCATTCAAAATATTTCGTTCGATCATAAAACCTCTGTATTTCCAAGAGGTTTCAATAAAAATTTAGTGTACGCAAAACAACATCCAAAAGAATTAATTGAGTGGTTTTATAAAGAACAAAGTGGAGAGGGAAGATTTCATACGCACAATAGATTATTTCTTGTGTTGCACAAAAATGATGGTAAACATTGGGAATTGAGAAAAGAACTTTTGTGGTTGAAACCAATAATTGAGAATTATATTGAAAATTTTAATTCAAAAAATCTTTTAGAATTTTCGTTTCAAGAAAATAAAAAAACTGTTGCAGATATTATTTGGGCAATTGCTTAATTATTTTTTACTACCAATTGTACGGTGTTTCTACTTTTTACTTCCAATAATATTTGTTTATTTTTCGTAACTCTATCAATTGTAGCTTGGTCGTAGTAGCGAATAGTGATTAATTCTAAATTATCATTGTATAACACACGATATTTTTCCTGAAGTGCTTTTATCAATGCTCGTAATTTCTGCTGGTCATTATCAATACTAATAGAAAAGCTAATGGCAGAATTTTGCATCACATTTACTTTCACTTGTTTTTCGGCAAACAAATTAAACATATCACTTAAATTTTCTTCCATTATAAATGAAAAATCTTTTGGTGAAATAGAAAGTAGTACTTGATTTACCTTGAAAATAAAGCAAGGAATATTCAATGGAGTTTGTGAATCATTTATCACAGTTCCGCTTTCATCAGGGTTTAAAAATGATTTTACATACAATGAGATTTTTTTATTTTGTAAAGGTTTTATTGTTTTGGGATGAATCACGGTTGCTCCGTAATAAGCCAATTCTATTGCATCTTGATATGATATTTGTTCTAATTTTTTTGTTTCATCAAACCACTTTGGGTCAGCATTTAAAACTCCAGGAACATCTTTCCAAATAGTTACACTTTCTGCATTAGTTGTAAATGCAAGTATTGCAGCGGTATAATCACTTCCTTCGCGACCAAGTGTTGTAGTGAAATTTTCGGAAGTGCCACCAATAAACCCTTGAGTAATCACAATTTTATTTTCAACATTTTTGAAATAAGGAATTAAATTTTCGTTCACTAACTTTTGGGTTAAACTCCAATCAACTTTTCCTTCACGATAGGTATTATCTGTTTGGATAAAGTCTCGAACATCCCACCATTTATTAATTACAGACACTTCGTTTAAATAATAACTGATAATTTTTGTAGAAATAATTTCGCCCAAACTCACAATTTTATCATAATCAAAATTATAATTTGATGAAGGTTCTTCTTCTGTAGCCCAATCCAATTCAACAAAAACATTGTTTATTTCATTGTATATCTCATGGTTTTTATTTGAAAATAATTCATCAATGATATCGAAATGATATTTTTTTATTTCATTTAAAACAATTACCGGATTTTCTTTTTTATAATAAATTGCATCTGTCAATCGTTCTAAAGCATTGGTAACTTTGCCCATTGCAGAAATTACTACAATTATTTTTTCGTTCTGAAAACGCTTTAAAATATTTGCAACATTTTTTACTGCATTTGCATCTTTTACCGATGCACCACCAAATTTGAATACTTTCATTTTTTAATCAATTATGCAATTTTACAATTATGCAATAGGCAAAAACCCGTAAGCACTATTTTGTAAGGCGATGAATAAATTATTTTTTATCTTTTTTAGTTACATATTTTTCAGGAAAATTAATCATGTGTCCCAATAATTTTCCAATTTCTTCACTTTGATTTAGTATATCATCGTAAGTTATTTTGTTAATATATTCACAAGCCAATGCAAAATCAAACCAAACTTGTGTTTCACTATTCTCCATATCAGCATCAGATATTTTACTCACAAAATGTGCTTGATATTGCCTCTTTCTATATCCCTCACCTATACTAGAACATACAGAACGCGAACTTCTGCATATTTGAGATGTAAGAGAATATTTTTCGTCAGGAGGAAATTTTTTTGAGATTTTAAAAATCTGCATAGCTAATGCAAAAGATTTTTTATAAACTGTTAATTCCCTAAAATTATCATTTGCCATTGTATTTAATTTTATAACTGATCATAATTGCTTATTGTAAAATTGTTTTATTTGCCTATTGAAATACCAATTTGCAATTAATCCATTCATTATCAAAATGCGAATTTAGTTTTTTATAAAAATTTATTGCAGGTGTATTCCATTCTAATACTTGCCATTCAAGCCTTTTCACATTCATTACTTTTGCAATATTTACAACTTTATCAAATAATTTTTTACCAATTCCAAATTGGCGATATTTTTCGGTAACAATAATATCTTCAAGAAAAATACATTTTCCTTTCCAAGTCGAATACTTAATATAATACAATGAAATGCCAACAATTTTATTATCTACTTCAGCAACAAAAAAATTAAAAATTGGATTTTCGCCAAACCCATCGTTCTCCAATTCGTCAATAGTAACAACAACTTCATTGGGTGCCTTTTCATAATTAGCTAATTCTTTTATAAGGATTAGTACTTGTGGTAAGTCAGATTTTATGCCTTTTCTCGTTGTGTATTCCATAGTATTTTATATTGAACAAAGTTAAAAATCAAATCGTATAAAATAGCACCATTATCATTGAAAAATATTACGATATTTGCGGAACAATAAAAAATAAAAGCAATGAGTAGAGTTAAAACATTAGGGCAATTTATTATTGAAAAACAATCGGATTTTCCGTATGCAAAGGGCGAATTATCAAGGCTTTTGCGTGATATTGGAATTGCTGCAAAAATTGTAAATCGTGAAGTAACAAAAGCTGGATTGGCTGATATACTTGGCGATGCAGGAGAAATTAATATTCAAGGAGAAAGTGTAAAAAAATTAGATGTGTTTGCCAACGAACAATTTATTGCCGCATTGCGTGTTGGTGGAGAGTGTTGTGCAATTGCATCAGAAGAAAACGAAGACATTATTACTATTGATAATGAGCAATCTAAAAATGCTAAATATGTAGTAGCAATGGATCCTTTGGATGGTTCATCAAATATTGATGTGAATGTTTCGGTAGGAACAATTTTTTCAATCTATCGCAGAACTTCACTTTCAGGACCTGGAACATTGGAAGATTTTATGCAACATGGAACAGAACAAGTTGCTGCAGGTTATGTAATTTATGGTTCATCTTGTATGCTTGTATATACTACAGGTAAAGGCGTTAATGGATTTACATTAGATCCATCTATTGGCGAATTTTGTTTGTCTCATCCAAATATGCAAACACCAAAATCGGCAAAAACATATTCAATAAATGAAGGAAATTATGTTCATTTTCCTGATGGCGTAAAAAAATATATTAAATATTGTCAAGAAGAAGATGAAAAAACAAATCGTCCGTATTCATCGCGCTATATAGGTTCTGGGGTTGCAGATATTCATCGTAATTTAATTACTGGTGGCGTTTATATTTATCCAACAACTGCAAAATCGCCTAAAGGAAAATTACGTTTGTTGTACGAATGCAATCCACTTGCATTTATTGTTGAGCAAGCTGGAGGCAAAGCCACAGATGGTTTCAAACGAATTATGGAATTGGAAATAAAAACACTTCATCAACGCACACCTTTGTTTTTAGGTTCAAGCGATATGGTTGATTTAGCATGTGATTTTATGAAAAAATACTCTGTTGTTGAATCGAAATAAAAATTATTTCTAAAACATTTAAAACCCTTTTTTGTTGAATCAAAGAAGGGTTTATTTTTTGTATTTTTGTTTTTCTTTTTTGAAAGCCTGTGACGAAAGAAGATATTTTACGCAAGTTCAATGAATCGCCAAACAATTTGTTGCTAACGCAAGAATTGAATGGAGAAGTTACGCGCATTCACCTCAAAAACACTGTTGGTTCAAGCATTTCATTTATTGCATCAGCGGTTCATCAAAATAGTTACAGAACAAATTTATTTATTGTAAATGATAAAGAAGAAGCAGCATATTTGCTCAATGATTTAGAAAATTTATTGGGCGAAGAAAATGTTTTGTTTTTTCCTGCTTCATATCGAATGCCTTATGAACACGAAGAAATAGACAACTCCAATATTTTGCTTCGTGCCGAAGTGTTGAATAAAATTAATACAGGTAAAAAACATATTTCTATTATTACTTATCCCGAAGCACTTACCGAAAAGGTTGTTACAAAAGCGCATTTAACTAAAAATACATTACTTTTAAAACAAGGTGAAAAAATTTCAATTGATTTTATTACCGAAGTTTTATTTGAATATAATTTTGAGCGAGTTGATTATGTGGTAGAGCCAGGGCAGTTTTCCATTCGTGGTGGCATTGTTGATATTTTTTCATTTGCAAATGATAATCCTTATCGAATTGAATTTTTAGGAAATGAGGTTGAATCTATCAGATGCTTTGATCCTATTTCTCAATTATCAATTCAAAATTTATCTTTTTGTTCTATCATTCCAAATGTGCAAACACAATTGTTGCAAGAACACAGACAATCGTTTTTAGAATTTATTCCAAGTGATTCAATTGTGTGGTTGCAAAATCTTCAACTATCATTAGAAAAAATTGAAAAAGCATTTGTGCAGGCAGAAACCGCTTACAGTAAGCTCGATGGAGTGATAGCACAACTTCCCCCAGATGAATTATACATTGATAAAAATAATTTTTCAAAACAAGTACTTTCATTTTCTACGGTTGAATTTGGTAATCAACATTCATTAGGTGCAACTACAACTATCACTTATAATTTATCGCCACAACCAAGTTTTAATAAAAATTTTAATTTGTTGAATGATAATTTGCAAAGCCTTTCTAAAAAAGGATTTGAGATAATTATTTTTGCAGAAGCTCACAAACAAATTGAACGACTCTATAAAATATTTGAAGACTTAAATAAAAAAAATAATTTGAGTAGTGTTCTTCCTTTTGGCGAAGGTTGGGGCGGAGCATCGTTTCACGAAGGATTTATTGAAAATGATTTGAAGTTAGTTTGTTATACCGACCATCAAATTTTCGACCGCTATCATCGTTTTCGTTTAAAAAATTCATACAACAAAAAAAACGAAGCACTTACTTTAAAAGAGTTGAAGGGCTTGAACCCTGGCGATTATGTAACACATATTGATTATGGTGTTGGTCGTTATGGCGGACTTGAAACCATTGAAGTAAATGGCAAAATGCAAGAAACCATTCGTTTGGTTTATAAAGATTATGATGTGGTAAACATCAGCATACATTCATTGCATCGCATTGCAAAATATTCGGGAAAAGAAGGTACAGAGCCGAAAATAAATAAACTTGGAACAAATACTTGGGCAACTTTAAAACAAAAAACAAAGAAAAAAGTTAAAGAAATTGCTTACGATTTAATTCAATTGTATGCAAAACGAAAAGCATTAAAAGGTTTTAGTTTTAGTCCCGATACTTATTTTCAAACTGAACTTGAAGCATCATTTATTTATGAAGATACACCCGACCAAGTAAAAGCAACCATTGATGTGAAAAAAGATATGGAAGCTGATGCACCTATGGATAGGCTTGTTTGCGGTGATGTTGGTTTTGGTAAAACAGAAATTGCTATTCGTGCTGCATTCAAAGCAGCTACCGATGGCAAACAAGTGGCTGTGCTTGTACCTACTACTATTCTTGCTGTTCAGCATTACAAAACTTTTTCGGAACGATTAAAAGATTTTCCTGTGAAGGTTGATTACATCAATCGTTTTAAATCTGCAAAGCAGCAAAAAGAAACATTAGAAAAATTGGAAAAAGGTCAAGTAGATATTTTGATTGGAACACACGGCATTGTTGGAAAAAGTGTAAAGTTCAACGACCTTGGATTAATTATTATTGATGAAGAACAAAAATTTGGTGTTGCTGTAAAAGATAAATTAAAAACATTGAAAGAAAGTGTGGACACGCTTACGCTTACTGCAACGCCTATTCCAAGAACATTACAATTTTCGATGATGGGCTCACGCGATTTGTCGGTTATAAATACTGCACCACCCAATCGTTATCCGGTACAAACGGAACTGCATACTTTTAATGAAGAAATTATTAGAGATGCTGTGATGTTTGAAGTTTCGCGTGGCGGACAAGTTTTTTTTGTGCACAATCGTGTTCAAAATATTATAGAAATTGCAGGAATGATTCAGCGTTTGTGTCCTGATGTAAAAATTGCAATTGGTCACGGACAATTAGATGGCGATAAATTAGAAGAAGTAATGTTGGGCTTTGTGGAAGGCGAATACGATGTGTTGGTTGCTACTACTATTATTGAAGCAGGATTGGATATTTCCAACGCAAATACTATAATAATAAATCAAGCACACATGTTTGGTTTGAGCGATTTGCATCAAATGCGTGGACGTGTTGGTCGTTCTAATAAAAAAGCATTTTGTTATTTGTTAACTACTCCAATTTCGTTACTCACGAATGAAGCACGCAAACGATTAAAAACTATTGAAGAATTTTCGGAGCTTGGAAGTGGCTTCAACATTGCTATGCGCGACCTTGACATAAGAGGTGCTGGAAATTTATTGGGTGGCGAACAAAGTGGTTTTATCAATGAAATTGGTTTTGAGATGTACCAAAAAATATTGGATGAAGCAATAATGGAATTGAGAATGGAGAATGAAGAATTGAGTATGGGCGATTCGTTCAATCGAAAAATTCATCATCACGCCAACCAACACTATGTTGCCGATTGCACCATTGATACCGATATGGAAATTTTAATTCCTGATGATTATGTGAATAATATCACAGAGCGCTTAACGCTTTATCGCGAATTGGATGATTCTAAAAATGAAGAAGAATTAAAAGCATTTGAAACTCGCTTGATTGACCGCTTTGGACCTATCCCAGAACAAGCAGTAGAATTGATTCATACCATACGTTTGCGTTGGCTGGCTATGGAAATTGGTTTTGAAAAACTGTTGTTGAAAAACAATAGAGTGGTTGGTTATTTTATTCCAAAACAAGATTCGCCTTACTATCAAAGTGAAGCATTTACGACTGTTTTAAAATATGTGCAACACAATCAACGTGTTTGCAAAATGAAAGAAAATAATGGCAAACTCACACTTTCATTTGAAAATATTAAATCCATTGATGATGCTATTGTTGCTTTGAAACCGATGAAGAAGGAATAAATTTTTTCTGAAAACATAATAATTTTCGATTTCATCCGAAAAATATTATAATAATTTTCGATTTCATCCGAAAAACATCATAAATTTGTATTGTTATGATAGAAAGACTTCTTCAAAAACAATTAGACAAAAGATTAAAAGATAGCAAAGCAATTATTGTACTTGGTCCTCGACAAGTAGGAAAAACTACATTAATAAAACAACTCGCTTTATCTGAAAATACACTGTGGTTAAATGGTGATGATTCGGATACTCGTCAATTATTATCAAAAGCGAATGCTACCAAATTAAAATCAATCATTGGAAAACATCGGTTTTTAATAATTGATGAAGCGCAACGTATTGAAAATATTGGTGTGTGTATTAAAATTATTACAGACCAATTAAAAAATATAAAAGTAATTGCAACAGGCTCGTCTGCTTTTGAGTTGGCAAATAAAATCAATGAACCATTGACAGGAAGAAAATGGGAATTTTTAATGTATCCCTTATCATTTCAGGAAATGGTAAATCATCATGGTTTATTGACAGAAAAACGATTAATTGAAAATCGTTTGATTTATGGTTATTATCCTGATGTAATAAATAATATAGGTGATGAAAAAGCAATTATCAAATCACTTGCAGATAGCTATTTATACAAAGATATTTTAACTTGGGAGCGCATTCAAAAACCCGAAAAATTAGAACGATTATTACAAGCTCTTGCATTTCAAGTTGGAAGTGAAGTTTCGTATAATGAGCTGGGGCAGTTATGTAGCTTGGATAAGGAAACGGTAGAAAAATATATTCAATTGCTTGAAAAAGCATTTATTGTTTTCCGTTTAAATTCATTTAGTAGAAACTTGAGGAACGAATTAAAAAAATCGAGAAAAATTTATTTTTTTGATAATGGAATTCGAAATGCGGTGATTAATCAATTTAGTTCTTTAGCATCGCGAAACGACAAAGGTGCATTGTGGGAAAATTTTATGATTAGTGAACGACAAAAATTTATTCATTATGAGCAATTGTATTGTAATCAATACTTTTGGCGAACTACAGCACAACAAGAAATAGATTACATTGAAGAAAAAGATGGAAAACTTTTTGCTTGGGAATTTAAGTGGAATACAAAAAACAAAACCAGTTTTACCAAAACTTTTGTGAATGAATACAAACCCAAACAAACAAGTATCATTTCACCCGATAATATGGAAGAATTTATTTTGAAATAATTAAAAAAAAAGCCGAAGAAATTTAGCTTGGGTTTTATCTCCAAACGATGTTTTATTTAAAATTCGTGGATTTCAAAATTGTTTTCAATGTGGGCAATTCTTCTTTAAGTAGAGTATTTGCATATTTTATAAAATGTATCGAGAAGGTGTTTTTAACGCAGAGTTTGCAAAGAAATATTTCTCGCAGAGACGCAGAGAAAAAAATAATGTGCTAATAAATTAATTTGAAGATGTGCTAATTGTGCGTTGTCAGTTCGAGTGTTTTTCTTTTTCAGAAAAATGGTTTGAGAACGAGGGGAAATGGAACGCAGATTTTGTAGGATTGTTATGATAAAAAATGTTTGATGATTTGTAAAAAAATTAAATACATTTACAAATAAAATAAATGTTTAAAAAATATACGGAACGAGTGAAAAGAATAGCAAATTATATAAAAACCTATTTGTTAGGATGTTTGATAAAAAATCAACCTTCCGATAATTGTGAAATATTCGAAACTAGTTTCGTTTAGCGGAATGTTGTGCGTCATTGTGTTGGACGTGCTAACCGAACTTAATTAATAAAAAATGATAACAATTCAAGAACTACTTTTTAATCGGGGATTAAACAAAGAATCTGACACCAAACTTGTCCGACATAAGGATACGCGCATTGACCTTTACAATTTATATCGCACAGACAAGCGTAAATTTTTAGAATATCAATCTCGGCAATCAAAAGATGTCTTTTGGGGTGTTGATTATATTGTTTCTTTTATTGGTGAAAGTGGAACACTTGCAAGATTTATTGGTGTATTTAAAGTAGCGGGAAGCAAAAGAGAAACTAAATTGGAGGAAATAGACGAAAAAGATTTAAAAGGAAAAACTAAATTAACATTTGGCGATACACATATGTGGTACCATTACAAATATAAACTTATAGAAGTAGGAGGATTTGAAGACCTTAAAGAAAGAGTAATCATTGATTGGGGAAAAGGTGCAATCAAATGGGACCAATACCTTTACAATAGAAAAGAGGTTGTTGAAATTCAACCTGGGCTTCACTTCCAAATCTTTAGGGACTTTGACTTTATTCTTTCATTCCAACAGTTGAAAGAAATAATAAAAAACAAATATCCTGACTGGAAAAGAATGTTGTCTGCAACAAACGCTGTTTATTTAATTAGCGATACCAAAACAGGAAAGCAATATGTTGGTTCAACTTGGGGAGCAGAAGGAGTCTGGGGTAGATGGAGTTCATACGCAAACACAGGACACGGCAACAACAAAACGCTGAAAGAACTTTGGAGCAAGAACAAAAACTACGCAGACAATTATTCGTTTTCAATTTTGATGTTGCTTCCAAAGACAATTACTCAAGAACAAGCAACACAGAAAGAAACTTTATACAAGAAAAAATTGGGAACAAATTCTTTCGGACTAAACAATAATTAATATTATGAATTCATCAAGAGTAGTAACAAAATGAGATTTGGGTTAATAACAATTTGTGAAATGTTCCACCATCACGAAGGATTTTCTAATAACCAAGTTGCTTTAATTGGTTTAGCGGGAGTTATTATTGGTGCTATTCTAACTGGCATCATTCCCCAAATGTTTATTCGTAGTAAGGAAAATAAAAATAAAAAAAGAGAACTTATATATGAAGAAAGAAGAATTGCTTTCTTAATTAACGGTTATTATAAGTTGCGAATATTTTATTGTCTTGACACAAATTATTGGTATCGTTTGCAGGAAATAGTCGCCAATGAGGGTAACATAAAACATATGGACGTTTATTTTCAAAAGAGTTTAGCTGCAAATCATAACGGCTTAATGTTCCAAGATAAACTAAACGGAGCATTTGCAGAATACTTTGCAACCATTACTCATTTCTTAACTATAACTGAAGAAAATAATTTAATACAGGAAACCATAGCAAAAATACAAACATTTGACATTGGAGAAATCGCAACTTTCAGCGAGGTTAAAGAAGATAGTTTGAAAAATGAACGAGATAAAGCCGAGACCGAACTACATATAAAATATAATGTTTTACATCAGTATTTTAATGACATAAGCAATGAAATGTCAAGGATACTTAAGAAATGATTTATCATATTTGTATTACAGACAATGAAAATATAAAGAAACAACGAACGCACAACACCGGTGGCTGTTGCACAACACTCTAAACAATTTGAATAAAAATTAAAAGCCAACGCAATACAAGTGATTTAAACGATGCTGATTTTTTGAGTAAATAATTTGGTTTTTCATTCCATATAAGTATAAAATAGTTTCGTTGCAAAATCAAAAAAACTACTTATTCAACTCTGCAAAAACTTTATCGGCTTTAAATTTTTTGGCAAGTTTTCCTTTACGAATAATTTTTATTTTAATAATCGTATCGCCTTGCTGAATAGCATTCACAATATCTTGCCCAGTAATCACGTGTCCAAAAATAGTATGATGATTATCTAACCAAGGAGTGGCAACGTGAGTAATAAAAAATTGACTTCCAT